>JBCBXF010000005.1:0-30183 GCA_039816705.1 Pseudomonadota bacterium | reverse complement strand
GAAGTACCAGATGAAGATGTGCAGCAGCAGCGGGATGTTACGGTTGATCTCGATGTACCAGTAGGCAAGCTTCGAGATGATCACGTTGCTGGAGAGCCGCGCCACACCGACGATGAAGCCGAGGATGGTCGCGAGGAAAATACCGATGACGGCAACGACGAGCGTGTTCTGAAGGCCGACCCAGAAGGTCTGGCCGTAGCTGCTCTCTTCCGAATACTGGAGGAAGGGATTGAAATTGATCCCGTAACCGGCGGTCTGGTTCCAGAACCCGAAGCCTGAGGCGATGTTCTGGCGCTCGAGGTTAACGATCGTGTTCGTGACGATCGCATAGACGCTCCAGACAACGAACAGATAAAGCAAACCTTGCGCGAGGACGCCGCGTTTGCGTGGATCATTGTACCAGATGATCTGGCCATGCTCGGGATGGATATTGGGGAGAAAAACTGACGCAAGGGCGAGGGCTGCGCCAAGGCCAACTGCCGCCTGAAAGGAGACGAAAAATGCGATGGCGATACCAACCGCCACATAGGCGCCAGCCGCGATCAACCCGGGGCGGCCCTTCCACGACCAGATCGTTGCGATCAGGCCGGCAAGCAGAAGTATCGTGAAACCGACGTCGACTTTATCGAGTGACGTGAACCACGTCGGGATCGATGTGATGCTTTCCAGCAGCCAGGTCACGGAATTCCCCCGAAGTCCGATGACGTTGCAGGTCACCCTGCAACACTGCGTCCGCCACCCTCCCCGGGACGTAACGCTCAACCGGCAGCGCGTCTTGATGCGCGCCAAGAGCCGGATACAAAATCGCCCGGGGAGTTCCCCGGGCGATGGTCGTCACTTGCGTCCTTAACGGACCGGTGGTGCGTACTGCAGGCCGCCTTTGGTCCACAGCGCGTTCGTGCCGCGGGCCAGCTTGAGCGGTGTGTTCGGGCCGACGTTGGCTTCATACACTTCGCCGTAGTTGCCGACCTGGCTGATCACGTTGGATGCCCAGTCATTGCCGAGGCCGAGCTTCGAGCCGAAGTCACCTTCGGTACCAAGCAGACGCTTGATGCCCGGGTTTGCAGACTTCATCATCTCACCGTGGTTCGCTTTGGACACGCCCATTTCTTCGGCGTTGACCATTGCAAAGTGGGTCCACTTCACGATGTTGAACCACTGATCGTCGCCCTGACGGACAACGGGGCCGAGCGGCTCTTTCGAGATGATTTCCGGGAGAACGACGTGGTCATCCGGGTTTGACAGTTTCAGGCGCTGAGCTGCGAGGCCCGAACGGTCTGTCGTGTAGACGTCGCAACGACCGGCGTCGTAAGCGGCGACAACTTCGTCAGCCTTTTCGAACGCGACGACTTCGTACTTCATGTTGTTCGAACGGAAGTAGTCAGCCACGTTGAGCTCGGTCGTTGTACCCGTGTTGGTGCAGACCGATGCGCCATCGAGTTTCAGAGCGCTGTCGACACCGAGCTTGCTCGGCACCATGAAACCCTGACCGTCGTAATAGTTGACGCCGGCAAAGTTCAGGCCGAGCGCCGTGTCACGGCCCATCGTCCATGTCGTGTTACGGGAGAGGATGTCGACTTCACCGGACTGCAGTGCGGTGAAACGCTCTTTCGCAGACAGCGGTGTGAATTTGACTTTGGTCGCGTCGCCGAAAACAGCAGCTGCGACGGCCTTGCAGAGATCGACGTCGATGCCGGTCCACTTGCCGCTGTCATCCGTGTTGGAGAAGCCTGGCAGGCCCTGGCTCACGCCACACTGCACGTGACCTTTTTTCTTGATGTCATCCAGCGTTGCCGCGGATGCCGTTGTTGCGAAACCAGCGGCAACCAGTGCCCCAATCGCAACTCTCGACAGTACTTTCATTCAAACCCTCCTGAGGTTTTGATACGTCTGCGTTCCCTTGACTTATCGCCGGGCTGACGCGGCATCCATTGACCATACGGTCAAGAGGTTGGCAACAGCCCACGGCGTGTCTGCCCCGTCGTTGTAACGCGCGGGGATACACGCTCGCTCGGAGCATAACGATGGCAATGGGGCATCGCAATGGCACGCTGCGTCCGGGGTGACATTTCCCCGATACGCCGGCACCGCTTGTGGATGCTTCAGCGCCGTTGTGTTCCCGACGTGTACATGGGGGGCTCAGCAAGGTGCTGCCCCATGAACACCAGATTGCGCTCGAGCGCGCTTCGAGCGTGCTCAACGGTAAAGCCGGCGCGCCGATAGAACGTCGCGTTCCGTGCGCCGTCGACGGTGACGATGTGGACACCGGCGATCTTGCGGCAGCGCAAATCCTCAAGGAAGGCACGGATCAAGGCGCCGCCGACCCCGTGGCCGCGGGCGGTCGCTGTGACGTTGATATGTAAGTGAGCCGGGAACGCGCGCCAGAGATCCCTGAACACCGACACATGAAACTGGCCGGGCAGGCCATGTGCATGGTCGGGCGGCGAGCACGCGCCAACGAGATAGCCAACGATCGCAGCGTCGCGCGCACGCGATGCGATCCAGACATGTTCCACTGCACTTTGGAAGTACGCATTGATCCAGGTGTGGAGGAAAATGCGCTTGTCATTCGCGGATACGAACGGTGCACGCGCGCCCTGCACGCAGATGTCCTCGATCCCCGCGCGGGCTGCGCCATGTTCTTTGCCCGGCAGATCGAGGAAGCGTTTGATGAGGATCGGGTTGGACGGCATAGTCCTGGCGTACCCCGCGTGTCGCGCGCTGACCAGTGAGCTATGCGCACCTCTTCCTGCAACTGGGCCTGCCGCCCATGCCTCTCGAGCATCTCGCCATCATTCTGGTGGCCGCATTCTTCGGTGGCATCGTCACGGGTGCCGTCGGGTTTGGTAGCGGGCCGCTGATGATGGGGGTCTATCTCATCGTGCTATCGCCAAAGATCGCGGCACCGCTGATGATGTTTTCAGCGCTCTTTTTCGTCCCCGCGTCGTTGCGCACGGTATGGCACGCGATCCAATGGCGGCGGATTGTACCATTCGCGCTTGGGGCGCTGGTCGGGGCGCCGCTCGGAGCTTTCATTCTCGTCTCCGTTCCGACCGATCTGCTCAAGGGGCTCATCGGCGTGATCCTGATCGGATACTGCATTGTAATGCTGGCGCGCCGTCGCCGGATCGTGATCTCTCCGCGCACGCCGCTGCCCGATGCGTTGGTCGGGGTCACAGGCGGTCTTGTCGGTGGAGGGGCAGCGATCCCCGGTGTGGTCTGGTCGCTGTGGACGAGTATGCGGGGGTGGTCGAAGGAAGAGCAGCGCGCGGTCTACCAGCCGCTCAATCTGGCGACAGTCACATTCGCTTTCGCGAGCCTTTGGTATGCGGGTCTGGTGACGCGGGAGGTTTTGGACCTTGCTCTGTATGTCGTGCCGGTCACGCTGGTCGGAGTGGCGTGCGGCATTCCGCTCTATCGCCGCATCAGTGAGGCGGGGTTTCGCAAGCTGATCCTCGCGTTGCTTGCCGCGCTCGGGATCTACCTCGTTGCAGATGTCGCGCTGGGGTTGCGGTAGAGCCTCTGCGAGTTAAACGCGCCGACGCTGCCGTAACGCATTCGTCTCAAGATCGGGCGTCTCGCTGAAACGCGGATCGGGGGTGCGGATAAGGCGGGACGCGACGAGACAGCGGCTAAAATGCCGGGCCATTCGGGATTGCCGGACGGCGGGCGTCCAAAACAAACAGTGCCGTCTCCACGTCACTCGGGCAGGCTCTAAGGTTTCACTTCGCTCTGTGACCCGGCTGCGTCACCACCAGGTTTCACGAGCGCGAGGCCGACGAGCATAATAGCGAGGGCTGCCCAGACCCAGCCCGAGTGCGCTTCCCCAAGCAACACCATGCCCCACGCAACGCCGGTGAGCGTCACCACATACGCAATCTGACTGGCAAAAACGGGGCCGCCTGCGCCAACGAGATAGACAAAAACGGTGTACGCCACGGTGCTCAACACAGCCATGCCGAAAAGCGATATCTCTGGCCATCCAAAAGGCAGCGACGGAAGGGCAAGCACGCCAAAGACAAAAGCAACCGGAGCGGTCATCAACGCGGCCGCAATCATCATGCCCAGGAGGATGGAGAGCGGATGCGTGTCGGGCGGTAAATCAAGCGCAATATAGCTGTTCTCGATCGCGTAACAGGCTGCGCAGAGGACGACAAGCAGCACCCACGGCACGGCTGCGGGGTCTGGCAGGCTCGCTTCCGGCAGTACGAGGAAGGCGACACCGAGAATACCGGCGACCAATCCCGCAACGCGGGCCATCGAGGGGCGTTCGATCCGACACAGCCAAGCAAGCAGCAGCGTCATCATGGGTACGGTGGCAATGGTGATGGCAAGCACGCCAGAGGGAACGTGCACTGCCGCCAAGTAGTAGAGCGACGTCGGCAACGCCGTGCCCATAAGCCCACAGACGGCGTAAAAGCGGACATGCTGGCCAGAGAGCGGCAAACGCCACCGCAACGCCAGATGGACTGCAACGAGGCCCAGCGCCGACACCACCGCCTGCCAAAGCGCAAGTGTGACGGCATGCGTACCGCCTTGGGCAGCAATCCGCGCCAATGGGAAGGTCAGCCCCCACAGACTTCCGGCGCCAACAAGCAGCAACCAAAGGCGCGCCGTCGCAACTCGGTAAGAGGCAACGGCCGGGTGCATGATCGTTTCTTCAGGGCGAGACGCCATGCGGATACCCAAACTGAAAAACAGGTTGTATCGCCCCTTGCCTGACGCAGGCCTCCATGTCGAGGGCATGCACACGATGCATTGCTGGCATGCGGTGCAGCAAATTATGGTGCGCCGCACAAAAATGCGCGCTACTCATATGACAATGCTGCGATTGGAAGCGGTCCTCCCCCGCCGAAGCGCAGTCGCCGGCGGTTCGAATACCGTTGGATCCAAGTTTGGTCAGCTCTGACGCACAACAGAGTTTTCCAATCGAGCAGGCGACGGCCTGCTTCGTTGAAAGGCGCACCGACCTCCTCCCCGGTGCGCCTTTTTCTTTGCCCGATCGGCACATCTGCTCACCGTCGGATGCGCAAAGTCGTTTGATGCGTACAGCGTGTCGTCGTACCGAAGGGCGCAGCCGAGGGCGCGGGGGTAGCCATGGACGATCTGACGGGCGGTGCCATTGCGCTCGCCGTATTTGCGTTCCTGTTTGCAGGGCTCGTCAAAGGCGCTGTGGGACTTGGGTTTTCGTCGACCTGCCTTCCTATTCTTGTTCTGGCTGTCGGGCTCGATCGGGCCATGCCGCTGGTGCTTGTGCCATCGATTGCGAGCAACCTGATGGTGCATGTGCAGGCCGCCGCCTTTCGGGAAACGTGGGTGCGGTTCTGGCCGATGTTTGCGGCGGTCATTCCGGGGCTCTGCCTCGGTCTCTATCTACTGAGTCAGGTCAATCTTGACTATGCAGCCGCACTGCTCGGGCTCGTGCTCGTCTTCTATGGCGCGTGGACGCTTGGCCACATCGACGCGATGCTGCCGGAAGGTCTGCACAATGCGCTCCGCGTCCCCGTCGGGTTCTGCACCGGGCTGGTGAACGGGATCACAGGATCGCAGATCATGCCTGTCCTCCCCTACCTCCTTGGCATGCCATTGGCGCGCAATGTCTTCCTGCAAACGATCAATACGTCCTTTACGCTCTCATCAGTGATCGTGGCCGGAGGGCTATGGGCGATCGGGTTTCTGACACTACAGATCGGTGCGCTCTCGGTCGCAGCTGTCGCACCGATGGTGGCCGGGGTGATCGCCGGGACGTGGCTGCGCAACAAAATGTCGACAGCGGTATTCCGTAGAAGCGTGCTGATTGTACTGATTGCGCTCGGGCTGTTGCTGATCGGGCGAGCGCTGGTCATGTGAGAGCGGCGCCACAGTCACGGCGGGTCGTTGCGCTGCCTCCTCTGGACTCTCCATTGGATTTCGAGGCTACGGAACCGCACAGACTGTGTTATGGTTAAGGCTGCGGTAACCCGAACCGCGACCTGATGAAAGGATCGGCGCCATGCTTCCCCCCCGCTCCATATCCGCACCTGCCCTCCTTCGCGCAGGTGTCGCAGTCGCGCTCTTGCTCGGCGCGCATTCTCAGGCCTACGCGGCCTCCATCTCCGGGAAGTGGCGTGGTGGCGGGACTGTCAACTTGAAATCAGGTGGCAAGGAGAAGGTCCGCTGCTCCGTGACCTACGGGCGTATTGCCGGTCAGGACTTCTCGGTCAATGCGCGTTGCGCGAGCGGTGCCGGGCGCGTTGATCAGACCGGGAAACTCACGCGCGTTGCGCCCAACCGGTATGTCGGAACGGTGATGAACACGCAGTACTCCGTCACCGCGCGTGTCACGGTAAACGTCGCCGGCAAGACGCAGCGTGTTTCGATCTCCAGCTCTCAGGGTACGGCAAATCTCCGGCTTGCGCGTCGCTAGCGTCAGACGCAGCACCGGATAGCCAACCTCCAGTCAGCAACGGCGAAGACCCGCTTCAAAGCGGAATGTTGTCGTGCTTCTTCCAGGGGTTCTCGATCTTCTTGCCTCGAAGCATGTTGAGCGCCCGGCATATCCGACGACGCGTGGTGTGAGGCAGGATCACCTCATCAATGTACCCGCGCTCAGCAGCGACGAATGGATTGGCAAAGCGCTCGGTATAATCGTCAATCCGCTGCTGGATCTTGTCCGGGTCGGAAAGCTCTGAGCGATAGATAATCTCCGCCGCACCCTTCGGCCCCATGACCGCGATCTCGGCGGTCGGCCACGCGTAATTGACGTCACCGCGGATGTGTTTCGATGACATGACATCATAAGCGCCGCCGTACGCCTTTCGCGTGATGACAGTGACTTTCGGCACTGTCGCCTCCGCATAGGCGAACAGCAGTTTTGCGCCGTGCTTGATGAGGCCGCCATATTCTTGAGCCGTGCCGGGCAGGAACCCCGGGACATCCACGAACGTGACCAACGGAATACCAAAGCAATCACAGAACCGCACGAATCGTCCGGCCTTGCGGGACGCATCACTGTCGAGAACGCCGGCGAGCACCATTGGCTGGTTGGCGATCACACCGACGGTGCGGCCCTCCATGCGTGCGAAACCAACGACGATATTCGCGGCGTGCGCTTCCTGGATCTCGAAAAAATCCCCTTCATCGGCGACTTTGCGGATCAGCTCCTTGATGTCGTACGGCTGGTTCGGGTTTGCCGGGATCAGAGTATCCAGCGATGTGTCGACGCGGCTCGCTGCATCCTTCGTCGGCATTTCCGGGACGCCGGACAGATTGTTCGCCGGCAGGAAATCCATCAAACGCCGCATCTGCAGCAGCGCCTCGACATCGTTGTCATAAGCGCGGTCGGCAATCGATGACTTGGTGGTATGCACGCTTGCGCCACCAAGTTCCTCTGCCGAAACCTCCTCGTTCGTGACAGTCTTCACGACGTCCGGTCCGGTCACGAACATGTAGGACGTGTCGCGCACCATGAAGATGAAATCGGTCATGGCGGGAGAATAAACATCTCCGCCGGCGCAGGGGCCCATAATGACGCTGATCTGAGGAATAACGCCCGACGACATCGTATTGCGCAGGAACACTTCGCCATAGCCACCAAGGGCTGCAACACCCTCCTGGATGCGCGCACCACCGGCATCGAAAAGCCCGATCACAGGCGCACGGTTCTGCAGAGCCATGTCCTGAATTTTTGTAATCTTGCGGGCGTGGGCTTCGGAAAGCGAGCCGCCAAAGACGGTAAAATCTTTCGCGAAAACGTAGACAACGCGGCCGTTGATCGTGCCCCAGCCGGTGACAACGCCGTCACCCGGGATCTTGTTCGCATCCATGCCGAAGTCGGTACAGCGGTGCTCAACGAAGGCATCGAACTCCTCGAACGAATTTTCATCCATGAGAAGTTCGATCCGCTCACGCGCCGTCAACTTGCCGCGCTCGTGCTGCGCATCGATGCGCTTCTGCCCGCCTCCGAGTTCTGCGGTGCGACGGCGGACTTCAAGCTCGGCAAGGACGTCAGTCATGTAAGGACCGGTTTTCTTTTGGCGTTGGCGGGTGATGGGCGAAAAACCCCGCAGCGCTCTAGCACGCCGCCACAAGGCGGAAAAGGGGCCGGGAGCCGAGGAGAGCTTGCGGTTGCCCGCATCTCGCTGCGTCCCATCGCGGGGCTAGAGCGAGACGACAAGCCCGTTCATGCTGCCAGCCGCGTGAACCGACATCAGCACTGCGATACACATCCAAAAAGCAAGAAGCGCACGCTCCACACGCAGCTTGCTGGCCTCGCGTCGCACACATTCGATCATCATGCGGGTCATCGCGCCGCCGCACGCCAGCACGGGCACAAGCAACATGACGTAGGTCGCAATATCGATCATCATCGCTTACGGCTCCTCTTCGCGCCGCGTGCACTGGATCAGACAGAGATCAAGAGGAGGAAAACTTGCGATTTTCTTCGGCGCGCGTGGTCTACGTTTGACTGACGAGCGTCAGAAACTGATACGCCGTCGTGAACTCACCCTCGCGGTAGGTTCGGCGGGCGGCCGCTTCGGCATCGGGGCCCCACTGGCTGATTTGCCAGTCTTCATCCGCATGCGCGCGCTCCCAAGCGTCTGCAGCGGGCAGTTCTCCCGCCGCGACAGCCAAAGCGAGAACAGCTGAGCCTGTGAGCGTCGTCATGTTGTGGAGTGCCGTCAGCTGGAACGCATCGTGCGCCGCAATCATGTGACGTGCGGCGGTGAGGACGGCCTGCGGTTGCGGAACATGCATCACACCGGCCACACGCACGAAGCGCCCGCCGCATTTTTCCTCTGCCCAAGCCAAAGGGGCGTCCCAGGCGTCGTTTTGCGCCGCGACGAGGCTATCGGGTGTTTCGGCGCGATAGCACAGCAGGTCGTTCCCGGCGAACGAGACGATCTCTTCGACGATGACATCCTCACGGCCACGCACGTTATCGAGCGCGGTATTGGCCAGCCGGGTCAGCGGCATGGTCTTGTGATCGATGGTCTCGCCCTGGCTGTCCCACTCAGCCACGAGCGCGTCTGCAAGCGCCAGTTGCGGTACGGCGAGCAACGCGCGGGCCGGTGTGCGCACCGGCCGGCCGTCGAGTTCGATGGCATAGTTTTCGTCGCGTTGCGCATGGGCGACAGAGGTGTAGATCCGCTTTGGGCCGGGCTTTGGCGCATCGCCTGCCGGGCGCATGCGCGGCGTGTGATGCAATGGCGCGTCGTCGTCCATCCCCTCAGTCATTCGGGTGGCTCTTTGAACAGGCGATCGAGCAACCGGGCGAGGTCAGGATAGTCTGTCACGATATAATCTGCATCGGCCTCTTTGAGTGCATCCGGTTCGTGATAGCCCCAGCTCACGCCGATCGTCGTAACGCCGCCCGCGTTTCCCATCTCGATATCGTACGTCGTGTCGCCGATCATGACTGCCCGCGACGGCTGAACGCCGGTTTCCTGCAGCGCAATCTCAATCATCTCGGGGTCAGGTTTCGATCGCGCACTGTCCGCGGTCTGAATGGTCGCGAACAGGGACTCGAAATTTTCTCTTTCAAGAAAGTGGTCCACGCCACGTCGGGATTTGCCGGTCGCGATGCCAAGAAGCACGTCGTTGCGCTGGCCGAGTGCCTCGACGACGTCCCGCGCGCCTGGATAAAGTGGTTCACGACCGGCGAACTCACTGCGAAAACGATTGAATGCCTGTTTGTAAGCCTCACCGAGCGCCCGGATCACATCCGGCGGCTCATTGGGGACGAGGCGATGAATGGCTTCAAACAGTGAAAGGCCAACGATTTGGAGGGTAGCCTCACGGCCGGGCGAAGGCCGTCCGTTCGTCTCGAATGCGTGATCCATCGCCGCGCAAATAACATGCTGGCTGTCAATCAGAGTTCCGTCGCAATCGAAGATGACGAGGAATGGTGAGGCGTCAGACGCTGTCATCGTCTTTTATCCTCTCGGCTTAAAAACTCCACCTCGCGGGTGGGATCAAAGCTCAAGAACCCCCAGGTCTCGGCCATGTGCTCCGGCAAAGGGGCCTCCACGTCGATCATACCGCGGACGGGATGGCGCAAGCGGAGACGACGGGCATGTAGATGGAGCTGACGAGCGATCGGCGGACCGGGATGCGCATCAGCGCCTCCGTACTTTCCATCACCCACGATAACATGGCCGAAGGCGGCAGCATGAGCACGTATCTGATGGGTGCGGCCTGTCACCGGCTGAAACGCCAGCCAGGCCAGACGGCCACCTGCGAAATCAACCGTATCGTAGATGGTTTGCGCGCGCTGCCCGTTTTCGTCAACTTCGGCGACGTGCATTTTTTCACGTCCCGATGTCCCCTTTTTGATGAGTGCGGCATCGATGATGCCGTCGCTCGGGCGTGGGGTTCCGATCACCAACGCCCAGTACAGCTTCTCCGCCTCCCGCTGCTGGAGACTTTTCGCGAGCACGGCTGCCGCCTTGCGGCTGCGCGCGAGCAGCATCACACCGCTGGTGTCACGATCAAGACGATGCACGAGCCGCGGCGGCTCATCGGCTTCAAAGCGCAGGGCATGCAGCATCGCATCGAGATGGCGGGTGGTGCCGGCACCCCCCTGCACTGCGAGACCTGCAGGCTTGTCGATCGCGATGACATGGTCATCACGGAGCAGAACTCGATCGCGGAGCTCACTTATTTCCGCACGATTCAGAGTGTGCGATTTTTCCTCTCTGCGCTGGCGATCGCTCTTGCGCGCCGGGTCTAGTTTGGTCGTTGGTAGCGGGGGCACACGCACCGTCTGGCCCTGCACAAGCCGGGTGCTTGTTTTCACGCGTGCGCCGTCGACACGCACCTGACCCGTCCGAAGCATTTTCTGCAGTTGCCCAAAACCCAGTGCGGGATAATGCTGGCGAAACCAGCGATCGAGACGCAGCCCGTCATCGGCAGCGATGACGTCCCGTTGAACAACGCCGGTCATTGCCGCACGCCCCTCATCGCGGCACGCCCTGGCGCATGATCGCAAGACCGATGAAGACGGCTGAAACCGAAAGGATGACGGACGCCAACGTATAGCCAAACGCTGAGGCGGCCTGTTTGCGCTCGAGCAACGTTACGACATCGAGGGCAAAAGCTGAGAAGGTTGTGAAACCGCCGAGCACGCCGACCGCAAAGAACACGCGCACCGCTGCAGCGCTCTCGCTTGCGCGGTTCGCAAGCCAACCGATCAGCAGCCCGATGGCGAGGGACCCTGCGACATTCACGATCAACGTCCCCCAAGGGAATGTCAGGCCGAAGGCGCGCGTCGCGGCGATGCCGAAGAGATAGCGAGTTGCTGCGCCAAGCGCCCCGCCAAACGCCGCCAGCACTGTCATCTTGAGCATTGTTTCCGCGCGCCATTCCGCGTTTCGCCGGCGGCTACTTGACCAGTTTTCCCGCTGCGATGCGGGCAATCAGATAACCGGCAAGCGCCGCTCCGGCAATGACGGAGAAGTAAACGAGGCTGTAGGTCTCCTCGAACTCATCTGGGCTCTGGAACTCAGATTCACCCGTGTACCAAACGGCCCCGGCCTGCGCGAGGAAGTAGGCGCCGATCACCGCGCCGATGAACCCGCCAAGCAATCCAATGATCGGTTTCATTCGACCTCCCAGAACCAGATTTCCTTCGAGCCCGAATAGCCGCCGTAATACCCGAGCCAGGAGAAGTATTCCATGAGCCAGCTCGCGGTCGTGCGGTAGCCGTCAAACAGATCGATGTGATCGCCCGTGGCGCGCCCCGTGCCCCGCTCACCGGAACGGGCCCAATAATCCTTGAGGAAGATGATGCCCTTGCGCCCGAACAGTATTTTCGTGAACTGAGCCGGCTGTTCGCCACGGAGCTTTTCAGTCTTGCCGAGCCACGGCAGATTGGCGCGGTTGAGCCCGTCGGCGAACGCTTGTGCCCGGATGAAGTGCATCATGGATGGCGGATGCACGCCGCACGTTGGCCCACCCCTGATCTGGCCCGGCTTCACGCCTGCACGGCGCATGCACTCACCGAGACGGATCGCACACTGATTGGCATAGGACGGGCGGCCGTCCGGTCGGCGGCACGGCAGCTGGTTTGAGCGGTTGGTCGGGTGGACCTTCCACAGGTCGGCGAACGTGGGATTGGCCATGGGGTGGGCTCGCGCTCAGGCAGTCATATGACGCGTACAGTATCGCGTTCTGCGTGGCGATGAAATGGCCGGACGTCCAGCGTGGCACCGCTAAGCGCGCTCCCGGTCCGCACGCAGGCCCGCCCAATAGGCGAGGCGTTTGCGGATTTCACGTTCAAAGCCGCGATCGGGCGGCGTGTAGTAGGTCGGCCGCGGCATGTCGTCTGGGAAATAGTTCTGGCCAGAGAAGGCCTGAGGCGCATCGTGATCATAGGCGTAACCGTCGCCGTAACCCTGCTCAGCCATCAGGTCGGTTGCAGCGTTCAGGATAATTTTTGGCGGGGCAACGGAGCCGGTCTCTTTTGCTGCGCGCATCGCGGATTTGTAGGCAACATAGTTGGCGTTCGATTTTGGCGCGGTTGCAAGATAGATCGTGGCCTGTGCGATCGCGAGTTCACCTTCCGGGCTGCCGAGGAAATCGTATGCCTCTTTGGCCGCAAGCGCCTGGGGCAACGCCTGCGGGTCAGCGAGGCCGATGTCTTCCACCGCCATGCGGACGAGGCGGCGCACAAGAAACAACGGGCTCTCACCACCCACCAGCATGCGCGCCAACCAATAAAGCGCGGCATCGGGATCGGACCCGCGCACCGATTTGTGGAGCGCGCTGATCAGGTTGTAGTGCCCTTCCCGGGACTTGTCGTAGATCGGTGCCCGGCGCTGCACGCGGCCGGAGAGTTCCGTGCGGTCCAGCGGCGGGCCATCGTGCCCCGCGGTCGTGGCAAAGACGTCTTCGGCGAGGTTCAGCAAGGAACGCCCGTCCCCGTCCGCCATGGCGCGCAACGCATCACGTGCGTCATCGTCTAGTGGGAGTTTACGGCCCTCCTCCGCCTCGGCACGCGTGAGGAGACTTTCGAGATCGTCTTCGTTTAGCCGCTCGAATGAGAGGACGGTGGCCCGAGAGAGTACGGCGGCGTTCAACTCGAACGACGGGTTTTCAGTCGTCGCGCCGACAAGCGTGATGGTGCCGTCTTCCATGTAGGGAAGAAAACTATCCTGCTGGGCGCGGTTGAAGCGATGAATTTCATCGATGAAGAGCAAGGTGCCGCGACCGGAGGCCCGTCGACCTTTTGCCCGCTCGAAGGCTTCACGCAAGTCTTTCACGCCGGAGAAAATTGCGCTCAGCTGTTCGAACTCGAGATCGGTTGCGTCGGCGAGGAGACGGGCGACTGTCGTCTTGCCGCTGCCGGGCGGGCCCCAGAAGATGACACTCGTCAGCCGACCAGCGTCGACCATCCGTGTGAGCGTGCCATCTGCCCCGACGATGTGTGCCTGACCGACGACCTCGGCAAGCGTGCCTGGACGCAGCCGGTCGGCGAGCGGGCGCGGTGCCGCCGCCTCGAGTCCGGCTGCCTCGAACAGCGTGGTCACAACCGCGAACTGCGCACGTTCAATGGAATGATCTTGCGCCCGCGCCTCACAAGCAGGCGCCAGACCCTTGGCGTCTCGTTGATGAGTGGCAAGAGGTCCGTCGCCTGGGCAACACGGCGTCGATTGACGGACACGATAACGTCGCCGGGGCGAAAGCCAAGACGGGCCGCTCGACCAGCATCATCGACACGGATCACAAGTACGCCTGGCGCGCGGCGAATACGGAATTCGTCAGCCAGTCGCTGCGTCACATCGGCGATATCGAGACCGTCGAAAGGATGCGGACCCTCCAGCGTATAGGCATTATCCTCTCCCCGCTGGGCGGCTTCGCGCAAGGCGACCCGCAGCTTGCGGCGACGCCCGTCGCGGACAATCCCGAGTTCGGCCGTGGCGCCAAGGCCCGCTGTTGCGAGGCGAAAGTTCAGCGAACGGGGATCGTTGATCCGCCGCCCGTCGACGGACTGGATCACATCTCCACTTTTCAGTCCGGCCTCTTCCGCCGGGCTGTCGGGATAGACATCGCTGACAAGCGCCCCGGCCACGCGTTCAAGACCAAGGGCATCCGCCCGATCTCGGTTGAGTTTGACGAGGCGCGCACCAAGCCACGGACGCCGGACGCGATCGCCACCCTCACGCGCGCTCTCAACGACGAGACGGACGAGGTTGACGGGTATGGCAAATCCAATTCCATTCGAGCCGCCTGAGCGGGAAAAAATTGCCGTGTTCACACCGACGAGCCGGCCACGCATATCGACCAGCGCCCCGCCCGAATTGCCTGGATTGATCGCCGCATCCGTCTGGATGAACAGCTGTTCTTCGGAGCGCCCAACGTTGGTCCGCGACAGCGCGGAGATGATCCCGCTTGTCACAGTCTGGCCGACACCAAACGGGTTGCCGATGGCGAGGACGAGATCGCCGACTTCGAGATCGTCTGAATCTGCGAACCGTAGCGATGGAAAGCGCGCACCCCGGCCCTCGATCTGCAGCACGGCGAGATCCGTCTTTTCGTCGCGCAGGACAACCTTGGCGTCGAACTCACGCTTGTCGGCAAGCACGACTTTGATCTCGGCGTCGCCACCGCCCTTGATCACGTGATTGTTCGTGACCACGACACCGCCCTCGGAGACGATGACGCCTGAGCCCAACGAGTTCTGCATGCGTTGGCGCGGGATGCCGAAGCCGCCGCCACGGCGATCAAAGAAGCGGCGGAAGAACGGATCATCATCGAAGGGCGAGCGAAACGTCCGCACCCGACTCCGCACATAGACATTCACCACCGCAGGCGCCGTCGACTTCACCACCGGCGAGAACGACTGCTGCATCGCGGCTCGGCTTTGCGGGACTGTTCGCTCCTGCGCGCTCGCAACTGGCGCAAGAACGGACGTTATCAGCGTGGACGCGATTGCAGTGATGCGCAGTCGGTCAACGGCGATACGCAGCATTTGGGGCATGTCGTGAGGGTCCGTCATTGTGGGCAGCGGTCCGGGTGAACACTGCAGACTGAATGTCTTGGTCGAACAGCTGCGATCGAATTGCAAGTACGCTCGACAAGCGGGGGATGATGGGAAAACGGTGCGGCGTTTTTGGGTCCGTCGTGCGACGCGACGCTTACCACGATACGACGCTCACGCTGCCAGAGGTCGATCCAGCAATTGACCGAAGCCGGGAACGCTGATCTCGATGCCGGCAAGCCGCAATGCATGCCAGCCCATCGCCTGATTGGACGTGACAACAGGCACGCCCAGTTGCGCTTCAACGGAGGGCGCCATATGCGCGGAGCGTAGCGCCGTGCAGGAGAGGAAAACAGCTTCAGCATCTGGATGACGCGCGGCGCGTGCGCCCTCGGTGATCGTGGCGGCAGGGATGCGGGCAATGTCGCGATCATCATCGACGCCGAAGCCGACGACGTTCAGCACGTCCAGCCCCTTGTCGAGAAAGAAATCCGCGACATGACGGTTTACCTCTTTCGAATAGGGCGTGAGGATCGAGACGCGTCGGACACCCAGCGCATCGAACGCGCTGGCGGCCGCGGTGACGGGATTAGTAACGCCGGCGCCCGGTTTGACGGCGCGGATGCGGGCCGCGAGTTTATCCTCGCCAATGGCGACCGTACCGGACGAACAGCCGAAAGCGACGACATCGAGAGGAGAGCCAGGCAGGATGTTTTCAAGACATCGCTCGATGTCGGCATCCATTGCGGCGAGTGAGTTCATCGTCACTGGGTTTTCGAAGACGACGCGGTTGACGAATATGCTCACGGGTAGCCCGGTAAACATGTCCGCGAATACATCTTCGAGCACAGCATCGGTGCCGAGCGCCATCACACCAATGCGTTTCCGGGACACCGTTTCATCAAGGATAATCGTGCCGTCAAATTCAGTAGGTTCGATCATGTCTGCTCTCCCCGGTGACGTGTCGTCCGCCCTTTACCTGCGGCACTCACCAGATGATCGCAGACCCGTCTTGTCAATCCTGTCGCCGTGCACTGCGCACGCGACAATCACAAAAAAGGCGCCCGGTGAGGGGCGCCTTTTCGCAATGTCTCGTCAATTCGGGCCGAGCCGTCCGCGCAACACTACTCGTCGTCTTTCTTCGGCGCTTTCTTGGCCGGCGTTTTGCGGCGGGTCTTGGTTGTTGTCTTTGCGGCACCCGTCTTTGTGGCCGTGGTTTTTGCGCCATCGGGTTTTTCAGGGCTCGGCAACGCTTTCTTCGGAGTGCTGGCGAGAGCTTTCACCGGCGTTTTGCGTTTGGCCGTCGACTTGGATTTGCCCGATTTTCCAGCGTCGCCCGATGTGGGCGTCGTAAAGTATTCGAAGCCGAGGATTTTCTCTCCCTCGCGCTCCTTCACGATCACACGCACCGTGCCGCCGTCCGTCAACTGGCCGAATAGCAACTCATCCGCCAGCGGCTTCTTGATGTTCTCCTGAATGACGCGAGCAAGCGGACGCGCGCCGAACTTCTCATCGTAGCCCTTCTCGCAGAGCCACTTGCTGGCTTCGTCGGTCAGCTCGATGCTGACGTCACGATCTGCGAGTTGCGCCTCAAGCTGGAAGACGAACTTGTCGACGACCTTGGTGATGACTTCCATCGGCAACGGACCGAACGGCACCACCGCATCGAGACGATTGCGGAATTCCGGCGTGAACAGCTTCTCGATCGCGGCGGTATCTTCGCCTTCGCGCGGCTGATTGCTGAAGCCCATGACCGGCTTTGCAAGATCGCTTGCACCTGCGTTGGTCGTCATGATGACGACAACGTTGCGGAAGTCGATCGACTTGCCGTTGTGATCGGTCAGCTTGCCGTGATCCATGACCTGAAGGAGGATATTGAACAGATCGGGGTGGGCCTTCTCGATCTCGTCCAGCAGCAGAACGCTGTGCGGATGCTGGTCGATCCCATCGGTGAGCAAGCCGCCCTGATCGAACCCGACGTATCCTGGAGGCGCACCAATCAGGCGAGAGACCGTGTGCTTTTCCATGTATTCGGACATGTCAAAGCGCAGCAGCTCGACCCCCATCAGCGATGCGAGCTGTTTTGCAACTTCGGTCTTGCCGACGCCGGTCGGGCCGGAGAAGAGGTAGCAGCCAATCGGTTTTTCCGGTTCGCGCAGCCCAGCACGTGACAGCTTGATTGCAGCCGCCAGTGCTTCGATCGCCTTGTCCTGGCCGAACACAACGCGACGCAAATCTCGCCCGATGTTCTTGAGGACCTGCGTATCGGACTTCGAAACCGACTTCGGGGGAATGCGCGCCATGGTGGCCACGGTTTCCTCGACGTCCGGCACCTCAATCTTTTTCTTCCGCTTGGGCTCCGGGATGAGCATCTGCGATGCGCCCGTCTCGTCGATGACGTCGATCGCTTTGTCCGGGAGCTTTCGGTCATTGATGTATTTTGCCGAGAGCTCGACGGCAGCTTTGACCGCGTCATCGCTGTACTCGAGTTTGTGGAACTCCTCGAAGTACGGCTTCAGCCCCTTCATGATCTCAACCGCATCATCGATCGACGGCTCGTTGACGTCGATCTTCTGGAACCGGCGCACAAGCGCACGGTCTTTTTCGAAGTGCTGGCGGTATTCCTTGTAGGTCGTCGAGCCGATGCAGCGTAGACCGCCGTTTTGCAACGCGGGCTTCAGCAGGTTCGATGCGTCCATTGCGCCGCCGGACGTCGCGCCCGCACCGATGACGGTGTGGATCTCATCGATAAAGAGGATGGCGCCGTCGTGTTGCTCAACCTCTTTCATCACCGCCTTGAGGCGTTCCTCGAAGTCGCCGCGATAGCGCGTGCCCGCAAGCAGAGTGCCCATGTCGAGCGAGAAGATGGTTGCATCGAGCAGAACTTCCGGGACATCGCCTTCGACGATCTTGCGCGCAAGGCCTTCTGCAATCGCGGTTTTGCCAACTCCTGGATCACCGACGTAGAGCGGATTGTTTTTCTGACGGCGGCAGAGCACCTGAATTGTCCGGGCGACCTCACTGTCGCGCCCGATCAATGGATCGACCTTTCCGTCTTTCGCTTTTTGATTGAGATCGACGCAGTATGAATCGAGTGCGCTCTGGCCCTCCCGTTTACCCTCCCCTTCGGCGCTCCCTTCTTCATCGACACCGCGCACGGTGCGGGGCTCCGACTGATCAGGGTGCTTGGCGACGCCATGGGAAATGTACTGGACGGCGTCAAAGCGGCTCATGTCCTGTTCCTGGAGGAAAAATGCCGCGTGGCTCTCGCGCTCGGCAAAGATCGCGACCAGGACGTTCGCGCCGGTCACTTCATCGCGGCCTGACGACTGCACATGGATCACCGCACGGTGGATCACGCGCTGGAAGCCGGCCGTCGGCTGAGCTTCGTGCTCCGGATCGGTGATGAGGCCGTCCAACTCATCGTCAACGTAATCGGTGACGCGACCGCGCAACTCATCCAGCTCGACGCCGCAGGCACGCATCACGGCGGCCGCATCGTTGTCATCGATCAGGGCGAGGAGGAGGTGTTCGAGCGTCGCATATTCATGACGACGGACATTTGCAAACTCGAGCGCTCTGTGAAGGGCGCGTTCGAGGCTATCGGAAAATGCTGGCACGGTGCGCTTTATTCCTTTTCCATCGTACATTGCAGGGGGTGCTGGTGCTGGCGGGCAAAGTCCATCACCTGCGCAACTTTCGTCTCGGCAATCTCGAACGTATAGACGCCGCAGATTCCGACGCCTTTGTGGTGGACGTGGAGCATGATGCGCGTCGCATCTTCGATGCCCTTATTGAAGAACCTCTCAAGCACGTAGACCACGAACTCCTGAGGCGTGTAATCGTCGTTCAAGAGCAACACCTTGTAGAGGCTTGGTTTCTTCGTTCTGGTGCGGGTCCGCGTGATGAGGCCCGTCCCGGCGCCGTCGTCCCCTTCGCCCGGCCCGCCAGGCCCGCCAGGCCCTGCAGGTTCGCCAGGCCCGGCCACGCTGTCCACTGCACGCACGGTCACGAGACGACGGTCGTCCTCGTTTACGCTCATTGCCGACATCCGGTTCTCGCTCCGTCTTTTCATGCAGTTCGCAATTCCCGTGCCCATTTTAACCGTGGCAGGGTTGAGATGTGGTGCTGATCCTCGCAGTCCCAGCGCCAACAGTCTCGCTCGGCCTAACTAGCGCTGTGCTTCGATCATAGCCGCATGAAAAGTGGCGCGGCAATGTGATCAATGATGCGTGGATCGTCGCGGCAATCCCATCAGCCTACCGCAGTTGCGTTGCGCATCAGTTAGGCGGGCTGCACAAATTGCCAGCAGGCTGGGGCTTGTATGGCGAACACGTCGTGCCCGTTTTTGGAACCGCGATAAAGGTTCGGTAGTGCGTCCGTACCTGGGGTCTCTCAGGCCTTATTAAAGGGGTCGACGCGTTTTTGATCGTGCGAACGCGAACTTAGTGCGAACGCAAAAAAGGGGCCCGGTTTCCCGGACCCCTTTCGGCAGTTTCTCTGAGCTCTCAGCGCTCACGAAGGTGCGACGACTTTGCGCTCTCACGTGACCACGGATGTCGGCTCGCCAGCGCTTCAGCGTGCCTTCTTCATGGCTTTTTCAGCAGGCTTCAGCGCGTCGCGCGACATGCCGGCGTAGATTTCGCCGACTTTGGCAGCCTGTGCCATCGCGTCGTTGTAGGACTTGCGGACGTAGTCAGACTGGATTTCGATCGCTTGCTCCAGCGAACGCACGCCCATCAGCTGCTCGAGAACGGCGGTGCCGTCTTCGAACGACTTCTTGGAGTAGTCAGTCATCTCGGTCGCGAGGGACTGCATGCCCTTGTTCACTTCCGTGAAGCTCTTCACGGTCGTGTCCATCGCCTGCTGGCTGGCTTTCTGCATGTCTTCGATGTTCTTCATCATGAGATATCTCCCAGGTTGGGGTGACGCGGTTATCAGTTTGGCTTCGGGCGCGTGCTGCCCCGAATAATTACTCGGCAACAGTGAGCGGGATCACGTCCCGACCTCATGTTGCGGTGCATCATCGTTAGTTGTGCACCGCACATAAGTCAACAGTTTTGTTGCGCTGCAGCATTGTATTGTTTGCGCCGGCTTCGGCCTTACCTGTGTTCGCCCCAGATGCCGTGCGGACGCGTCCGTGACAAAGATTAACCGCGCGCTCACCACGTTACTTTACCGCGCCTTCATCGCGTTCGACGACGCTCGAGCCGGGCCGGTGTGTCATGCGCCGGACCGTCGTTTCGGCCAATCGGCAATTGGCCAGTCGGCACGCCCAGAAACTGCCGCAAAAGCAATAAAGTTCGGCCACCTCCGCTCGCTACGTGGCTCGGCAGCCAAGGGACACATGGGTGAGGGTCAGGACCTATTGGGCCTGGCAGAACAGGGTGATGGGCAGAGCCGTTTTGCAGAAATGTGGCCGACGTGCGGGCAAAAGCAGGGGGCTACATGCCTCCTCGGCGCTTATCGCCGTTGGCGTTGCGTTAGCCGCTCAGGCAACGTTCCCCGGCTCTGCGCAGGCTGCATCGAAACACGCTGCTCTCGTACTTGATGCCAAGACGGGCCGCGTGCTGCATGCATCGAATGCCGACGCATCCCGCTATCCCGCGTCACTCACCAAGATGATGACGCTCTATGTCGTCTTCGACATGATCAAGGCGAAGCGTGTGTCGCTTGATTCAAAACTCGTGATCACGAAGCGCGCTGCAGGCCAGCAGCCTTCAAAACTCGGCTTGCGCGCCGGCTCACGCATCACAATGCGGGATGCGATCCGTGCGTTGGTCACGAAGTCAGCGAACGATGTCGCGACAGCGGTTGCCGAAAATCTGGCCGGGACGGAGGCCAAGTTCGCACGCTACATGACATGGCGAGCCCGCCAGCTTGGCATGCTGAAGACAACGTTCAAGAACGCATCCGGCTTGACGGCACGCGGCCAGAAGACAACGGCGCGAGACATGGCCACGCTCGGGCTACGGCTGGCGGAAGATCATCCGAAGCTCTTCAAATTTTTCAAGACGCGCTACTTCAAGCATGGCAAGCGGCGCTACAAAAATTTCAATTCCCTGCTCTTCAACTACGCGGGCACTGAGGGAATAAAAACAGGCTATACGCGCGCATCCGGTTTCAATCTCGTGACGTCCGTTCGAAAGGACCGTCGGCATGTGATTGCCGTCGTTATGGGAGGAAAAACCGCCCGTAAACGCGACAGCACGATGCGCAAGTTACTGCGCGCGAACGTGAAGCGCGCTTCGCGGACACGGACGCGCCGGACTGTACCCAAGCCACAACTCGTCGCGCGGGCCCAGAAACCGAACGTCCGACCGAAGCGGGTGGCAAAAGCGCAGCGCGCTGTCCGCAAGATCAAGACACGAAAGTTCGCCGGGCTTTCCAACAATGCGGGGGCGATCGCGAAACGGCGGAGCGTGACGCAGGTGGCGAGCCGTGGCGACACGGCCAACGATGCCACTGAGCGCATGATAAGTGCGACCGCGACCGGGACCGGGAGGTATCACGTCCAGGTTGGGTCACATACCAATGAGACTTCGGCCAAGCGGCAGTTACGAGACGTCCTTCAGCGTGCCAGCGAACTTGTTGACGGACATCCGCCGGTGACGGTGCCGTTTGATCGCGGTGCGACGCGTTGGTACCGCGCGCGATTTGCCGGGTTCTCCAAACAGGCGGCACGGTCTGCGTGCGCCTCTTTGAAGGACCGCAAGATTGATTGCCTGGTGATGGCGGCGCAGTAGCGGCCGCGAACGATCCCGCGTCTCACTCGTCCAGTAAAAGTGCGCGCGCGGCGTTGATTTGCGTTGCGAGAACGGTCGAGCCGCCCTGATCAGGGTGGAGTTTTTTCATCAGTTCACGATGAGTTGAGCGAATCTTGTCGTCGCTCGCGGTCTCGTCGAGCCCGAGAATGGCCAGCGCTTCGGCACGGGAGGTCGGGCCGCGAGATGCACCACCGCTCCATCCCGATTTTTGGCTGGAATTTTCCGCCGCACCGAACGCATCGCGCCACTCTGGGTCCTTGCGATCGAGCCATGCCTCGAGCAGTTGAACGGACTGCATGTCGTCCTTGAGTTCAAGGTAGAGCGTTTCGAGATCGGGCAGCGAAAGCTGGTCCAGCGCAACGCCCGCATAAGCTCCTTCGCGGACCGTGCCGTGCATCGCGCCCGTCGCGTGATCCAGCGTCATCTCAAGCCAGCGCGTTCGAACTTGCGAACCTGCGCTCTGCCCCGCGCCACCGCCCTGCCCCATCGGTCCAGCCATCGGTTGCACCCGACCGCGTTGCCAGTAGACAAGCAGAACAGTGGCAAGGCTCGCGAGCATCATACCGAAGCCGAAGCGGGACGGCGCGAGGAGCAGCGTTAACAACGCCAGCGTGTAAAGCGCGATGGCACCCGTGATCTGAAACACGGGCACAAGGGACGTGCCCGCACGGTTCGCGCTGGCTTTTGCGACGACGAGTGCTGCAACGATGCCAAAAATGGCGAGGAGAACGTAGGACACGGACTATGCCTTTGGCAGTTGTTCGAGCAGCGCCTTGACGTCGGGTCGCCCGCGACTTTCAAGCCTCGCGAGGGCCGCACGTCCGCCCGAAGCATAGACCGCAACGGCTGTCAGAAGCGCACGCAGCTGTTCTGCTGAACCAGCATCGAAGCGGGAATAGGCCCCGCCACTCAGGCGCGCGATCTCACGATAGGCGATCTCGGTTGCCCGGTGATGTCCTTCCTGAAACAGAAACACCGGCAAGCCGAGAAGGCCAAGCTCGCCAGCGCGCGCACCGAGTGTATCGACATTTTCCTCCATCGCATCGCCAACGTAGACCAGCGCATGGACCGGCTTGGCCTCGCTCTCCTTGCGAGCGTGGCTCAGCACTTTGGCGATCTGGGTGTGGCCGGCGCGGCAGGTGACCGTCGTCATCAATTGGGCGAGCGCGATCGGGTCATCGACCCATTTCGAGGAGCGACATTCGCCAAAGCCGCGAAAGAAGACGAGTTGCACATCAAGCCCACCCACGTCTTTCACCGCGGAAAACATCTCGGACTGGATGGCCTGCGCCAGATCCCAGGTCGGCTGTCGGCTCATCGTCGCATCGAGTGCGAAGATCAGGCGTCCGGCACCAGCACCCGCCCGCGCGCCCGTCTTCATCGCACGCACTGTGTCGAGGAATGCGGCGATATCACCGTCACTCGAAACAGATGTCTCGGGTGTGCCATGATCTTGGACCGGATGCGCCGTGGGCGCCGTCAGATCCGGCATTCTGGCTCGCTTGGATTTTGTCTCATCGCTCATCGTGCGAACATGGGCGCGCGGATCGGCAGCGTCAAACACGCGCTGGCGACATGTCGCAACGCCCCAGCACACGAAAGACGACGTAATAGGCAAAGCAGCCACCGAGAATGTTCGCTGCAAGGATCGCCCCGAACATGGCGGTGACGCCCAGAAAATGTGCAGCGGCAAAGGTGAGCGGCACATAGAGCACCATCATCCGCGTGGCGAAGATGCCGGCGCCGAACAGGGAATATCCCACTGCATTGCAGCAGGCCGCCGCGACGACGATCACGCCATACCCGCCGATCGAGACCGCGATAATGCGCAGGTAGGTGACAATCCCGTCTATGACGGTTGCATCGTCGCTGAACAGCCCGGCGACGAACCGGCCGCCGATCCACGATAGCGCACAAAGCAACAGCGCCCATCCCACCGAGAACGCGAACGCGAGGCGCAATGCATCGCGGATGCGATCCGGTTTGCCGCGCCCCCAGTTCTGTCCGGCAATCGGGCCAATGGCAGCCGACATGGCAAGCAACGGGATCGCGGCAAACGATTCGATCCGCGTGGCCGCACCGAACGCGGCGACATTTTCTGCGCCATAGCCCGCCAGGAAGCTGGTGGCGAGTGCAATACCAATCGGGTTCATCATGTTGCCAGCCGCAGCAGGAATGCCGACGCTGAGCACACGACGCCAAGAGGCTGCGAGTTCCTCCAACGGCGGGATGACAAACGCGATGAGGCTTTCACGTCGGATCACGATCCAGAGTGAGAGAACCAGTGTGATGGCCCGCGCGATCAAGGAGGCCCACGCCGCACCCTCGACGCCAAGGGCCGGGAAGCCGAGGAGACCGAAGATCAGCACCGGATCAAGCCCGACATTCACGATCGCCGAAGCGATCATGATGAGGCTTGGGATCAGGCTGTCGCCGGTTGCGCGGATCAGATTGTTCGCAACCATGGGGACGACGAGGAACGGCACGCCCAGATACCAGACGCGCATGTAGGCGATGATGTTTTCAAGAACCGCGCCCTCAGCGCCCAACACTACAAAGAGCGGCTCAATTGTCATGTAGCCAATGATGCACACGAGAATCACGATCATCACAGCGAGGATCATGGCATCGGTTGCAAGGCGGCGGACGGTAGAGCGATCGCCCTCGCCGATGGCCCGCGACACGACGGATGACGCTCCGGCACCGAGGCCGATGGCGAGTGTTGTGAAGGTGAACACAACCGGAAACGTAAAGCTGATTGCGGCCAGCTCTGTCGTTCCAATCTGTCCGAGGAAATAGGCATCCGCCAGGCTGATCGACATGGCGGCGACAATGCCCCAGACCATCGGCACACTGAGATTTATCAGATGACCGCGGACGGGCCCCTCGGTCAGATCCCGTTTGTCCGTTGCCTGTTCTTGCGATGCATGCGCCTCGCTCGTGACGTCGCTCAAGCGTCCAACCTCTCGCAACACCTATTGAGATTACTCAACCCGAACGCTCCCGAGCGACAAAAGCTCCGTGTTGCCACCGGTTGCGGTGATGTCCGTGGTCACGACACGTTCGGTGGCGAAGGCATGAAGGTAATGCGGGCCACCTGCTTTCGGGCCCGTGCCGGAGAGGCCCTCGCCGCCAAACGGCTGCACACCAACGACAGCGCCAATCTGATTGCGGTTGACGTAAATGTTGCCGACGCGCATGCGCGATACGATGCGATCGACCGTGGATTGGATGCGCGTGTGGATGCCGAGTGTCAGGCCATAGCCGGTGTCGTTGATATCGTCGCACACGCGCTCAAGATCGGCCGCCGCGTAGCGCACGACGTGTACGATCGGCCCAAAAACCTCGTGCTCCAGTTGACCGATGCTGTCGATTTCGTAAAGCGCCGGCGCGACGAACGTGCCTTTGCGACAATCGGCGGGTACGGGAAGATCAAGCAGTTCGCGGCCTTCTTTTTTCATCCGCATCTTGTGAGCGACAAGCATGTCTTCGGCGGTCGTGTCGATCACCGGCCCGATGTCCGTCTCCGCGAGCATCGGGTCACCGAGCTTCAGTTCGTGCATCGCGCCTTTCAGCATGGTGATCATCGGCTCGGCGACATCATCCTGCAGATACAGGACACGCAGCGCCGAGCAACGCTGCCCCGCGCTGTCAAAGCCAGAGATGACTGCGTCGCGGATCACCTGTTCAGCCAACGCGGAGGAATCGACGATCATTGCATTCATGCCGCCCGTCTCTGCGATGAGGCGCGGCATAGCACCTTCGCGTGCGGCCAATGTGCGCTGAATTTGTCGCGCGGTCTCGTTCGAGCCGGTGAATGCAACGCCGGCCACGCGGGCATCTTTCGTCAGCGCTGCGCCAACTTTCGCACCGTCGCCCGGCACCAAATGAAGGACATCTTCCGGCACACCGGCCTTCAAGAGCAGATGCGTCGCAGCGAAGGCCGTGAGCGGGGTCTGCTCGGCCGGTTTGGCAACGACGGCGTTTCCTGCAGCCAAGGCTCCGGCAATCTGGCCGGTAAAGATGGCGACCGGGAAGTTCCACGGGGAGATACACGCGAAGACACCGCGGCCATGGAGCGACAGTGTGTTGGTCTCGCCTGTCGGGCCGGGCATCACACGTGGCTGCTCAAACTGGGCACGCGCCTGCACCGCATAGTAACGAAGAAAATCCACCGCCTCACGCAAGTCCGCCTGTGCGTTGGCGAGGGTTTTCCCGCCTTCACGCATTATGAGCCCGATGAGCATTGCGGTGCTCTCTTCATAGAGGTCCGCTGCGCGCTCGAGGCACGCAGCACGGGCGGCGCCGCCCTGCCCGTCCCACGCGACCCATGCGGCAGCAGCGGTGGCAACGGCCGCATCGACCTCCTCAAGGCTCGCTTCAGCAATCGTGCCGAGGACCTTTCGGCAATCATGCGGCAGACTAAGTTCTCGCAGATTGTCTCCCTGCGTGCGTGAGACGCCCCGCACAATCGGGCCCGCGGCAAGCTCGGTTTCCATTTCATCGCGCACGTCGCGCAGCAGCGCTGCGCGACGCGACGCGTCCCAGATTGCAAAGCCTTCCGCGTTCTTGCGGGTGGGTTGAAACAGATCGCGGGGTGCCGGGATATCCGGGTGATGCTTTGGTGTGTTGGCGCGTGCGCGCTCCACCGGGTCGGCAATAATCTCCTCAACGGGGAGCGCGTCATCGGCCAAGCGGTTCACAAAGGACGAGTTGGCCCCGTTCTCCAGCAGGCGGCGCACGAGATAGGCGAGCAAATCGTCATGGCTGCCGACCGGAGCATAAACGCGGACAGGACGGTCAAGTTTGCCTGCGCCGACAACCTCCTCGTAGACCGCTTCACCCATGCCATGGAGCCGCTGAAACTCGAACGGTGCGTTGCCCGCCATCGTGTGGATGGCCGAGATGGTATGGGCGTTGTGCGTCGCGAATTGAGGATAAAAAATATCCGGCTCCGCGAGCATCATCCTTGCGCAGGCCAGATACGAGACGTCTGTGTTTGTCTTGCGGGTGAACACGGGATAGCTCTCGAGCCCCAACTCCTGCGCCAGTTTCACCTCCGTGTCCCAGTAGGCGCCTTTGACGAGGCGAACCGGGATGCGCTGCTCGCGTTTCTGCGAGAGCGTGCGGAGCCAGCGCAATGCGGGGAGTGCCCGGCGACCATACGCCTGTACGACGATGCCGAAACCGTCCCACCCCTCGACCGCGTCCGACATCAGCACATCGCCGAACACCTGGAGCGTCAGATCGAGGCGGTCCTGCTCTTCGGCATCGATGTTGATGGCGAGATCGTGGGCGCGCGCTTCCTTCACCAGTGCGATCAGGTTAGGCACCAGCTCGTCGCGGATGCGCGCAGCCTGCATCGGCTCGAAGCGCGGATGAATGGCGGAGAGTTTGACCGAGAGGCCGGGGCGACCCATGAGCGCATCGCGCGTCTGTTCACCCATCTCTCCGGCCCGCGCGCCGACGCTTCGGATCGCGTCCATGTAGCGCTGATAGTAACGCTCAGCGTCGTCCATGGTGCGGGCAGCTTCGCCAAGCATATCGTAGGAGAAGCGATAGCCGCGCTCCTCGTCGTGCTCGGCCCGGTCCTGCGCCTCTGAGATCGTGCGGCCGAGCACGAACTGATCGCCCATGATCTTCATCGCATGGCGCATCGCCTGGCGAATGATCGGCTCGCCGGTGCGCTTGGTCATCCGCTTTACAAGGCCGAGCAGCCCGCTGCCTGCGCCGCCCTGCTCAAGCTCCGGGGTGTCAAACCGCATGACCTGACCGGTCAGCATCAGACCCCATGACGAGGCGTTGACAAAGGCATTGTCCGACTTGCCGAGATGGCGCTGCCAATTTCCAGACGAAATCTTGTCATCGATCAGAGCGTCAGCAGTGCGGGCATCCGGAATGCGGAGCAGCGCCTCGGCGAGGCACATCAGGATGATGCCCTCTTCCGTGGTCAGTCCGTACTGATGGAGAAAAGCATCGATGTGGCCATACTTGGTGCGGCCCTCGCGCGCGGCATGCACCAGATCGCGGGCGACGACTGCGAGACGCCGCTGCTCATCCTCACCCAGTCGGGCCCGTTCACAAAGATCCGCAACCAGTGCGTCTTCATCCTGGAAATACGCGGCGGAGATCGCATCACGATCTGGCAGAGCAGTTTGTGCGTGCTCGGGGAGGGGCGACATCTCGTTCATGACGGGTCTCGCAGCAAGTCTGTTGGGGTACCGATCAGGTTCTCGTTGAAGACGGTTTCCTCGACAGCGTAACAGAATTCGCAGTAGTGCACGCAGATTGTGACGCAGCGTTCACGAGCGCCCGCGGACCTCTGTAAGTGCAGTATCACGAACGTCCATGACCAATTACACGCCCGATTTTGTGCGCACCGTCGACAAACTCCGCATGGCGGTCGGCTCGATCCGAGATCGTGGCGACACCGTCGCGCTCGTGCCGACGATGGGTGCGCTGCATGCCGGGCATCTTTCGCTGATTGATGTGGCACGCGCCCACGCAACGCGGGTGGTCGTCTCGATCTTCGTGAACCCGACGCAGTTCGCCGCTGGTGAAGATCTCGACACGTATCCGCGCGATGAAGCCACTGATCTTGCCAAACTCGCGGAACGGGGGGTGGACATTGTCTATCTACCGACACCACTCGAGATGTATCCTGAAGGTTTCTCGACGCGAGTTGCGGTGAAGGGGCTGACGGGGTCGCTCTGCGGGGCCTCGCGCCCGCACTTTTTCGGCGGCGTTGCGACGGTGGTCTGCAAGCTCCTCACGCAGTGCCGGCCGGACGTCGCAGTCTTTGGCGAGAAGGATTATCAACAGCTGCTGGTTATCCGCCGGATGGCGCGCGATCTCGACCTGGACGTGGCGATCATCGGCGGGGCAATTGTGCGCGAGGCAGACGGGCTCGCCATGTCGTCACGCAATGCCTATCTCTCCGCGGCCGATCGCAGGACTGCGCCGACTTTGCACCGCCTGATGCGCAGTGCGGCCAATTTGCTCGCCGAGGGCCATGCGAGCGCAAAGGTCGTCG
Source organism: Pseudomonadota bacterium (assembly GCA_039816705.1). Lineage (GTDB taxonomy): Bacteria > Pseudomonadota > Alphaproteobacteria > Rhizobiales > CALHAX01 > CALHAX01. The sequence continues at coordinate 1,424 of JBCBXF010000005.1, read as the reverse complement.
CCGGACTGCGGGAGCGCCTGTCGGAAGCAGGCTTCGCCGTGGATTATGCCGAAGTCCGCGATGCCGAGACATTGGCACCCCTCGATATCATCGGCACAGCCTCTGCGCGGTTGTTCGTTGCGGCGACGCTCGGCACGACGCGGCTGATCGACAACATCGCGATCCCACGGGCGCAGAGCTGAACGGCCATCTCTTGCCAAATCGGGCAAGCCCGTGAGATCAGCGGGCGAGAGAGAAGTGATTCAATCCGGCACGGCCATGACGACCGCTAGTGCTGCGTTCCGGTCTTCCCGCGCAATCCTCGAGATGGCGTCGCCGTGCGCACCAAAGGGCAGCGGGCATGGCCGGTTCACGCGATCTTTTCGCCAGACTCGAGAGTGAATTGTCCAGCAAACCGATCCGTCAGGCGCGGACCAAATCTGCGCGCAAAACCGTTGACCCGAGTGAGGCCAATTACACCGCCGCCGACATCGAGGTGCTGGAAGGGCTCGAGCCCGTGCGCCGTCGGCCGGGTATGTATATCGGCGGCACCGATGAGCGCGCCTTGCATCACCTGTTTGCCGAGGTCATCGACAACTCGATGGATGAGGCGGTCGCCGGCCATGCGACATGGATCGAGGTCGAACTGGAAGCGGACGGGCATCTTTCCGTGTCGGACAATGGTCGCGGTATTCCGGTCGATCCACATCCGAAATTCAAGAAGAAGTCAGCGCTTGAAGTCATCATGACGACGCTGCACGCGGGTGGGAAATTTGACGGCAAGGCGTATGCGACGTCGGGCGGTCTGCACGGTGTTGGGGTCTCGGTCGTCAACGCACTCTCTGAAACTCTCGAAGTCGAGGTTGCGCGCGGACAGGAGTTGTATCGGCTGACATTTTCGCGCGGGCATGTCGATGGAAAGCTGCAGAAGCTTGGCTCCATTCGCAATCGGCGCGGTACGAAGGTTCGCTTTCTGCCGGATGCCAAGATTTTCGGCAAAGGTGCGACGTTCAAGCCGGGTCGGCTGTTCAAGATGGCGCGCTCGAAGGCGTACCTGTTTGGCGGTGTCGAGATCCGATGGAAGTGTGCTCCGGAACTGCTCGAGGGCCAGAAGGCCGGCGTTGGCGAAGCAACGGAGACAGCAACTTTCCATTTTCCCGGCGGGTTGCGCGATTTCCTGTCTCACCGCACTGATGGTGCGACAACCATCACCAAGGAGACGTTTGCCGGGCGCGTCGAGCGTGATGGTGGGCATGGATCGCTCGAGTGGGCACTCTGCTGGATCGCGGATCGCGACGGCTTCATGGATTCGTATTGCAATACGGTTCCAACGCCGGACGGGGGCACGCACGAGAGTGGTTTGAGGGCCGCGCTCTCCAAGGGGCTGCGGGCGTATGGCGAGTTGTCCAACACCAAAAAGGCCGCCCAGATTACGGCCGATGATG
>JBCBXF010000059.1:0-14543 GCA_039816705.1 Pseudomonadota bacterium | reverse complement strand
TTCGAGAATGACGAGGTGAAGATCCTATTCAATGGTAAGCCCGCCGCGCTTCTCGAACTGATCCGTGATGGTGGCGAGGTTGCCGAGGCGGATCTGGCCACCGTTTGGAGCGGTCACGACGACGAGGTCGCTGAGATCCGCAATTGTTGTGCGCTGATCATCAAAGCGCAGAAGCAGTTCCGCATTTTTCGATGTCAACGTGCCAACCGGACGATCCACGTTCTGCCGCTCGATGGCACGCGCGATGTCTGCGAAACTCAGGTTAAATTCCCTTAGCGTCTCGTCGGGAATCTCGATGCGGAGTTGTCGCTCTGAAAAGCCTTTGATCGTGACCTTGGGTATGCCGCCGAACGCCTGCATGCGATCTTTGATCACTTCGGCATAAGACTTTAATTGCGTGCGGTCAGACGGGCCGGTGATGGCGAGCGATGCGACAAAATCGGTGCGTCCAATCTGGCTCAGGACCGGACTTTCCGCACCGTCCGGAAAATCATTGATGGCTTCGACCTGCACCCGCACATCGGAGAAGAATCGGTCGAGATCACTGCCTTCAGTCATCTCCACCTTGGCTGTCGCCAGGCTCTCTCGAGATTCACACGCCATCTCGGCCACGCTGTCGACACTGTCGACCGCATCCTCCAGCCGTTGGCAGATTGCCTCCTCGACGACATCGGGCGTGGCGCCCGGATAAACGACCGAGATTTGAACCGTGTCCGCCTGAATGCGGGGAAACGTAGCGCGTTGAAGACTTGGAAGTGATGTGAGACCGACGGCGAAAAAACCGATCATGAGCAGATTGGCGATCGTCGGGTGCCTTGCAAAATACTCCATCATTGCGCGGCGTCCGCGATATCCGGCGTTTCTTGCGCACCAATCTCGGCGGATGTTGATCGCGCGGATGTGGGCGTTCGAGGCTCCAGCAGCATGCCTTCGACCGCCCGGGCGAGGTCTGTGAGGACGAGGCGGTCACCAATCTGAAGGCCATCGGCCACGAGCACATTTTCTCCCTGTGTCGCCGTGATCTTGACCGATCGGCTTCGCAGGCGATTTTCTTCGTCCACGACAAACACGGCCCCATTACGAACGACGGAGCGCGGGACAACGATCTGATCTCGAATTGGTTTCCCGAGCAGCGTCACCCGCGTGAACATGCCTTTGACAAGCGGCGGGCGGGCGCCAACCTGCGCGATCGCGTATGGGTCGTCGACCGCGACGATCGCGCCAACGGTGCGCGTTTTCGGGTCGACGGTGTCAGCTGTCCGCACGACCCGGGCTGGCCACAACGCGTCGCCCTCGTCAGATCTCAACTGCACTTCAGCGCGCCAGCCGATGCTCTCGATCAGTTTGTTGATGTCGTCAACGGACCGTCGATTGACCGTTGTTCCTTTCGGAACAGTGAGCCGGACAAACGCCCGAAACTGCGACTGCGGCAGTTGCGCCGTCACTTCTGCCGACGCCACACCGTCTGTTTCGGCGAGTTGCGCTCCAATCCCGACAAACTGTGTGAGCGCCGCATTCTTGGCTGCGACGCGCACATCATACGGCGTTTTGATCTCGGTGCGTGCGAGGTTGAACTTCGCACTCTCAAGCTGCGTCTTGTTGACGTCGATCTGACGCTGTTGCGCTTCGAGCTGTGCGGGCGACAAGCGAAGCGTGTTCTTCAGATCCTGCACGCGTCCCTGCTGCGTCAACAGAGACCGTTCGGCGTCTTCGACAGACGCATCGCTGATAATGCGCCTCTTGACCAACCCGCGCTTGCGCTCAATGTCCTTGCGCTTGATGTCCAGTGACTTCGTTTCGATGGCGAGCGACGCTTCCGCGTTCGCGGCTTGCTGGCGTAGTTCTGCAAGTTTTGACTGAGCGGCCTTGAGGTTGGCGTCCGCTTGCTGAACGGCAATTTGGTACTCGGTTGGGTCAATGCGAATGATCGTCGTCCCACCGGTCAGGATGGCACCGCCTTCGAGCCGAGGATGCACGTACGAAATACGCCCCGCGACTTGAGCCACGGCCGTCCAGCGTCGTGCGGGCACGACCTCGCCAAAGCCACTCACATGCGGCACGAACGTCGTTCCTTCGATCACCTGAACGCGCACTGGCGTCGTGCGTTCGCTGGGTGCTTGCTGTTGCGGCGGTTCGCGGCCTGACACGACGAAGACGAAAAAGCCGATCGCGGCAGCGACCGGCAGGCCGAACAGCAGAGCGTTTTTGGACATCGTTGTCCGCGACGGCGTCGACATGGGTGTCATCCTCTTCCATCGCAGCAAATTACTGACTTTTGGTTCAGTAACATGTTCGCACCACAGTTGCTATGCCGAGTTGCCGATGTGAAATCGGCATGAAGAACGCGATATGTGACGCCTGACACAGGTGCTTGGCACAACAGTGCACCTTGGTTCTGTGGGCGTGAGCGGGGCAACCGCCTCGCAACTCATCGGGGAGCAAATCCGGAGGGAAATTGTGGGCAACACGCTCAAGGGCAAAGTTGGACTCATGACAGTTCGCGTCATCCATCGCGAAGACGGCACTTCATCGCTTCGCAGCATAATGCGCAACGCTGACGGGCGCTGGTCTATCGAAGGAAACCAGATCTGTGTCGATCGGGAAGGCGGGATGAAACCCCCGGCCCACTGCCAGAGCCTCGAACGAACTGGCGACGGGAAATACCGCTCGTCGATGCGCGGCATGATCCTGACCGTCGAGTAGACGTGGGACCGCATGTCAGCGTGCGCTGTGGCGGTAGAGAATGCCGCCCTTTTGTCGTCGAAGGATGAGTTTCCGCGATTGGGCGCTTTCACAAACGCTCCAAACGAGTGTTCCGCGTCATCTTTCGCCACGGATGCAGACGCTTTTGTATCGCGATCGCGGTGCGTCGCTTCAACGCCTCATGCCACCACCAATCGTTGCGGCGTCGTCCTGGCCATCCGCTTGATGTCCCCCGCGACTTCTAACTCAAGCTTGACCGTCGTCACGTGCCAACCGAGCGAGCCAAGATTTGTCAGCGTGTCCTCCGACAAGCGCACACGCACAGCCTCGCGCAGGTCTTGAAAGGCAAGTCCCTCTTCGCCCGAAGCGGCAACCGCATTGAGGATTGCGGTGCGCACGGCCACGAATTTCCACAATGGGATATTGGTGACGCCGTTTCGTCCCTGTGCAGGCGTGCGGCAAGGGTGTTTGGGTTCTCCCATTACAGCACGGACGGCCTACTGCAACGCACGGATCAGTCTCGCAGACGGATAGCTGTCGGCGGGAAGTCCAAGCCGCAGTTGCTCGGCCTTGATCGCCGCCCGCGTCTTTGCGCCCATTTTGCCATCGACCCCGCCGACATCATGACCGCGCTTAACGAGGCTTGCCTGCAATCCGCGGATCGCCTTGTAGTCATAAGTCTTCAGCCGTGGTGACGGCTTGGCAAGGCGTGGCGCGCCGTCGAGCCGTGTTGCGAAATAAGCGGCCGTGAGGGCGTAGACGAGGCTCTCGTTCCACTGCGTGTAGATGTCGAAGTTGTCGTAGGTCAGGAACGCCGGGCCGTTGCGTCCCATGGGAAGGAGAAGCGCCGCGCGCAGTCCATCCGCCTTGATGGGCTTGCCGTTCGGACGCACGACCCCCCACGCCGCCCATTGCGAGCGCGGATGACGGATGGCGAGATCGGCTTCTTTCCAGTCGAGCGCCTTGGTGAGCTTGACTTCCTGCACCCACGGCTCGTCGCGTTTCCACCCGAAGTGCTTGAGATACGCCGCCGTCGACCCGATCATGTCCGGCACGCTTTTCAGCAGGTCGCGCCGCCCGTCGCCGTCATAGTCGATTGCGTGCGAGAGATAGTGAGACGGAAGAAATTGCGTCTGTCCCAATTCGCCCGCCCACGAGCCAATCATGTTCGCCGGACGCAAATCTCCGCGCGCGACAATCTTCAGCGCGGCCTTCAACTGCGGACGAAACAGCTCGGGTCGGCGGCAGTCATAGGCGAGAGTCGCCAGCGACCGGATTGAAGATTTTTTTCCCATGAACGATCCGAAATCGCTCTCGAGACCCCAGAACGCAGTAATCACCGGCGCCGGCACGCCGAACTCCCGCTCGGCCTTGGCGAACACGCGGCGATACTGCTTCATCTTCTGCGGGCCGCGGCGCAACCGGTTTGCCGACACCAGCTTCTTGACGAATTGCAGGAAACTGAGAGAAAAAATGTTCTGCCGCCGGTCGGCGCGGATGATGGAGCGATCGAGCGTCACCCCGCGTAACGCGCCATTGACCGTGCGCGAGGGGATACCCTCCGCAATCGCCTCTGCTTTGAACGTGCGCATCCACGCGGAATAACTCTGCGTGTTCGTGCAGGTCGTCTTCGGCGCGGCGGAGGCGGGCGTCGTGGTTGCGCTGGCCACGCCGTAGGTGACGGCAAGTGCGATCAGGGGAAGAAAAACAGGCCGCATGGCAAATCTCCTCAAATAAGTCGCGTGCCCGATCAGACAGCCGGGTGCCGACGTTTCGTCACCCATGCACCGAGTCGCGGCGCTTGCGCGACAAGCAGCCCGCTGGCGACGATCAGGCCCATCCCGATCCACGCGACACCGTCCGGAATCGTGCCGAACATGAGCCAAGCAATCCCGATGGCCGCGACGATTTCCATATATGTGAATGGGGCCAGTGTCGGGGCAGGCGCCCGCGCAAAAGCATAGAGGATCATCGACTGGCTGATGGCGCTCGTGCCCGCGATGGCGAGCAACAGCCAGAGCTGCGACGTGCTTGGTGTCTGCCAGGCCCATGGCAGCGTGGTCGAGAGTGCCAGCATGGCGATCAGCGCCCCCCACATCGAGGTGATCAGCGGATCGGAGAGCGGCGCGAGCTTGCGATTGAAGAGCAGGTGGCACGCAACCATCGTCCCGCAGAGCAGGACGAGGAGCGCGTCACGCTCCAGCGCAAAGATATCCGGGCGCATGACGACAAGCACGCCCGAGAACCCGCCGATCACACCAAACCATGCGACGCCCGGCACCGGTTCTTTTAGGAAGATTGGCGCCAGCAACGTGAGGATGAACGGATAGATATAGAGGATCGCGATCGCTTCGGCGTAGTTCATCGTGCGCGCTCCGGCGACAAACGCGACCGTCGCCGTGGCGATCGAGAGCGCGCGAAAAACCTGCAGTAGGGGCCGCACTGGATGTAGCGCCGCACGTCCGCACCGCATCAGCACAAACGGCAGCATGACGAAAAAAAAGCCGAAGTATCGCGCCCACACGATCATCCACTCGGACATGTCGACCGCGAGCAGCTTCATCAGCGCGCCATTGAACGCCGCAAGGCTCATCCCGCCGACGAGCAGCGCGACGCCCGCGAGATCCAGAGAGCTTGAAAGAACCGGTGCTGTGTCCGTTGAGGCCATGGGCGACCTTTGTCCGGCCAAGGCCGCCTGTCGAGTCCTGGCCCACGATGATGCGGAGCGTTAGAGCCGTCGCAGGCGGTCGAGCGCGGACTGCAGGATAATCGCCGCCGCTGTCTGGTCGATCACCTGCGCGCGCGTCTTCCGGCTGGTATCGGCCTCGAGCAGGACGCGCTCCGCCTGCGCCGTCGTCAGCCGCTCGTCCCAGAGCAGCATGGGCACGTGTACAACCTGCGCGAGATTGCGGGTGAACGCGCGGACCGACTGCACCCGCGGTCCTTCGCTCCCGTCCATGTTGAGTGGCAAGCCGATCACGAGCCCGACGGCTGCACGCGCATCGACGAGTTCGACCAACCGCGACGCATCATCCCGAAATTTCTTGCGCCGCACCGTCTCAACTGTTGACGCCACCAACCGCGTCAGATCCGACGCAGCTACTCCGAGCGTCTTCGTCCCCGGATCAAGCCCCAGCAGCGCGCCACGATCGCCAGCGGCCGCGGCAAACGCTGCGATGTCTTCGAAGGGTGGTGATATGGAGGACGACATGCACTGGCGTAGCGGGCTCCGCTAACCGACGCAACGGGCGGCCTGAAGTGCCTGAAATGAAGGTGCTCCGCAAAACTGTCGGCGCATCGGCCCAACTGACTTGCGTTCCAACTGCGCCCGGTCATCATGGTGGGCCACGGCACATCCCATTCCCCGGAGCCTCATATGCAACTCACTTGGTATGGTCATTCCTGCTTTCGCATCGAGACCGGGGAGGCGAATATCCTTGTCGACCCGTTTCTGACCGGCAACAGCACTTTTGAGGCGCTCGGCATAGGCGTCGAGGATGTCGCGAAGGGCACGACGCATGTGGTTCTGACCCACGGGCATGATGATCATGTCGGTGATACGATTGCGATCTGCAAACAGGCGAACGCGACGCTGGTCGCGGTCTACGAGCTGGCGCTCTATCTCCAGGCGCAGGGCGTCGAAAAGATCGACCTGGGCAATCCGGGCGGGACGCTGACCTGCGCCGGTGTTGACGTCACGTTTGGGACCGCCTCGCACTCATCGTCCACAATTGTCGACGGCAAGCCGGTCTACCTCGGCGCGGCATGCGGCCTCATTTTCAAGGCGCCGGACGCGCCAACGCTCTACCATATGGGCGACACTGACGTGATCAGCGACTTTGCGATCATCAATGATCTTTACGAGCCGAGCATCGGCATCGTCCCGATCGGCGACCGCTTTACGATGGGCGCCAAGTCCGCGGCGTTCGCCTGTCGGCGATTTTTCCGGTTCGAAACGATCATACCCTGCCACTTTGGCACCTTCCCGATCATCGATCAGAATGCCGACGCATTTGTCGCCGAGATGGACGGGCACAACGTTCAGGTCGCAACGCTGGGCGAAACGTTCGCGATCTCGTAGCTGTTCGCCATGTGCTCATAACGCAACGCTGGAGGTGCAGCCGCGCTGCCTCACACGCTCGTGAAACCAGTCGTCATCGCGAATGTGCCATGTCCGTGGCATGACCGACGCCCGCACCATCGCCGCGTTTTGCGTTTCGCTCGCCGTGAGCCTAGTGCTGCATCTCGGCGTTGCGTCTGCAGATGCGTCGCACGACGGCGTCTCGACGGGCATCACGTCAATTGCTGACACCGCGACAGGTGTACCGTCAGCCGCAACTACCGGCGCCGTCACCGGAAAATGTTGTGTGGGCGCTTTCGACCAGGAACCTCCGAGCGATGACGCGGAGTGTTCATCAAGCTGCCCCGCCGTACTGAACGAGACGACGCTTCGCGATCAGTTCGCGATAATGCGCACGCCGCTGCTGCGTAACGTCCGTATGTTCGCGGCGTATAGTCCTGATCACCGGCCCAAACCTCCCCGCCGCGCGATCTGAACCTGAGCGCGTTTAACGCGCTGAAACGCCGTCTTAAAATTGCAATTGCGGCGCGCGGTTTCCGCGGTGCCGATATCGATGGCGTCCGGGCCCGGTTGGATCCGGCGCGCCACGGGGGAGTTGAACATGACGACTGAAATCAACCACGGCGTAAACCCGACGCGGCGCACAGCGCTTGTGGGCCTCGCATCGTGCGCCGGACTGCTGGCGGCAGGCTGTCGCCCATTTGGCGCTGGTGGCGGGCCAACAGCATCGCTCGCACCGGACGCCGCCGAGCGGATGTATGCCGGTGTTTCGAATGAGCGCTTTGCCATTCCACCCGTCAAACTCTCACGCCTAGATCAGCGCTTTGTGCGTCGGGAGGTGGCCTACACCACCACGGAGCGCCCCGGTACCGTGATCGTCGATACGAGAGAGTTTTATCTCTATCATGTCGGGAGAGGCGGTCGGGCCATGCGCTATGGCGTCGGACTTGGTCGACAGGGCTTTGAATGGTCCGGTCGGGGCACCATCGCGTGGAAGCGCAAGTGGCCAACGTGGACCCCGCCGAATGAGATGATCGCCCGCGAGCCGCGCCTCAAACCATACAGCGCTGCAAATGGTGGGATGAAGCCCGGGCTCCGCAATCCCCTCGGCGCCCGCGCGCTCTACATCTATCAGAACGGCGAAGACACCCTCTATCGCCTGCACGGCACGCGATCAGCACGTTCCATCGGCAAAGCGGTCTCGAGCGGATGCGTCCGCCTGCTCAATCAGGACGTGATCCATCTCTATGATCGCGTGAAACCCGGATCAAAGATCCTCGTCGTATGACGGCAGACGCAAATCAACAGCGACTGCGCGCAAACTTTTGCAGGCCTCGACAGGTGACCCGGCCAAACTCGCTCACAATGCGATACGCCCGGTCACCGTCGAGGTCCGCCAGCACAATCGTCGTATTTCCGATGCCGGCACTCACGCGGCCATTGTCCGGGTTGTGAGCGAGGAAGCGGTAGTCGAAGCTCACTCGACAGGCGTCGTCCTCACGCGCCTCGCGATAATCCGTCATCCGGATGAATTTGTAGATCCGTTCGGGCCATCGATCTTCCCAAGCCTCCATCTCGCGCAGCACGCGTCGCCGCGAGAGATTTCGCTTGCCGTAGTAGCGGTACAGCCGATCGCCATAGAGGCCGATCTTGTCCTGCGCAGACAGTTCGAAAGCACGATCTTCAAGGAAGCGCACAATGCGGTCCGGATCACAGCGTGCCTGCGCCGCATGCGCCGTCAACAGTGGTATCGCAACGATGGCGACAGCAGACACCGCAGCGCGCAACAAGGCTCTGACGCGAATTGACATGATGTTCCTTCCCCAATGGCTTACGAACGTCGCGCAGTTTAGCGCATCGCAATCACTTTCGCGCCTGTCACCTCTACGAGTTGATCGGGCACGCACTTGAACGTCGTATCTGACGTCCCTGCGGCGGCCCAGACATCCACATGATCGAGTAGCACCTCATCGAGGAATGTCGCGATCGGCTGTGCATGGCCAAGCGGCGGTATACCGCCGATCGCATAGCCGGTAACAGCACGGACCCACGTTGGCTGTGCCCGCTCGATCTCCTCCCCGATCTGCTCTGCAACGCGGTCCTCGTTGACCCGGTTCGAGCCGGAGACCAGCAGGAGGATCGGCCGTCCACTCTCAACACCGCGGAACACAAGCGACTTCACGATCTGCGAGACATCACATCCGCAAGCCGCCGCTGCCTCAACAGCCGTGTGCGCGCGCGTTGCCTGGGTGATGATTTCGACCGTCAGCCCCATCGCCGCCGCGGCATGCCGAAATCGATCCGGCGCGGAGCGATTGGCACGTGCGTTATGCGTCATGACCTCGGCCTCCTCATCGAGCATTGCGATCAAACGGGATCGCCACGCATATGATCGGCGAGTATTGCGACGGTCCGATGAGCACGGTAACACCACGCCGTCGCGATCCGCGTCGCTGTTGTCAGACGCTTTCACGCGCGAGGCAAGGTCCACGACCCGGAGTGCAACGCTCCACGGCCCGCGCCGATGGCCTATCGCGGAGGGTTCTCCCATGAAAGTTGATGCCAACACAGTCCAACGCATTGCCCGGCTCGCGCGCATCCGGGTCTCAACTGAGGAAGCGCGGGCCCTTGAAAGCGAATTGACGAACATTCTTGGCTGGGTCGAGCAGCTTGATGAGGTCAATACCGAGGGCGTGGCTCCGATGACAAGCGTTGTTGAAATCGAGACGCCCGAACGCGACGACGTGATCAATGACGGAGGCATCCCGGATCGCATTGTCGCCAATGCGCCAGTCCGTGACGGGCACTACTTCGCTGTGCCGAAGGTGGTCGAATAATTATGGAAGCGCTGGCCCCCTGGCTCAAATCGCCGTGGATACTGCTCGGCGTGGCGATTGCGATCGGCTTTGGCCTCACGCAGTTTGCAGGCGGGCCGAGCCCCGTCGCGGAAGCCGAAGCTTATTTCGTCAAAGGCACCTACGGGACCGATGCCGGATGCAAGCTGCTTGAGCGGGCGCAGGAGGAGAATGTGTCACCACCGCAGGGCGCTGACCGTCCCATCACGATCGATCGCGAAGCTATGCGCGGGCCGGAATGGTCATGTGAATACGCCCGCGTTGATCGCGTCGCGACCCGCAAAACCTACGTCGCAACGATGTTCTGTCAGAACGCAGAGCGCAGCTTTGTGGATCACATGTCGATGGTCGTAAGCGCACGCAACGCGTTGCTCGCCCAACGGACCGACGAAGCGAAGCCGACCCGCTATCGCCGCTGCAAGATCAAGAAGTGAGCTTATGACAGACCTGACCGACCTCACGATCGCCGAGGCACGCGACGGCCTGCGCGACAAGGCGTTTTCCGCCCGCGAGCTGACAGAGGCCTACCTCACGGCGCTTGAAGCAGCGAACGACGCGCTCAACGCCTACATCTTGACGACCCCCGACCGCGCGCGCGCCATGGCCGATGCCTCAGATACGCGTATTGCGGAAGAAAAAGCCGGCGCGCTGGAGGGCATCCCGCTCGGCATCAAGGATCTGTTCTGCACCGAGGGCGTGCGCACCACGGCCTGCAGTCATATCCTCGATGGCTTCGAGCCATCCTATGAATCGACCGTTACGTCGCGCCTGTGGGCCGCGGGCGGTGTCATGCTGGGCAAGCTCAACTGCGATGAGTTCGCGATGGGCTCATCCAACGAGACAAGCTTTTACGGCAACTGCATCAACCCGTGGCGGCGAACGGACGATGAGACGGCGCTGGTGCCCGGCGGGTCTTCCGGCGGTTCGGCATCATCGGTCGCGGCACGGCTCTGCGCGGCGGCGACAGCGACAGACACCGGCGGCTCGATCCGCCAACCAGCCGCTCTCACCGGCACCGTCGGCGTCAAACCGACGTACGGGCGATGTTCCCGCTGGGGCATCGTCGCTTTTGCGTCCTCGCTTGATCAGGCCGGCCCGATCACCCGGACGGTCCGTGATGGCGCGATCATGCTTGGTGCCATGGCCGGCCACGATCCAAAGGACAGCACCAGCGTGCCCCGCGATGTCCCGGATTATGAGGCGCATCTGACCGGCGGTGCGAACGTGAAAGGTCTGCGTGTCGGCATCCCGAGAGAGTATCGCATTGACGGCATGCCGGAGGAAATCGAGGCGCGCTGGCAGCAGGGTATTGACTGGTACCGCGCAGCCGGTGCTGAGATTGTGGACGTTTCGCTCCCCCACACCAAATACGCACTCCCAGCCTACTACATCGTCGCGCCGGCCGAGGCGTCATCCAATCTCGCGCGCTATGACGGCGTGCGCTACGGCCTGCGCGTGCCGGGAGACGACATCGTCTCGATGTATGAAAACACACGTGCTGAAGGTTTTGGCGCGGAGGTCAAGCGCCGCGTTTTGATTGGCACATACGTGCTGTCAGCAGGCTATTACGATGCCTACTATCTCAAGGCACAGCGCATCCGCACGCTGATCAAGCAGGACTTCGATCGGGCTTTCGAGATGGTCGATGTGTTGCTGACACCGACGACGCCGGGTGGTGCCTTCGGGATTGGAGAAAAACTCGGCAATCCGATCGAGATGTATCTGAACGACATTTTCACAGTGACGGTGAACATGGCGGGACTTCCGGGCATTTCCGTCCCTGCCGGGCTTTCGGATGACGGTGTGCCTCTCGGCCTGCAGTTGATTGCCAAACCATTCGACGAACCGACGATGTTCCGCGCCGCCGAGGTTATCGAACACGCTGCTGGTATCGCGCCCGCACCCAAAGCATGGTGGACCTGATGTCAAGCTCTGCAACACGTCGCCCGAACGAGTGCGAAGACATGAGTCATGTCCGCGCCGAGATTGATCGGCTCGATGACGCGTTGATCGATCTCATTGCCGAGCGCTTTGGATATGTTGAGCGCGCGTGGGAGATTAAACTCACCGAGAATGCGCCGGCCAGTGTCCCGTGGCGCAACCAGCAGGTGTTTGACAAGGTCCGTGCACGTGCCGAAGCTAAGGGCGTCCCGGGCGAACTTGCTGAGGCGCTATGGCGTCAGATGGTCGGCTGGTTCATCCAGCATGAAGAAGAAAAGATGCGCGCCCATAGATCCGAATAACCCGGCGAGCTCCGCCGCGTTTTAGGTTGGTCGACGTCACTGGAACGCCGATTCCGAAATACGCCATACGGGCGAAAGATTACCTCGCATCGTAGGAACCTTCTCCTGATCATGGCGTTGAGCCAGGACACAGAGGAGCCCAGACCGCAAAATCTTCGGTCCCCCTCCGCGTCAACACGTGACCAGGAGGCGGCACCGTCAAACAGATCGGTTTGCCCCCCCACCTGCCGCGATATTCAGCGTTCCGGGGGCGGCTGCCTTTGCAGCCACCTACACCGATGCACAGTGCGCCTGAGGCGTCGCCGTCTCCAGCCCGGTGGCGGACCCAGTGTTTTTGCCATTGAGGCAAACCCGGCCAAACGATACATCGGCGCGGTGACGTTTGCACCGCACGACATCTCTTGAACCGCCGGAGTTCCCATGCACGCCACAAGCCGTGAGACGCACAATGCAAATCTGATCGAGGGTCGGGACGGGGCGTGGGAAGTCATCGTAGGACTTGAAGTGCATGCTCAGGTCGCCTCGCGTTCCAAACTGTTTTCTGGTGCCGCGACCGCGTTCGGTGCCGATGAAAATACGCAGGTTTCGCTGGTCGACGCGGCGATGCCGGGCATGCTCCCGGTCGTCAATCACGAATGCGTGGCGCAGGCGGTGCGGACCGGGCTCGGGCTGAAGGCGCAGATCAACACGACCAGCACCTTCGCGCGCAAAAACTATTTTTATCCTGATCTGCCGCAAGGCTATCAGATTTCGCAGTTCGACCGGCCGATTGTAGGCGAGGGTGCGGTTGTGCTCGACATGCCGGAAACCGGCGAGGTCACCATCGGTATCGAACGCCTGCACCTGGAGCAGGATGCGGGCAAATCCATCCACGACCAAGACCCGGAGAACTCGCTCGTGGATCTCAACCGCTCCGGCGTGGCGCTGATGGAGATTGTCTCCAAACCCGATCTGCGGTCCTCGGCGGAAGCCAAGGCCTACGTGACGAAGCTGCGTGCAATTCTTCGCGCACTCGGCACATGCGACGGCAATATGGAAGAGGGGTCGCTGCGCGCCGACGTGAACGTTTCTGTTCGTCGTCCGGGTGAAGACCTCGGAACGCGGTGTGAGATCAAGAACGTCAACTCCATCCGCTTCATTGGTGAAGCGATCGATGCCGAGGCCGCACGTCATATCGACATTCGCGAAGAGGGCGGAACAATCGATCAGGAGACACGGCTGTTCGATCCGCAGACGCATCAGACCCGCGCCATGCGCTCAAAGGAGGAAGCGCACGACTATCGTTATTTTCCGTGTCCGGATCTACTACCCATCACCTTTACGGATGCATGGGTGCAGGAGCTTGCCGCAGCATTGCCGGAACTGCCGGACGACGCAAAAGCACGGCTCGCATCGCAATATAACCTATCGCCCTATGATGCCGAGGTTCTCGTGTCGGATGCTGCAACGGGGTCATACTTCGAAACTGTTGCCGAAGGTCGAGACCCCAAGGTCGCGGCCAACTGGGTGATGGGTGAACTCTTTGGCGCACTGAATCGACGCGATGTGAGCATCGAAGAGAGCCCTGTGAGCGCTGATAATCTTGGCGCACTGATTGATCTGGTGAGCGATGGCACACTGTCGAACCGTCTCGCGCGTGACGTGTTCGATGCGATGCTCGAGAGCGGTCGCACGCCCGCGGAGATCGTGGAAGAAAGAGGTCTCAAGCAGGTTTCTGATACGGGGGAGCTTGAGGCGATCGTCGACGATATTATCGCGGGGAACCCCAAACAGGTCGCACAGGTCAAAGCGAAACCGAAAGCAATTGGCTGGTTCGTCGGTCAGGTGATGCAGCGCACGGGTGGCAAGGCGAACCCGGCCGTCGTGAACCAGATACTCGCGAAAAAACTCGAACTCGGATAACGGCGCTTCAAAAAAATCGGCCCGCGTCCGGGGGGAGGACGGGGCCGACGGTCTTTGCAAACCGCATCAATGTCGGGGGAACGCGCCCTGGAGAGGAAGCGCAGAGACATCGCGTCGCAAGACTGATGCAAACGCACCACAAATACGAAGGTTTGTCTACGACATACTAAGAACGCTGTGTACAACCTGAGTTCAGCGCCATGGCGACGCTCCCGGATGTTCGATGGCGTCCACGCCTGAACCTTCCACATCAAACGAGGTCCAGATGCAGTCAGATGACTTTGGCTTCGGCACGCAGATCCGCAAATCGCCCTTCTTCGACGCGACCGTGCGTTGGGGAGCGACGGGCTTTTCCGTCTACAACCACATGTACATTCCTCGTGACTTCGGCGATCCCGAGCAAAACTTCTGGAACCTCGTCAACGACGCGATCCTCTGTGACGTTTCCGTTGAGCGACAGGTTGAGATCACGGGGCCGGATGCCGCCCGTTTCGTGGTACATTCGAAACATAAGGGTTCGTCATGGCACCGCCGTCGCATAGCCAAAAGAAGTCTCGTCGCCTCCCGAAATTCAGTCGCAAGGCTGCACCGCTCCTGTCCGATGGGCAGCGCGAGATTTCGGAGAACGCCCTCTCGTTCGCTGACACGCAAAAGGCTGCCGGCACCTATGACGGGCCCGGCGACCCTGGCCACGCCTCCCACGGCTCTCACGGCTCCCACGGGTCGCACGGCTCCCACGGGTCGCACGGCTCCCACGGG
>JBCBXF010000058.1:0-14824 GCA_039816705.1 Pseudomonadota bacterium | reverse complement strand
GTTCGGTTTTGCCGGCGGGCGCGAAGACATCTTCGAGCCGGAGGAGGATATTTACTGGGGTCCGGAGAAGACCTGGCTGGGTGATGAGCGCTACAGCGGCGAACGCGAGCTCGCAAATCCGCTGGCCGCCGTGCAGATGGGCCTGATTTATGTGAATCCGGAGGGCCCTGATGGCCGCCCGGATCCTCAGGCCTCCGCCCACGACATTCGCGAAACATTCGGTCGCATGGCCATGAATGACGAAGAGACCGTGGCTCTGGTGGCCGGTGGCCACACCTTCGGCAAGGCCCACGGCGCTGGCGATCCCGGTGCTTACGTGGGCCCCGAGCCTGAAGGCGCACCCATCGAAGAGATGGGAATGGGATGGAAAAACACCATGGGTTCAGGCCGTGGCAGCGACACGATAACCTCCGGCCTCGAGGGTGCGTGGACGGCCAATCCGACGGCTTGGGACAACGGCTATTTCGATGTCCTCTTCAAGTATGACTGGGAGCTCACCAAAAGCCCGGCCGGCGCACAGCAGTGGACGCCGAAAAACGTCGAAGATGCGGACATGGCGCCTGACGCGCACGACCCTTCAAAGAAACACGCGCCGATGATGTCGACCGCTGACATGGCCATGAAGATGGACCCGGCATATGAAAAAATCTCGCGCCGCTTCCATGAAAATCCGGACCAGCTGGCCGATGCCTTCGCCCGCGCCTGGTTCAAGCTGACCCACCGCGATATGGGACCGAAATCCCGTTATGCCGGCGGCGATATCCCGGCTGAGGATCTCATCTGGCAGGATCCAGTTCCCGAGGCGGACTATGAGACGATCGGCCAGCCCGAGATCGCCGAACTCAAAGCCAAGCTGCTCGACAGCGGCCTCACGGTCTCACAACTCGTCAAAACGGCGTGGGCATCCGCATCGACCTTCCGTGGCAGCGACAAACGCGGTGGTGCCAACGGCGCCCGGCTCCGTCTTGCCCCGCAGAAGGATTGGGAAGCCAATGAGCCTGCCGCTCTTGCTGCTGCGTTGACAGTCATTGGGGGCATCCAGAGCGCGTTCAACGACAGCCGGTCAGATGGAAAGAAAGTCTCTCTGGCAGACCTGATTGTCCTCGGCGGCTCGGCAGCCGTTGAGAAGGCTGCCAAGGATGCCGGGTTCGATGTCGAGGTACCATTCGCACCGGGCCGCACAGATGCAACCGACGCGCAAACAGACGTAGCCTCGTTCGATGTGCTCGAACCGATTACAGACGGCTTCCGCAACTATCAGAAGGGAGATTTGTCCCGCCCGGTGGAAGAACTTCTCGTCGACAAGGCGCAGTTGCTGACGCTGACCGCGCCCGAGATGTCCGTGCTTGTCGCCGGAATGCGCGTTCTCGACACCAATGTCGGCGGCACGAAGCACGGTGTGTGGACGGATACGCCGGGCTCCCTCACCAACGACTTTTTCGTCATGTTGATGGATCGCACCATCGAGTGGAAAAAAGCAGCAGATACCGACGGGGTCTTCGAGGCGCATCCGCGGTCTGGTGGCGGCGTCAAGTGGACCGGCACCCGTGCCGATCTCGTGTTTGGCTCAAACTCCCAGCTCCGCGCGATCGCGGAAGTGTATGCCGCCGATGATGGCAAGGAAGCTTTCGCAAAAGACTTCGCCGCTGCCTTCGGCAAGGTCATGAACGCCGACCGCTTCGATCTCGCCTCATAGCGCCGAACGCGTAAGAAGCAACACAATCATAGCGCCCGGGTCTGAAAGCCCCGGGCGCTTTTTTGTCCCTCGCTTCCGCGCCGCAGACATGGCAGTCTCTGGCGATGAGTACCCCGGAAACTGACAACGCGACAATCGCCTTTTATGACGCGAACGCCCGCGACTATGCCGAGGCCTCACACGAAACGCGCGACGAAAAACAGCTGGCGCGGTTCTGCGATCTGGTGCGTGCAGGCGGCACCGTATGCGATCTCGGCTCAGGCAATGGCTGGGCATCGGCAGCTCTGCGCGATGCCGGGTTCAACGTCCACCCGATTGACGGCTCCACCGGTCTCGCGCGCGAGGCCAAATCCCGCTTCGATCTCGACGTCACAGTCATGCCCTTTGAAGAGTTCGCTGCACGCGACGCCTACGATGGCATCTGGGCGGCCTGGTCGCTGCATCACGCAAAGCGCGCCAGCTTTCCATCCCTGCTTGCGCGCGTCGTCGGCGCACTTCGTAGCGACGGCGTTCTCTATCTGGCGATGAAGGGCGGCAGCGGAGAAAAACGCGATAGCCTTGACCGTCTCTACGCCTATTACAGCACCGATGAGCTCAAAGCAGAGCTCACGACCAACGGCATGGAAATGCTCGACTGCCAAACATTCGACGGCGACGGCTTCGACGGATCACGCACGCCAATGCACATGATCCTCGCCCGCCGGAAGTGTTCCGCATTTCAGGCGGCAGGCGCTGGCGGCCAGATCACCATCAATGCCGACCAGATGAACGCCGCACCGACCATACCGACGCCCGCGAGCGCCATGCGCGCATCCCCTGTTAAGAGGGACGCGACGCCAGCGGCCGAGAGTACAAGCTGGATCATGCCCGCAGCAGCCGCGCCAGAGAGCAACGTGCCAAGACCGGGCAGAAACGCATTGACGAGCAGAGCAACGCCTTTGTTCATGATACAAACCCACACTTGCCCGACCCGTCACCACCGTATTGCGCTGTGACAGCAGATCTGACAACGCGCAAGCAGATCGCAGGTTCGGCCCTCACACGTGCTGAACGACTGCCCCGTTCTGAAACGCTCAGGAGGACGAGGCAGTCAAAATAACCCCGGCAACAGCGGGTCGCCGACGATGACGCCTTCGAGCGCAAGCAACCGCTCTTTCGTCATTGTCCCCCCATGCGCGGAAAACCCGCCCAGTTTTCCTCCGCTCGCCAACACACGATGACACGGCACGATAATCGGCCACGGATTGCGCCCCATTGCCATGCCGACCGCACGCGCCGCGCCCGGTTGCCCCGCACGCCGCGCCAGTTCGCCGTACGTCACAGTCTCGCCGCGAGGCACCTGACGCAGAAGCCAATAGATATCGCCGTGAAACGGTTGTGACGCCCCCGCATCGAGGGTGATCGTGTCGAACGTTTCGCCCTCACCTTCGAAATACGCTTTGAGCGCCGCTTCCGCATGTAACGCGTTTGGCGGCAACGCACCTCGCCAAGCGTTTGCGCCGAAGCGCTCTATCCGCGCCTGTGTGTGCTCGCGTGTCCCCTCAGGCAACAGAATCCGGGTCAGTCCGGTGTCGCGCCACGCAATCCCGCAGATGCCAAACGCTGTTTCGAAGAGTTGATAGTGCATGGCCCCAACGCTAGCCGGCCCGACGCGGCGACGCACCCCATTTCGAGCCCGTCCGAGACAGCGCCGACCACAGAGCCTGGCGTCGATTTACAACGCCCGGGCGCCCCGCCATAAGACCGCCGGGAGGACACCGCATGCACTTCGACACCGGCGCCGCATTCCTCGAATGGCCAACGAAAGCCATCACCGTGTTCGGCATGTCCGGGCTCGGAAAGACGTGGCTCGCGGCACGCCTGCGCGAAGACAACTGGTTCCACTACTCCGCCGACTATCGCATCGGCACGCGCTACATGGGCGAGCATATCGTCGACAATTTCAAGCGAGAGGCGATGAAAGTGCCGCTCCTGCGCGAATTACTTTTGACCGACTCGATCGACATTTCGTCGAACCTGCGCTTTTCCGATCTCTCACCGCTCTCCACCTATCTGGGCAAGCCGGGCGACCCCGCACGCGGCGGCATTCCGTTCGCCGAATACAAACGCCGCCAGGCACAGCACCGCGATGCCGAAATCGCCGCGATGCATGACGTCCCACGCTTTGTTGAGAAGGCGCGCACGATCTATGGCTACGACCACTTTATCTGCGACGCTGGCGGGAGCCTGTGCGAGGTCGTCGATGTCGACGATGAGGATGATCCGGTGTTGCAGACGATCGCCGCCAACACGCTCCTGCTCCACCTCGAAGGCACCGAGGATGACGCGCGCATGCTCGTGGATCGGTTCCGCAAGGCGCCAAAACCAATGTACTACAACCCAACCTTCCTCGACACGAAATGGGCGGAATACAAGACTCAGAAGGGCGACATCGCGGATGACGACGTAGACCCGGACGCGTTCATCGCATGGGGCTACGAAGAACTTCTCGCCTACCGCCGCCCGCTCTATCGCGCCATTGCCCAACGGCACGGCATCACCATTGCCGCCGCTGACCTCAAAACCGCCGAAACCACCGACGACGTCATGGTCCTCATCGCCACCGCCATTGATGCACAGGCCATCTGACGCCACTTAAGCGACACGCCGTTGCGGCGAGACATCCGCAACGCGCTTATCTGCCCAACCGACTGAAAGCCATCTCATGCCCATACGCATTGCAGACAATCTGCCCGCGCGGCCAGTCCTTGAGGCAGAGGGCGTGAGCGTCATGACGGAGCTTTCCGCGGCGCGTCAGGATATCCGTCCGCTGCGCATTGGCCTGCTCAACCTGATGCCGACGAAGATCAACACGGAAACCCAGTTTGCGCGGCTGATCGGCGCAACGCCGCTTCAGGTCGATCTCTCGCTCGTGCGAATGAGCGAGCACGTTTCCCGCAACACCTCTGCCGCGCACATGGAGGCGTTCTATCGCCCCTGGGATGACGTGAAGGAGGAAAAATTCGATGGCCTCATCGTCACCGGCGCACCCGTTGAACTGCTCGACTTCGAGGACGTCGACTACTGGAGTGAGTTGAAAGAGATTTTCGATTGGTGCGCGACCAACGTGCATCAGCTCCTCGCCGTATGCTGGGGCGCGCAGGCTGCACTCCATCATTTTTACGGCGTTCCGAAACATGAGTTGAGCGAGAAACGGTTCGGCGTCTTCAATCATCAGAACCGCAAACCGGGTGACCCGATGATGCGCGGGTTCTCCGACCGCTTTTCCATCCCCGTCTCGCGCTGGACAGAAGTGCGGGAGGCCGACCTACCAGAAGACGCAGGCCTCGAAGTGTTGATGAGTTCACCACATGCCGGCCTCTGCCTTGTGAGTGACCCGCAGCACCGCGCGCTCTACATGTTCAATCACATTGAGTATGACACCGCGACATTGGGTGATGAATACGCCCGCGACATTGATGCCGGACGCCCGGCGCGCATGCCACTGGATTATTATCCCGACGACGATCCGGAGCGCACACCGAGCAATCGCTGGCGCAGCCATGCCCATCTCTTCTTCGCCAACTGGATCAATGAGACTTATCAGTCGACCCCCTTCGACCTTGCGAAGATCGGTCATCCGGCGTCGGTCAGTTGACCTGATGGCGACGCACAACCGTCGCTCTTGTCGGGAGGCGCGCCATGGTGCTTGACCAGATCAGCGCACTCGCCCGTGACACGATCACGCCAACCGTCCGCCTCGGCGTCACCGGCCTTTCGCGTGCCGGCAAGACCGTTTTCATCACCGCGCTCGTCGACAATCTGCTCAATGGAGGCCGCCTGCCGTTCTTCGAGCCCGCGCGACAGGGGCGGATCACCTCGGTGTTCCTCGAACCCCAGCCGGATGATGACGTACCGCGGTTCCCCTACGAGACATATCGCGCTCTGCTGCGCGGCAATGGTGAAGGACAACCGCCAGACTGGCCGGATGGCACACGCGCAATCTCGGAGTTGCGCCTTACGTTCGAATATGAGGCGCGTGGCGCGCTCGCAAGCGCCCGCGAGTGGATTACCGGGCGCCACGTATTGCATCTCGATATCGTGGATTATCCCGGCGAATGGCTACTTGACCTCCCGCTGCTCGATCAAAGCTTTGAGGCATGGTCAGCCGATGCCATGCGGTTGGCGCGTGAACCACTACGCGCGTTGCACGCCCGTGACTGGCTAACCTGCGTCAAAGCACTCGACCCCACCGCCGACGCCGACGAACGCGCCGTTGAAGCCGCAGCCGAGACCTTTCGTGACTACCTCCTGCGTTGTCGCGACGCGAGCCATGTGCTCTCGACACTTTCACCGGGACGGTTTTTACTCCCCGGGGAACGTGCAGGATCTCCCGCCCTCACCTTCGCCCCGCTTGACGTGTCACCAGACACACCGCCCGCCAAACCCGGGTCGCTTCACGCGATGATGGCGCGGCGTTTCGAGGCCTACAAGACGACAATCGTTAAGCCATTCTACCGCGATCACTTCGCGCGTCTCGATCGTCAGATCGTGCTTGTCGATGCGCTCGCCGCGCTCAATTCAGGCGTTGAAGCCGTGGCTGATCTGGAACGCGCGGTCTCGAGCGTGCTCGCTTCATTTCGCACCGGCACCAATTCCTGGCTCTCACTCATTCTGGGGCGCCGGATTGACCGCCTGCTGTTTGCCGCGACCAAAGCCGACCATCTGCATGAGACATCGCATGATCGCCTGAAGGCCGTGCTCGGCGTACTCACTGAAAAAGCCCGTGGCACAGCAGACTTCGCCGGTGCCGAGACTGCAATCGAGGCCATCGCGTCGGTTCGCGCCACGCGGCAGGCGACAAAGCAAATCGACAGAGAAGAACTCGGCTGCATTATCGGCACACCGATGCCAGGAGAAAAAATCGACGGCAAGACCTTCCATGGCAGCCGCGAAGCCGCGATCTTTCCAGGTGATCTTCCAGAAAATCCTTCAGCGGCACTCCGCGATCCCAAGGCTTTTGCGACAGAGACAGCGTTCGTAAGGTTCCGCCCGCCAACACCGCCGAACGCGCGCACGCCCCTCCCCCATATCCGTCTGGATCGCGCCCTCCAGTTTCTCCTCGGAGATCGCCTGACATGAGCAACGAGACGCCGCATATGAACACGGCAAGCCACCGCAAACCGCGAAGCTTCGATCCTGAGGAAACTGTGGTCGAAGAGCCGATTTCGCATCGAGATCAGGACGGACTGGACGACGAGACCGATCCGACAGCCCACGCAGGCGCGCATGGCGATGCACAGTTTCAGACACCAACCATTGCGGATCTGAAACGCGGCTTTCGCTGGGGCGCGCTTTTCTTTGCTGCCGCATCTGCACTCGTCGGCATCGCACTGTCATTATGGTTTGCGCGCCTGGTCTCCGTTGCGCTGGCACGTGACGACTGGATCGGCTGGATGTCGCTCGGTCTCTTCGGTCTCATGGCTCTGGCACTGCTCGCCATCGCGCTCAGAGAGATTCTTGGCCTCATGCGGCTGCGTAACATCACCGCGCGGCGCACGCAGGCGGACGAAGCTTTGCGACAGGGAGACAAAAAAGCCGCTCGAAGCGCCGTCGGCGCACTGCGCAAATCGTTTCGCGGACGAAGGGACATGCGGTGGGCCCTCGACAACCATCGGCAGAACGCGGCCGGCATGCACGATGCGCACGAGACGCTGACACTCGCCGACCGCGATCTACTCGCCCCACTAGATCGCGAAGCGCGAAAAGTCATCGCCCAGTCTGCCAAACGCGTGGCCGTTGTCACCGCACTCAGCCCGGCGGCTGTGCTCGACGTTTTCTTCGTGTTTGTGGAGAACGTCCGGATGCTGCGACGCCTCGCAACGCTGTATGGCGGCCGCCCCGGTCTGACCGGCGGCATCACTTTCGGTAAGCGCGTCGTCGGCCATCTCATCGTTACTGGCGGGATGGCCCTGACCGATGACCTGCTCGGTCAATTCGTCGGACAAGACCTGTTGCGCCGCCTCTCCCGTCGCATGGGCGAAGGAGTCTTCAACGGCGCCCTCACCGCGCGGATCGGTGTCGCCGCCGCCGAAATGGTGCGCCCGCTCCCCTGGATCGAGACGACGCCGCTCAAGTTCCGAGAAATTGCAAAGGAAATCGCGTTCCGGCGAGCGGGGGCCACATCCACAACTGGCGCCGACTGATCCCACCTCAGATGATCGCCTTCTCGACGAACGGCTCACCCGCGACGATGCGCTCGTAGCCAAGCTCGGACATGTCGAGCGTGCGGTAGCTTCCGTGGATCAGAAGTTCGGACATGCCCCGCCCCATGGCCGGTGACTGCTGAAATCCATGGCCAGAAAAGCCATTGAGGAAAAAAAAGTTTTCGACGTCCGGATGCGGTCCGATGATCGCATTCTGGTCAAGCGTGTTGAAATCATAGTGGCCGACCCACGTGTTCATCAGCTTCACACGCTCAAATGCCGGGATGCGATTTGCGATCGCCGGCCAAGCCTTTTCCTCCCAAACACTGTGGTCAATCTCAAAGTCATCATGGGCCACCGTGCGATCCCCACCGATGGGAGAACATCCGGCGAGATAATATTGCCCATCGGTGCGGACATGCACCCCTGAGGGGTCAATCGTCAGCGGGACATCGCGATCAAGAGTGTCTTCCGCATCGAAAATGAAGGTGTAGCGCGGTCGCGGCTCAACAGGATGCCCAGAGATCCCGGCCATTTCTGCCGTACGCGCGCCGCGCGTGCCGGACGCATTGACAGCACTGCCAACAGAGACCGTCTCACCGGTTGCAAGCGTCACGGCAGTGACCCGACCTCCGTCTCGCGTCATCCCCGTCACTTCATTGTGGAGGTATTCTGCACCACCGCGCCGCGCCATCCGCTTCCACCAGTCGAAGAGCGTATTGCCGTCGAAGTAGCCTTCATCCCGTGTGTTGTGACTGCCAGCGACGATGCCATCCATGTTGTAAAATGGATAGGCCGCGAGAATTTCCTCCGGCGACATGATCTTCGTGCCCGCGCCGCACGCCGCCTGGATCTGCTGACACTCTTCCAGAACGGAGAGAAAATCAGGATCATCCGCAAGATACATATAGCCGTAGCTCTGCAACACCGGCTCAGGCACCTCGTCATCCCCGCCCATGTAAGCGCGAAAGTTCTTCACGAACTCCGCGCCAAACTGCGAGATGCGGATGTTGATCTCGGTCGAGAACTGTTGGCGGATGCACGAGTTGGTCCGGCTTGTCCCGGCAAACTCGTAGGTCGGGTCACGCTCGATCACGAGCAGCCGCCCATCAAAATCCGGGTTGTTGATCGTAAACCAGGCCGTGGACGAGCCAAGCATGGCACCGCCGATGATCACCACGTCATAGTGATCGCGTTTCGGCCGAGAAAATCCTGACGTGTTCGCCACCGCTGCGCTCTCCCCTGCGTCTCGCATCGAGGCTATCGCGGGTCAGCGCACAGCGCCAGCATCTGTGCGGCATGCACAGAAACCTTCGGCTTAAGTCCGCTCGCAGAACCCCTGCAGCTGCCCGCCCACTGGCTGGCCAACGATACCGAGATGTCGGGAGTGCACAGCGGGCACGCGCGCACCGTCGCCATACAGCGTTGTCAGCGTAAGATATCCGGCAACCGTCACCTCGATGAAGTGAGTTGCATCGATCGCGGCCACGACCTTCACGTCAGTGCGGCCCGTCTTGGTCGTCAATTCGGCGATTTTCGCGCGCGGCGATGTGCGGGTGATCTTGAACGACAGCGGCGAAGGTGTGTCCGCGGCAAATGCCTTGTCAGCAACCTGCCACGCCGCGCCACCATCAAAGCTGCAAGCATAGACCGTGTCGCCGCTTGCTCTCGATGTATCGGCCACCACTGCGAAACCGATCAACGCCAGACCTGCCACAGCAGCCCACACACAACATCTCAGATTGCTCATCATGATCCCCCAACCGGCGACGACTTCGTGGCGAAATGGCGCGCCGATGATGGCTGAATTGTGGGCATCGCACCGACATTGGTTCACGAATACAGGGGCCGCCTCGCAGAGAGTTCCCGAGCAACCCGCACGATGAGTCAGAACCCGGCTTGGCCGGTGCTCGTTACGCAGGCGGCGGCCCGAAGATCGTCACCGCATTCAGCCCGCCAAACGCAAACGAGTTGGACATCGCGTAATTGACCTCGCGAGCGCGTCCCTCATTCGGGGTGTAATCGAGATCGCACTCCGGATCAGCGTCCACGAAGTTCACCGTCGGCGGCACAAAATTCTCTTCGATCGCCTTGATACAGGCAATCGCTTCAACCGAGCCGCCAGCGCCCAAAAGATGCCCATGCATGGATTTCGTCGATGAGATCGAGATTTTCTCCGCATTGGACTTGAACACGCCACGGATTGCCTTTGTCTCATTGGTGTCGTTGACCGCCGTCGCCGTGCCATGCGCGTTGAGATAGTCGATTTCGCTGCCATCAAGCCCAGCATCGTCGAGCGCGATCTGCATCGCGTTCATCGGCCCTTCCGTGCTCGGGTTGATCATGTCTTCCGCGTCCGACGTCATACCGAAGCCCACCATCTCGGCATAGATCTTCGCACCGCGGGCCTTGGCATGCTCAAGGCTCTCAAGCGTCAGAATGCCGGCGCCCTCACCAAGCGTCGTTCCATTTCGGTTCTTGGAGAACGGAAAGCATCCATCGGGCGAGAGCACGCGCATCGCTTGCCAGGCCCTGAACGATCCGTAGGTGATCGCCGCTTCTGACGCCCCTGCCACACCGACATCGGTAATGCCGTGACGGATATAATCGTAAAGAATGCCGATCGCATGGGCGGCCGTTGCGCAGGCGCTGCATGTCGCGAATGTCGGTCCCTTGATACCGGCTTCAATGCCGACATGTGAGGCAGCCGAGGAGCCGATGAAGCGCAGCAACGTGAACGGATGCGTCGCCTTCTTGCCGTGCTCGTACATGTCCTTGTAGGCGGTATCCATCGTCGTCAATCCGCCGGCACCACTGCCGATGATCGACGCCGCGCGATGGCCATCTGAAATCGGCAGCTCGATGCCCGCGTCCCGTAACGCTTCATGCGCGGCGATCCCGGCAAACTGCGAGTAACGGTCGGCGATAAGGATCAGTTTGTTCGTCAGGTGATCGCGCGGTTTGAAGTCTTTCACTTCTGCACCGATGTGGATGTAGAGATCGGAAAGATCAAAACCGGTGATCGGTCCGACGGCACAATGGCCGCTCCGCATCCCGCTCCATGTTTCGTCAGCTGACATGCCAAGCGGCGTAACCGCTCCCAAGCCCGTCACGACCACGCGACGGGTGCCATTCGTATTCGTCATTAGGAGAACCCACCATTGGGATGTGGCCACCGCTGGTCGGCAGCCGGCGATCGCGCCACAACGTCATTGCTGCGGCAACGTCTGCGATTTGGGGTAAGGCGTGAAGTCAATGCAGCCGAGAGCCTACATGTCAGGCCGTTGCAGGCTCGCCACTCGCATCAACCAGCGCTGAAACTCGTTCGACAACTGAGCCAACAGTCTTGAAGTCTTCGACTTCCTCGTTGGCATTGTAAGGGATCTCGATGCCGAAACTGTCTTCGATATCGAACACGATCATCGCCAGATCGAGCGACTCGATGTCGAGGTCTTCCAGTTTGGTGTCGAGCCCGATGTCGTCGCGCGGCTCTTTCATATGCTTCTTGAGGATCTCGATGATCTTCGGTGCGACGTCGCTCATAATCAGTACTCCTGCCCGCATGTTGCGGCGCAAACGGTTTTTCGTGTGCTAATGCAGTTGCCGGTGAAGGGCAAGTCAGGCCGCACCGCGCGCACGCAGCTCAGCCGTGCGCGCCCCTTGCATACCCCGGACCAACACGGGTCATAACCGTGATGACCACGCGGCGATGCCCGCAAATGCAGCCCTTTCCAAGGCACGTCGGTGATAAACGCCGTGTTTACCTTAGCGTCAACTACCTTTAGTTGCATCTGCAAAATTATCTACGGGACATGGAAACCGCGAACGATTGACCGGTATGCGCTCCCAAGGATCGAGCGCCTCTGCAGCCAATGCTGGGGCAAGGGAACCGCTGACATGTTTTTGCTGAACTGCCGCAGCGGATGACTTAGACGTCACCGGTGTGGACCGGGCGACGTCGATGCAGCAAGGCCCCCAACGCCAAACTGGCAAAACCGGTCGGGCGGAGCTGATGGGGTCGAGGCCAGACAGGACGTTCACAAAGGGGAAGAAGATGAGCGACACAATCGCCATGCCGTGGATTGATGCATATCCGCAGGGTATCGCTTGGGACGCCCAATTTACCCCGACACCCGTGACGGAGATTATCGACACAGCCGTCGCGAATTACGGCGCAAAGACCTGCACGAACTTCCTCGGCAAGCTGACGACGTATTCCGAGCTTGGCCGCCTGGTCGACGAAGCCACCGCCGGACTGCAGGATCTTGGCGTCACGAAAGGCAAGAAGGTCGGACTTTTCCTGCCGAACTGCCCAACGGCAATCATCTACTATTATGCGATCCTCAAAGCGGGCGGCACGGTGGTCAACTATAATCCGCTCTACACCGTCGAGGAGTTGGAGTTTCAGGTCCGCGACAGCCAGACCGACATCATGATCACTCTCGACCTGAAGATCCTCTTTGAGAAAGTCGAGGCGCTGATCGTCATTGGCGCCTTGAACAAGGCCGTCGTCTGCCACTTTCCAAAGCTGCTGCCGGGGCTGAAATCGGTGCTTTTCAAGCTCGCCAAAGGCAAAGAGCTTTCAAAGCCACACGCCTCGCCGGTGGCTGCAAAGCTCCACATCGTTGAGGACGTGCTCCGCGGCAAGGGCGGCCCACGCCCGGACATTGATCCGGCACACGACCTCGCCGTACTGCAGTATACCGGCGGCACAACCGGCACGCCGAAGGGCGCGATGCTGACCCATGCCAATCTGCACACCAACGTAGAACAGGTGCTGGCATGGGCACCGACCATGCGCGCCGGTGACGAGAAGATGCTCGGCGTGCTGCCGCTCTTTCACGTGTTCGCCATGACGGGCGTGATGAACTATGGGCTCGCGCTCGGATGCGAAATTGTCATCATGCCACGCTTCGATCTCGATGGTGCTCTGAAGCTGATCAAGGACACCAAGCCGACGATCATGCCCGGCGTGCCGACCATCTTCAATGCGATGATGAATCACCCGAAGGTCATGGCTGGAAACTACGATCTGTCATCACTCCGGCTCTGCCTTTCCGGTGGGGCGCCACTGCCGCTTGAAGTGAAGCGCGAGTTCGAGAGGCTGACGGGCTGCAGTCTGATCGAGGCTTACGGGTTGAGCGAAACCTCACCCGGCGCAACGTTCAATCCGGTCGATGGTCTGGCGAAGGAAGGCTCGATCGGCCAGCCACTGCCCGGTACGATCATTTCCATCCGAGATATCGAAGACCCAACAACACGGATGCCGCTCGGCGAAAACGGCGAGATCTGCATCAAAGGCCCTCAGGTCATGAAGGGCTACTGGGAAAAACCGGAAGAAACCGCAAACGTCTTCATTGACGACTATCTGCGCACCGGCGACGTTGGCTACATGGATGAGGACGGATTCACCTTCATCGTCGATCGTCTAAAAGACCTCATCCTGTGTTCCGGATATAACGTGTACCCAAGGCGCATCGAGGAGGCGATTTATGCGCACCCGGGCGTTGAGGAAGTGACCGTGATCGGGATCCCTGACGACTATCGTGGCGAAGCGCCAAAAGCATTCGTGAAGATGAAGAACGGTGAGAGCATCACAACCGAGGAGCTTCTGAAATTCCTGGAGGTCAAGATCTCCAAGATCGAGATGCCGTCTGAAATCGAATTCCGGGATGAGCTGCCGAAAACGATGATCGGCAAGCTATCGAAGAAAGAGTTGAAGCAGGAGGAAGGCACGCAAGCCTGACCCATCCTTGCCTGCATGACAGGCTGTTTACACGACGCCGTCAGCCAAAGGGTTGGCGGCGTCATGCGTCACGCACCCGCGCCCACCATCGTTCCCAGCCGAAAGACGGATCAAATTCATTGCCATGGATCAGACGTCCCACGAGCCGCGCGAGGCCTCCGCACCAACGCCCGACAACGAGCCCGGTGATCGCTTCACGATCACGGATCTCGCCAGCGAGTTCGGTATCACGACACGCGCCATCCGGTTCTATGAGCTGAAAGGCCTGATCGATCCGAAACGCGAGCGCGGTGTCCGCATCTACACGCGACGTGACCGGGCACGTTTGATCCTTATTCTCCGCGGCAAACGGGTCGGCTATCGCCTCGAGGATATCCGCCAGTTCCTCGATCTCTATGACGCTGACCCGACCCAGCGCACCCAGATGGATTTTCTCCGCGGCCGTATTGAGACATCAATTGCAGAGCTCGAGGCAAAAGCGCGTGATATCGCAGAGGTGATCGGCGAGCTGCAGACGATGCGTGCCGAAGTCGAGGCTCGGATCGCTGATCTCGAAGACTAACGTCGCGCCATCTCAGCGTTCGCCAAGAACAGTCGCGCGTCAGGCAGAACCCTCAAGCCCGAGAGACTTTACAAGCGCCGGTATCTTCTTCTTCAACCCGAAGAAGCCCTTCGTCGCATGCGGCCATGCCTCCCGATCGTAGGTGCGGGCGACCCGGTGAAGCGTGATGCCCGCATCGGCCAGTTTCCGCGCAGCGCCGGCAATACGATCCGCCATCGGCCCGACCGGCGCATAGGCGGTCGCGATCGCCTCAACGTCATGCGCCTTGGCCAACGCAACCAATGCGTCCCCAACATCACTGGTATTGAGCGACGTGTGTGCGCAGTCATGTTTCATCATGGCACGCGCCACCGCATCGTCGATGCACCCGCGCGAAAACGCCATAACCGGATCGCTCACATCAAACACGGGCGAGCGTCCATCGCTTGCGTTCGCCGAGGCGATATGAACGGGCTGCCCGCGTAACGCCAGGCTTTCAGGTTGCCCATCTTCCTCCGTCACCAACAGAATCTCCGGTACGTCCGGTGCCGGATCCGGCAGAGAAAGCGCACTCTTCTCGAACTCAAAATCTTCTTCGAGCGGCGGTGCATCATTCGCAAGCTGCCAGCCGAGTTGCTCAGCATCCCCGAAACGCC
>JBCBXF010000057.1:0-14845 GCA_039816705.1 Pseudomonadota bacterium | reverse complement strand
CGCAGAACCGCGTCGGCAAGCTTTGCGTCTCCGTTTGCTGCAGTATGCGCAACTGCCCGATTAAGCGGGTCGAACGTGGCGTGGTAGTCAATAAGCACGCCATCCTTGTCGAACAGGATTCCGCGTATTCGCTTCGGATCAGTCATCGCGCATGGCAGTATCTTCGTCACCGGCGACCTCACCGTCATCCGTTGAGACACGGGTCGAGGTCGCCTGCTGTTCTTCGCCATCTGCGGTGTCGTCGGGTGCCGCTTCAGCGTCGGGCTCGACCGCCGCATCGTGCGCTGCGTCTTGATCCGGCGTGGCCACGACGCGCAGTGTGTCGCGCACGGGAATCGCGTCAACCTCTTTGGCAGGCGGTTCCGCGTCAGCCTTTTCGGGTATTGGCTCGAGTGGCACATCCGCGCGTCGCAGCGCCCAACGCACCTCCGTCTGATCGCTCACTGTGCCGCGCACGACCAGCTGGATTGATTGCAGCGGTCCAGAGAGCTCCGCCAGAAAAATACTCTCCTCAAGGTTCACCGGACCGTCAGAAGAAGAAAATTCCCATAAAGCGCCGTCGCCGAGCTGAATCTCGACAACGCCGGTCCGCGCCCCGCGTCGCACCCGCGCACGGGGATGCAAATGAAAGCGGATTGCAAAGTGCTGAAGCGTTCGTCCGCGACCGGGAAAGACACGTCCGCCGCCGGCGAGGCGATCCGTACCGCGAAGGATCGTGCCATCTGCATTGAGCGCAAGGATCCGCTCGTGCCGCATCCCGAAACGCGAAACGTATCCGTCATGCCATGCAGAAGTGCTCATGCCGCCATCGGCCTCATCGCGGACGACCCGCTCGACCCGCTCCGGCCCTTCGATCGGGATACCATCAAGCCGTTCTTCATCCAGCGGATTGCGCACGAGAATAGATGAAGAGGCGTCGTTGAGCGTCAGCGTCGAATGCGCGGCCGTACCGCGACCGAGCGGCCCCCAGTCCGGGTCGGCAGGGCCGGGCGCACCACAGTTGACGACAATTGGCGCCGTCCCCGCGCTGAATTCAAACGACAGACATCCGGCATGCGCATGCGCGCTCGCGTCATACGGCGGCGGCACCCCCACATCCATGATCAGGATTGCGTCCCCGCGCTGCATCCGCGCATAACCCGAATAGCGCGCTTCCTCGATCGGGGGTGTTTGCACATCTCGATAAGCCAGAGCTGCTGCGACCCGGTCAGGCCATGTCGGCCCAACCCCGTTGAACCGCGCAAGCATCCCGTCGCCAAGCCGCATATGATCGATGTAGCGAAGCGCCCGCTGCAGAGCCAGTGTGAGCTCAGGCGGTTGCTGCATGCCGCGTGACGTGAAGCACCGATCGAGCGGCAATAGATCCAGCACAATCTCGACAATCGACGATGTCTCGCGCGAGATCGCGGAACCGTCCGGCAGAATTTGTCTCCGCAGTGCATCACCGAGATGCGGGCGCAGATCATCAACAATCCGCTCCTGATCAGCGATACACAGCGCGCCATAGAGCGCTGAGGTCAGCACCTCAAGATGCGGCAACCCATCCGCCATTGTCGGCGCCACGGTCATCAGATGCTGGAGATGACGGTTCGAGAGCGCAACGTAGGCGTCGTGAAAGCGGGCATCGCAGTCCTTGAGAATGAACCCGGCGCCACACAGGAGATGGATAAGACGTCGCGCCGTGACTGCGTGTTGCCAAGGATCGCCGGTTCGGCGGCGATAGCGTTTTGCCCAGTCTGTGATCCAGGCTTCGCCAAGCGCGCGTGCCTCGGAAGTCCGTGTTGCCGCCAAGTGCGGCAGCCACTCAAAGCCGTGTAGCGCGTCACGCCATCCGTCAGTCGGCGGCGTCAGCAGGAAGGGCGAACCGCCCGCAAAGCTCGTCACCGACCCGGCAAGGCCGAGGCAGCCTTCATTCAGCTCTGTCAGAAAGCTTGGGTCAACGGTGCGCAACGCCTGCGGCACCAAAAGCAACCGGTCCCCGGGCACAATTGTCGGGCGAAGGTTCAGCAGCGGGGTCCGCGCCGTAGCGCGTGACAGGCCGCGGCGGAGCTTACGGATCAATCCGTCTGTTGACCCGGCAAGCTGATCCGCGCGGGCAGAGGCACGGTTCTGCGACGTCGCGTCTGCAGATGGTGTCTGATCAACCACGCGTTTGTCTCCACGGCGTAAGTCATATCGCGCGCCGGATGCATCGCAGAGCTTGGCGGCTCAACCATGGCAACCTCAGCAATCAAACGGCTCCGGGTGCAAACGTTCCAGCACCGCCGCAAAGAAGCCATCCATCCCTGGCGAACACCCATCGCTGTCGCGATACGACACGTCAACAAATGGAAAGGTCCGCAGCATTCCATCTTCGGTCAGCATGGCCGCGCTGATACCGTGCGTGCCATGCGCGATCGGCACCAGCCGAAACGTTGAATTCTCCGCAAGAAAGTCTGCGATCTGCACTTCCCCTTCTTCCGGCTCCAACGAACAGACGCAATAGACGAGCTTACCGCCGGGCTTGAGGAATTCTGCCACACGCCGCAGCATCGCCTTCTGCTGTGTGACGAGCGCATCGATATCGGTTTCACTCTTCAACAGCGGAATGTCAGGGTGACGGCGGATCGTGCCCGTCGCGGAACATGGCGCGTCGAGCAACACCGCATCGAACGGGGTCTCTGGCGCCCATGCGAAAATGTCGGCTGTCACGCGTTCGGCATCGAGCCCCAGGCGCGCCAGATTTTGCCGGACCCGCTTCATTCTGGTCTTCGAGATGTCGAGCGCCGTGACGCGCGCACCGGCCTTGATCAGCTGGGCTGTTTTTCCTCCGGGCGCTGCGCAAACATCAAGTACCCGCTGACCTGTAACGGAGCCCAGCAGTTGTGCCGGCAGAGCCGCCGCCGCGTCTTGCACCCACCACGCGCCCTCATTGTAGCCGGGGAGCGTTTCAACCCGTCCGCCATGTTTTGCGCGAAATGTGCCGGTCGCAAGCATCACGCCGTCAAGGCCATCGGGCATCGAGCCGTCAGGTGATGCAGGCGTCAGATCGAGTGCGGGCTCCAGCGTATGCGCGAGCGCCAGCCGTTCCGCGCACTCAGCACCCCAGTGGCGTGCCCACCGCTGGAATAGCCAGTTGTCCGCATGCAGTGCACCGTCGTGCGCGAACCGCTCGCGCAGTGCATCGCGCACGCCCGCGAGTTTTCGCAACACGGCATTGGCCAGACCGCCGAAGTGCCGCGAACGCGCGTGCGCCTTGATCACGCGTACAGCGGTGTCGATCGACGCATGAGGAGCAATGTCGAGAAACACGAGTTCCGCAGTCGCAACCCGCATGACGGCACGAGCAAAAGGCGCGCGGTCATCCAGAGGTTTCTCCATCACGGATGCGATGGCCGCATCGATCTGTGAGAGACACCGGAGAACGGTGACAGCGATCAGGCGGGCAAACGCCACATCGCGCGCATCAAGGTCTTTCAGGTCATGGTTCAGCGCATCGGCAAAGGCACTATCGAAGAGCTGCCGCTGATCCGTAACCGCCCGCACAACACGTGCCGCGCCGCGGCGCACGTGAAGTGACGCTCCACGCGGGTCAGGCTTGGGCCCGGCCGCGCTGCCTGTAGATTTTTCCTCTGCATGAGGCGTGCGCGATGCCGCGTGTCCTCCACCGGCGCGTTGCCGCACGCCGGATCAGCCCCACGGGCCGTTGTTGGAAGAACCGGCGTTGGACGCGCCGCCGTCGCGATCCCACGGGCCACCATCGGCAGGTTGATCGCCATCATACATCGGGGTCCCGCCATCGGGCTGGCCATACTGCCCCCACTCCTGCGCCAAACCGACAAGCGCGTCGATGCGCTTTTGCGGGTCCGGATGAGTCGAGAAGAGACTTTTCATTCCGCGACCGGATAGAGGGTTCATGATGAACATATGGGCTGTCGCGGGGGCGCGTTCGGCCGTCGGGTTGGGGATCTGTCCCGCGCCTTGTGAGATCTTTTCAAGCGCGGATGCCAGCCACAGCGGCCTGTTGACGATCTCCGCACCGATCCGATCGGCCTCGTACTCACGTGAGCGGCTGATCGCCATCTGCACGATCATCGCCGCCATCGGCGCAAGGATCGCCATCGCGAGGGCCAGCATCCGGTTCTGATTGTTGCCGCCAAACCAAAGGCCGTAGTTACCGAGCATCGAGATCGCACCGGCAATCGTTCCTGCCACCGTCATGATCAGTGTATCGCGGTTTTTTACATGCGCGAGTTCGTGCGCCATCACCGCGGCCACTTCTTCAGTGGTCAGCATGTCGAGCAATCCGGTCGTCGCCGCCACTGCCGCATTCTCCGGGTTGCGCCCGGTCGCAAACGCGTTCGGCTGCGGGTTCTCCATGATATAGACCGCCGGCATCGGCATTTTGGCGTTGTCGGCGAGCTGCGAAACGATGGAATAAAACTTCGGTGACGACTGCGCATCGACGGGGATGGCGTTGTGCATCTTCAGCACCATCTTGTCGGAATTCCAGTAGCTGAAGGCGTTCATCGCGACAGCGACGCCAAGGGCGATCAGCATGCCCATCTCGCCACCGATGACGAAGCCCACGGCCATGAAAATCGCCGTCAATGCTGCGAGCAAGAGCCCGGTTTTGAAGTAATTCATCGTTCGAGTGTTCCGTTGTTGACCCGCGGACGTATATCAAAACGTGTGCCCTGATAGATCCGCGTGATGCTTACTATATAGGGGCGTCGCCGGGTGGCACCAACGCAATCGGCGCAACGGAGAGACCCGATGACAGGCGAGCCAAGTACAAACCAGAACGACGCGACCATCGAGGGCGTGGAGCCTGCCGTGTCATCGAAAGAGCAGGAACGCCTGAAAAGAGTAAGCTGGTACGCGTGCACGTGCCGAAGCCGAGGCGCGCCGCACGCAGGGCGCGCTGGATGCTGCTGTCGGCCCTCTGGAAAAAGGCGGCCAGAAAGGTCCGGACCCGGCGCGTTATGGGGACTGGGAAAAGGACGGCATCGTTTCCGACTTCTGAGCTAGCGCGCGCGCGAATGCGCGACGAGCGTGTGCCCAAGCTTAATTGACAACCTTAAGTTGTGTATCTACATTTTGGCATGCCCGTACGTGTCAAATCTGCAGTTCCCCGCGACCGGCGGCAAGCCACCGCCACACGTGGGTTGATCAACAGCGCGATGAGCCTGGCAGGGTGCATCGCGCTGTTGGCATGCGCTCTCGTCAGCATCGGCGCGATCGGCCAGGGTGGCGCGATCACAGTAGCCAGTGCGTCAGATCGCAGTCCTCAATCCAGCCGAATGATCCAGGGCCCAGTCCGTGCACAGGTGCTTCGCGTCGTGGACGGTGACACCATCCGCGTGCGCGCGCAGATTTGGATCGGGCAGCACATTGAAGTCAGTGTGCGCCTTGCAAAGGTTGACGCGGCAGAGCTGAACAGTCGGTGTCGTGAAGCACGTCGTCTTGCCTTCGCGGCCAAATCTCATGTCCACGGTTTGCTCGCAGGTACTGTGGTCCAGCTTCATGACGTCCGTTCCGGGAAGTATGCCGGCCGGGTTGTCGCCGACGTCGTGGATCGGGAGGGAAGATCGGTCTCCCGCACACTTCTCGATGCCGGCCTCGCCGTACCGATGAGTGGGACACACGCGAACCGGCGCAATCGTTTCTGCGCGAAAAAAATCGCTTCCGCGCGCCGTGAGCGGCGAAACTGACACGCCGGCTCGCGGTTTTGTTAAGGTTTCGGTAACCAGCCACGCCCGCCCCAACGTCCCGCATGGCGCCGACGCGTCAAACCAGCATCGTCCTTGCATCAGCGCTTCAAACACACGCTGTTGGAGGATAAATCGATGCAGGCGCTGCCAATTCGCGGAGCCCGGTTTCAGTCAGATGAGCGCGGCACGGTCGCGGTCATTTTTGGTCTGATCTCTCTGGTTTTTCTCGCCTTCGGAGGTATCTCGATCGACATGTCGCGCGTCTACGGTGCGGACACACGCGCTGGCGCAGCGCTTGATGTCGCGCTGCTTGCCGCGGGCGACGCCCGCAATCGCCTCGATTTGTCGGACGCCGAGCTTCAGACACTGGCTCAAAAGAGTTTCGATGCGAACATAAGAGGCCGCGGGAATCGCGAGTCTGAATACTCGAATTTTCAGCTGACGATTGAAGGCGACGTCTTCACCGGCACCGTGGATGTCAAAGTCCCGTTGGCGTTTGCGGGCCTTGTCAGCATTGACGAAATGAACTTCACCGCCCGCGCGCAGGCCACGTTTGAAGAACTCGATCTGGAACTCGGTTTGATGCTCGACGTCACCGGCTCGATGAACAACACGGCAACCGGGAGCACGAGTTCCAAGCTTGCGGTCCTGAAACGTGCCGTCTCGCAGGATCTGATCGGAACGCTGATCCCCGGCAATGACAACGATCGCATCCGCATTGCGTATGCGCCCTACAGCGCGTCGGTGAATGTCGGCAGCTTCGCCGATCAGGTCCGCCAGTCTGGTGCGCCGTCAAACGACAACTGCGTCGTCGAACGCGAAACCAATCGGGACAGTGAGAGCGCCCCTGGTGGCGGACAATACTTCCGCTCCGTCGAAACAGCGAACCAGACGCTCACCCGCGACCAGAACAACAACGACCGCTATGACTTTTACGCCTGCCCGGATGCGGCTGTGCTCCCGCTGACATCAAGCAAGAGAGAACTCGTCGACACGATTAACAGCTATTCTGCACGTGGCCGTACCGCTGGG
The DNA here is from genome assembly GCA_039816705.1 of Pseudomonadota bacterium. GTDB lineage: Bacteria > Pseudomonadota > Alphaproteobacteria > Rhizobiales > CALHAX01 > CALHAX01. The sequence goes on along the minus strand of JBCBXF010000057.1, from coordinate 8,120 downwards.
CACCTCGGTATCGCCTGGGCCTGGTATACGATTTCTCCCGAGTGGGCGAACATCTGGGGTAGCGGCAGTGAGCCAAAACCCTACGAGACGGATAAGCTGGTGAAAGCCGTGGTGCTGTTCACCGACGGCGAGTTCAACGCCGCTTACGATGACAGCGACTTCTTCGGCGATGCCGAAAGCGAGTCCTACAATCGCACCGCCGCACTCTGCAATAATATCCGCGGCAAAGATGTCCTCGTGTTCTCGATCGGGTTCGGGATTTCGAACGGCTCTCAGGCAGCTCGTGCGCTTGAGGCGTGTGCCAGCCCGGATACTGACAATGGCGGGAAGTTCTATTTCCCGACGGCGAACGAGAGCGAGCTGAGCGCTGCCTTCAGACGCATTGCCAGCCAGCTGACCCGGTTGCGTCTGACACAGTAGGCCCGCACGAGACAGCATGATCCTCAGAGTCGGTCGTGGAGATGCGGCCGACTTTGCCGCGGGATGTCGTTCCGCCGAACTGACGCAAGTTGTGTCCTTTCCACACACCACGCAACAGGACGTTTATTGTGATCGGGAAAGGTCAAACTTGCACCCGCCACAGTAAGGAATCCGAAACCCTGTCAGCCCACCGTCGGGATAACTTCGACCAGAGTACAAGCGGGCTGCACCATGACGACGACCACGCCATTTCCTGCGGACGAGCGCGGATCCATCGCCATTATTTTTGGTTTCGTGCTGATGATCCTCGCCTTGTTCACCGGACTCGCGGTTGACCTCAGCCGCGCCTATGGCGTTTCCTCTTTTGTCTCCTCCGCCCTGGACAGCACAGCGTTGGCCGTTGCCCGCGAACTGCAAACGCGCGACATGTCTAACCAGGAAGTGCAGCAGTTTGCCCAGACCCGTTTCGACGCCCTGATCGCAGGCAACAGAAAGGCTGAAAGCGGGATTACGTTCGACAGCATCGCCGTGTCCGTAAATCGTGATGAAGAGGTCGTTGAAATCTCGGCCGCCAGTGTGGTGCCGACATACTTCGCCGGTCTCGCAGGCCACGACACCATGAATGTCAATGAGAGTTCCCGGGTCGATTACAATGTTCGCGTCGTTGAACTGTCGTTGATGCTGGATGTGACCGGGTCAATGAGCGGTTTGAAGATCAATGCCCTGAAACTCGCCGCCAAGGACCTCGTCGAGGAGATTATTCCCGAGCAGCCACGGTCCAAGTCAAACCGGGTTGCGCTTGCGCCATACTCTGCGTCCGTCAACGCGGGCAGCTACGCTGAAGACGTGACCGCCAGCAATGCGAACAACATAGATACCTGTGTCGTCGCGCGCGTTGGCTCGGCAAAGCTGACCGACGAAAGACCGGACGCGGGCGCTTATCTTGAAGTGGTTAGCGATGGCGCGAACGCCACTGACATCGACCCGCATCAGGGCGACAGCGCCTACGCCTGTCCAGAGACGGAAGTCCTGCCGTTGTCGAAGAGTCGGAGTGTGCTCAACGAGCGGATCAATAGTCTCTCCGCTGCCGGTTACACAGCGGGTCATCTCGGCACGGCTTGGGCCTGGTACATGATCTCGCCGGAGTGGAAATCTGTGTTCAAAGGGAACTCAAAGCCGGCGAGGTATGATGACGAGGACGTCATCAAGTCTGTGTTGCTCATGACAGACGGCGCCTACAACACGATGTTCTCCGGTTCACAGGGCGATACGTCTGATCAGACCGCACGCGACCTCTGTGACGCGATGAAAGCAAAGGGCGTGATTGTCTATGCCGTCGCGTTCGAGGCGGGAGAGTTGTCGGAAGAAACCCTGCGATACTGTGCGACGTCGAACACGCATTACTTTACGGCCGACGACACCAATGAGCTGCGCACGGCGTTCGTAAACGTCGCGAAGGAATTGACGAGCTTACGTCTGACCGACTGAATGGATCAGCATCGCCTGCGGCGGCGCGGCCATGGCTCCGCGCACAACGCACAACCGCCGCGGGCGTGCAGAGCCTCAGCCCGGACGATTCTGTCGGTTCTCGATAAGATCATCAACAACCGTAGGCTCAGCCAGCGTGGACGTATCGCCAAGATTGGAAAAATCGTCCTCCGCAATCTTGCGCAAAATCCGGCGCATGATCTTGCCGGAGCGGGTTTTCGGAAGTCCCGGCGCAAACTGGATGAGATCGGGTGAAGCAATCGGCCCGATTTCCGTTCGCACCCAGTCACGCAACTCCTTCTTCAGCGCATCGTCGCCCGCTTCCCCCGACATCAGTGACACATAGCAGTAGATGCCCTGCCCCTTGATGTCGTGCGGATACCCGACGACGGCGGCCTCGGAGACTTTCGCATGCGCGACGAGCGCGGACTCAACTTCCGCCGTCCCCATCCGGTGACCGGAGACGTTGATGACGTCATCCACACGACCGGTGATCCAGTAATATCCATCCTCGTCCCGGCGGCAGCCGTCGCCGGTGAAATATCGCCCTTTGTACGTAGAGAAATAAGTCTGCACGAATCGATCGTGGTCACCATAGACGGTACGCATCTGCCCGGGCCAGCTGTCGAGCAGCACAAGGTTGCCGTCCGTCGCGCCCTCGAGAATTTCTCCCTCACTGTCGACGAGTGCCGGCTGAATGCCGAAGAACGGACGCGTGGCAGAACCGGGCTTGAGCGCGGTTGCACCTGGCAGCGGCGTGATCGCAATCCCGCCGGTTTCGGTCTGCCACCACGTATCGACAATCGGGCAGCGCCCATCCCCAACGACCTGATGATACCAGTCCCAGGCTTCAGGATTGATGGGCTCCCCGACAGAGCCCAGCAACCGCAATGACGACCGATCTGTCCGCGTGACGAAGTCGTCTCCGGCACCCATCAGGGCACGGATCGCCGTTGGCGCCGTGTAGAAGATGTTGACGTCCCACTTGTCGCAGACATGCCAGAACCGCGAGGCCGTCGGATAATTCGGCACACCCTCGAACATCAGGGTCGTCGCGCCGTTGGCGAGCGGGCCGTAGACGATGTAGCTGTGCCCCGTCACCCAGCCGACATCCGCCGTGCACCAGTAGATGTCGCCGTCTTGGTAATCGAAGACGTACTGGTGGGTCATCGATGCATAAACCAGATATCCGCCCGTCGTATGCAACACACCTTTGGGCTGACCGGTCGATCCCGACGTGTAGAGAATAAAGAGTGGATCTTCCGCATTCATCGGCTCAGGCGGGCAATCGGCAGTCGCCTTCACCAGTTCTTCGTGCAGCCAGATATCGCGGCTCGCATTCCAGTCGATCGACCCACCGGTGCGCCGGACAACGAGGACTTTCGCCGCCATCTCCGTCTTTGCCAGCGCCGCATCAGTGTTCGCCTTCAGAGGAATGGTTTTTCCTCCGCGGATCCCCTCATCGGCCGTGATCACAAATGTGGATTCACAGTCCGTAATCCGCCCGGCGAGCGCGTCAGGGGAAAAGCCTCCGAACACGATCGAGTGCACCGCTCCGATCCGCGCGCAGGCCAACATCGCGTATGCAGCTTCGGGGATCATCGGCAGGTAGATCGTAACCCGGTCGCCCTTCTTCACGCCGTTCGCCTTCATCACGTTGGCAAACTTCGAGACCCGCTCGAGCAACTGTTTGTAGGTGATCTTCTCGTCCTGGGTCGGGTCGTCGCCTTCCCAGATGATCGCGACCTGATCGCCGCGTGTCTCGACATGTCGGTCGACGCAGTTTGCGCAGACGTTCAGCACGCCGTCTTCATACCATTTGATCGCAACATTCTCATGCGCAAACGAGGTGTTTTTGACAGTGGTGTACGGCGTCATCCAGTCCAGACGCTTGCCCTGTTCGCCCCAGAAAGTCTCTGGATCAGCGACACTCGCTGCATACATCTCTTGATATTTGGCGTTGTCCGCATGGGCTCGGCTCGCCCACTCTGCCGGCACCTCGTAAACAGCCTCGTCCGCCATCGTTTCATCCTCCCCGTCGGCATACGTCTTGTTGTTGCCGCGCACACTATGGCGACGCGCGACACGCGGCAACTGCGGCAATGGTCTAAGAGGGCCTGCGATCCGGCAGGTCCGCCTCTGACGAAAGACGGCAGCATCTAGGAAAGGCGCGGATCGGGCGAAGCCTCAGCCCAGTGTCGCGCGAGATCATCGCGCCGACAGATCCAGACGTCGTCGTGCTCAAGCATGTAATCGAGGATGCGGTGCAGCGCGCTGATCCGCCCCGGCCGGCCGATCAGGCGCGCATGCAGGCCAACCGTCATCATTTTTGGATGCGTCTTGCCCTCGCGATAGAGCACGTCGAAACTGTCTTTCAGGTAGGTGAAGAACTCCTCGCCGATCTGATAGCTCCGCTCGCCCCGCCCAAAGCGACTATCATTCGTGTCGAGTGAGTACGGCAAAAGCAGCAGCCCCGGATAATCCGGTGACCAGTACGGGACATCGTCGTTGTAGCAGTCGCTGTCATACAAAAACGTCCCGGCCTCGGCGACGATCCTGCGGGTATGCATTGAGGGCAGCCCGGCGTAGTAGCCAAGCGGTTTTTCTCCCGTAAGAGCTTCGACCTGCGCAATGCTCTTCGCGATCATCTCGCGCTCTTCCGCTTGGCTCAAAGTGTCGAAGTCGATCCAGCGCCAGCCATGCGGATGGAGATCAAAACCGGCATCGATCATCGCCTGCAATGCCACCGGATTTTTCTCCCCGGCGAGGCCTATCAGGTTGACCGTCGCTGCAAGGCCCCGCTCCGTAAACGCCCTCATCAGCCGCCAGTATCCAACGCGTGCGCCATACTCATAGCTTTGCTCGATATTCAGGTCCCGTCGGCCCATTCGGCTTTCAACGGCCACATCGGAAAGACGCTCTTCAGATCGATCGTCACCATTAAGGACGCTCCTCTCGCCACCTTCCTCGTAGTTGATGCAGAAGTTGACGGCGATGCGTGCGCCGCCGGGCCACGCGATTTGCGGGGGCTGGTCTCCAAAGCCGATGAAATCCTGAGAGGGTGTCGCGAAGATCTCGGCCATCGTGGCTTTGAGCTCATGGTGATTTTAAGTGGCAAACTTACGCTAGTCACAAATCAGCTTGGCAGTTTCTGTTGAGATGTACAGACCGTCACTTACGCGCTCGACAAAGCCTCTGCGCGAAAAGTTATGAAGCTGAGCTCGAACAGCAGAGCGTGTAATGACCAGTTGGTTATCAGACGCGAATTTGAGAATCTCATCGATCGAGACTGGGTTGGGATTGCGCAACACCATAAACTCTAAGATCGCGGCCCATTTGGCCGATATGCCCCTGACGCCTTTGCTAAGCGGAAGAACGAGTTGGAGTTCTTCCTGCTCTGCCTCCAGCAGACGCCGCCTCAATTCTCGTAGTTCGCCGGATACCTTCAAGACCTCAGCTTGGGTCCGAGAAAGGCGCCGTTCGGCGTCTGTGACGAGCCGCTTTAGACGAGTGATACGAGACATTTCTCAACGCGAACCGCAAAAACTGCACTACCGCAAAACTTCCATCGTTGCGTTTCAAACTGTAGCTCGTTAGAGGTTAACCGTCGGCAAACGAAGAAGGGGCACGCGTGTTCCAGCACACGTGCCCCCGAGTAGGCCGACAAGAGGAGTGTCTTGGCCGCCTAGGACACCGAATCACTATCAGCTTATGAAGTGATGGTCGAGGCACTCCTCAGTTCGACATTGAAATTGAGGAGGGCAGGATGCCCCAAGTTACATGCACGTCGAAGCGTGATCGGTCTGACCCGTCGGAGCGGATCACACACGTTGGCGGCCCAGGTTGGTATAAAACCCAACCGGCCGTCGTAAGCGAAATACGCTCCGGGCGAGCCAACTACTGGGTAGGATCAGGAATGGGAAGGGTCGACGTGGTGGTAAAAATCAGCCGCTACGGCAATTACTACATAACGACCGAACCAGACGGTGAGGCTCAGAACAATTTGCTGAAGCTTCCCGAGTGCTAGGCGAAAAAGCGATGAGGGGCCACTCCGCCCCTCATCTACCGCTCCACCTTCGGCGGCTTCTTGAGCTTACCCATCTTGCAGACCAGCTTCCACTCGTCAGGCTTCACCGGCTGCACCGAGAGCCGCATCGATGTCACCAGCGACATCTCCGCGAGCTTCGGTTCAGCCTTCACGTCGGCGAGCGTCACCGGCTCAGGCATGTCGCAGACCGCTTCGACATGCACACAATCCCACCGCTCGTCGTCTGTCGTCGAATCCGGCGCGCTTTCCGCCGTCACGCGCACAATCCCGACGATGTCCTTGCCGGCGTTCGAGTGGTAGAAAAATCCGAGATCGCCGACCTTCATCGTGCGCATGAAATTCCGCGCCTGATAGTTCCGGATGCCGTCCCACTCCTCAGGCGCACCCTTTGCCTTCTGCTGCTCCCACGACCACTTGTCCGGCTCCGATTTGAACAGCCAGTAGGCCATTGCGCGCGCTCCTGTTGATTGCGTTCAGTCCCAGAAGCACGTCACTAGCTGATGTCCGGCGGGCACCACAATGGAACGACAATAACCGAGTGGGTCACCCGTCCAATGGTCATCCGGGGCATAGGCCTCTCCGAGCCACGACAAGACGTCTGCTTCAGTCGCACTGGTGACGAATACGATCTTGTCCGAGAAGGGCCACGCGTCGTCACCCCCATCAAACTGGGTGACGATGATGCGCACATCGTGCACCTCAGGCCGAGCACGAATTTCCATCAGCACGCACATCACATGGTCTGGGCGAGGCTCACAATCGAGATTGCACCAGATCGAGGCCCCGTCATCATTCCCGTCGAAAAAAGTTTCGAGCGAAACGTCCTCGCGGATGTCGACGTCTTGGAGATGCCCCACCAGACGAAGGAGCGCATCGCGCTTTGTGACATCGATGCGATCTTCTGACATGCACTTGTGCCGTCCCTTAGTCCGTTGGCTCGTCACTGCTCGGTGTTCAACGGCCGCTCCATTAGCGCGGCGATCGCGGCGTCAACGGTAAGGCGCTCGTCTAGCACGGCGCTCACAGTCGCCATGATCGGCACATCTAACCCATGCTCAGCCGCCAGCGCGCATGCGATGTCCGCGGTCGCGACGCCTTCCGCAAGCTTCAGGCCCTCGCGCGATGCGCCTCGGCCAACCGCAGCACCATACGCGAAGTTGCGCGATTGCTCGGAGGCGCAGGTCAATATCAGGTCGCCAAGGCCGGAGAGTCCGTTGAGCGTCTCCGCCCGCGCCCCAAGCCTGACGGCCAGCCGCCGCATCTCAACAAGTCCGCGCGTTACCAGCGCCGCCTGCGCACTTGCGCCGAGCCCGCGTCCGTGAACGATCCCGGCGCCGATCGCCAGCACGTTCTTCAGCGCACCGCCGAGCTCGACGCCCCGCACGTCGTCACTCGCATAAACCCGCAAGGACGACCCGGCGAACGCGGCGGCATAACTTCGCGCGTCTGCAAGCGTCGGCGCAGCAAGTGAAACGGCCGTCGGCAGCCCGCGCGCCAGATCCGTTGCGAAACTTGGCCCGGAAAGCACGCCGAATGCACGATCCGGCAAGGCGGAGGAAAAGACCGTGCTGAGCGGCGCGCCGGCCCCCCGGTCGATTCCCTTAGCGCAGAGAATGACGGGTGCCTCCCCGAACGCTGCGCCGCGTGACGCCAACGCTTCGGCCATCGCCCCGATCGTCTGTGCGGGCGTCGCAAGCAGCACCAGATGCGCCGCAGCCTCGGCGTTGTCGAACAGCGCTGCTGTTGCGAGAGTCTCAGGCAGCGCAATGTCGCCAAGGTAAGCCGCGCTGCGGCGTGTTTTCGCAATTGCCGCCAGCGTCGCTTCATCCCGTCCTTGCAAAACCACGTCGTGCCCGGCCCGCGCCAGGACCGCCGCGAGTGCGGTGCCGAAAGCGCCGGCTCCGAGCACGACGATCTTTTTTCTCTCCCCACCACTCATGGGCGCCTCATGCCTTCACACCTGCCCCGAGCACGGCCTCGGCAGACGGGTCGAGCGGCCAGCGCGCCTGCGCGGGCATATCCAGGTCATGCCGCATCCCCCGCACAAAACGCTCCGCTCCGGCCCACGCGATCATCGCGGCATTGTCAGTGCACAGCGCCGGCGGTGCAACGACACAGATGTACCCAGCTTCTTCGGTTACCGTGTTCAGGCGTTTGCGCAATC
>JBCBXF010000056.1:9586-14944 GCA_039816705.1 Pseudomonadota bacterium | reverse complement strand
CAATGCCATCCTCGGGTTCTCGGAGGTAATGAAATCCGAGTTGATCGGCCCGCTCCAGAACGAAACCTACAAGGGTTACGTTGGCAACATCCACGCGAGTGGAAAGCATCTTCTTCACCTGATCAACGAAATCCTCGATCTCTCGCGCATCGAAGCAGGCAAGCACGAACTCACAGAAGAAGCCGTGTCGCTGGAAGATATCGCACGTGAATGTCAGATCTTGCTCCGGCTGAGGGCCGACGCGAAAAAGCTGCAACTGATCGAGCGCTACACACCCGACCTACCAGACGTCTTTGTGGATGAACGCGCCATCCGCCAGGTCACACTCAACCTGCTCTCAAACGCAATCAAGTTTACGCCAAGCGGCGGGACCGTGACGCTGGAGATCGGGAGACATCGTAATGGCGATCAGTATGTCCGCGTTTCCGACACAGGCCCGGGCATTCCGGCGGAGGAAATTCCAAAGGTGCTTGAAGCGTTCGGACAGGGCTCACTGGCCCACGAAAACGCCGACGGCGGAACCGGACTTGGCTTACCGATCGTACGCGGGCTGATCGAATTGCATGGTGGCGTGTTCACGCTGCAAAGCGAATTGCGCGTCGGAACGATCGCACACGCAACAATTCCGAGAGCACGTGTCCTGATCCCTGACGATGAGCGTCGCGAGCGCACGACAAGAGCACGCAGATCAAATGCCGACACGGCCCCCTCCGCCGGTTCGGCGCGATATATCCCGCGCATCGGTGAGCCGCCCGCAACCGGCGATCCGTCGACAACGTCGCCGAACTCAGCTCCGCAGCACGTCCATGCGTCAGCGAACCAGACCGGATCAGCGGAACCACAATCAGTCGCGCTCACAGGTTCAGCAGATCACATCGCTCCATCTGCGAGCGCCACGTCTCCCCGAACACCGTCACCGGACAGCCTTCCTTTGCCACCCCCAAGTGTAACCAGCCGGGTGCGTCCTGATCCACACCGTCCTGTCGCGGCCAACCCCGACGATCCCACCACCGCGCCGCCAACTGCGCGCGCTGGCCATCCCATTCGCAACCTGCGCCTCCCCTACACGACGGAGGAGCGTGTCTGAGATGGCGCCCTGGGTTTCATTGGCATTGCTGATCCTCGCTGGCCTCGGCCTTGTGTTGCGCCACGACATGCTGCCCGTGCTGGGCTTTGATCTTGGCCTTGCATCAGCTGCCACCGCAGCTGCCGGTCTCATCCTGTTTACCGCTGCGCGCACCCGGACTGACGACCAATCCACCGACCACTCCGATGGCAGCCACCCGGGAGTGGACAGCGTTGCATCGAGCCTCGCACGGCAGGCCCTGGTGGTGGTGACCAGCATTGTCGCCCTGGTCGGTGGTCTCACATTGGCGGACGTCACAACCCGTCCATCGCCGCCCTCAACGGTCACGGATCGTTCTCAACTTGCCGCGCATGGCTTGCCTTACCCCACGCATCGAGGCGCACTGCCCCGCAGCGAGCGCGCGAAAAAGCAAACCCTGGGCCACCGCACTGGACGTGTCGCTCTTGTTATCCTGCGCGGACAGGATCAGCTCTTTACGGCGGCCGTTCGCCTCAATCGCCACCCAACGAGGCTCGCAATCGACACGGGCGCCGCGCGCGTCGTCCTCACAGCGGAGGACGCAAGACGTTCAGGTGTTGATCTCGATCGCTCGATCTACACGGTTCCGGTCGAGACAAGCGCCGGCACAGTTTACGCGGCCCCGGTCACAGTCGGGCGCATAGACGTCGGGCCACTCGGCGTAAGCAATGTTCCCACGCTTGTCGCTCAACCAGGAAAGCTGGCACGCAGCCTGCTCGGTATGAGTTTCTTAAAGCGACTGGGCGCATACACGGTAGAGGGTGACAGTCTCACGCTCGAAAGCCAGCCCGGCATCCGGCTGTCGCGTGATCGTGCAGTGCACAAGCCTGACGCAGCCATCAGCGAGCGATCACGCGCGAAGGAACAGGGTTGATGGACGACGAAACACAACTTCAGCCAACCAAGCTCGACCTCATCGTGCTCGTCGGAGGATGCATCGGCATGTTCCTTGGCGTGTTTTACTTCGACAAAGTGTCTGCCTTTGTCAGTCAGCAGGTCGCCAGTTTCTCGATACCTGATCCGCGCGTTGCGACACCAGAGATGGTAACCAACACCGCGCCCCAGCCACCAACCACCGATCTGCAGGACAGCCGACGCACGGTCTATCTGAAAGCCGATCAGTTCGGGCAATTCTACGCCGACGCCTACATCAACGGCCGCCGCATCAATGTACTCGTCGACACGGGCGCATCGCACGTTTCTCTGAGCTTCGAGGACGCCGAACGGCTAGGGCTCTTCCTGACCGACCGCGACTTCACAAAAGCAGCACGCACAGCAAACGGCGTCGCAAGTGTCGCTCCTGTACGCATAGACCGAATCCGCATCGGTGATGTGATGGTCCGCAATATTGACGGGTTCGTCGGCCAACAAGGTATCGAGTTTCCAACCCTGCTCGGCATGTCCTTCCTTCGCAAACTCGACCGCATGTCCGTCAAAGGCCGACAACTCGAACTCGTCCAATAGCAGCTAAAAGCGGAACCGGGCGTCCAAGTCTTGCCAGCATCCTTGAGTGCTCGACCGTGCCCGCGACTGCCAACCACCGCGCTGACCTCCACAAAGGAGTTTCTATGTTCCCGATCCCGCGCGCCGACCTCGTCCAGAACACCGCTGACTTCGAATGCAATCCGCTCGTCAAGCCGACGGGTTTCCGCGAATACGATGCCCGTTGGTTGTACCCTCAAGAGGTCAACCTCATGGGCCTGCAGGCCATCGGCATGGGCGTCGCCGAGCTGTTCCGCCGCCGCGAGGTTCCCGCACGCATCGTTGTCGGACATGACTTCCGTGGGTATTCCTCCGCGATCAAGAATTCGCTTGTCTCCGGCTTACTCGCCGGCGGCATGGAAGTGCACGATATCGGCCTCGCGCTGTCGCCGATGGCCTACTTCGCCCAGTTCGATCTTGATGTCGAAGGCGTCGCGATGGTGACCGCCAGCCACAACGACAACGGCTGGACCGGCATCAAGATGGGATTGCAGCGACCGGTGACATTTGGCCCGGATGAAATGTCGGAACTCAAGGACATTGTGTTGTCGGGCAAAGGGCAGCCAAATGACGGCGGCGGCGGGCGCTATATTTTTGTCCCCGACTATGCTCAGCGCTATATCGAGAGCCTCACATCGCGGGAACCACTTTCACGCAAGCTGAAAGTGATTGCCGCCTGCGGAAACGGCACGGCCGGTTTCATTGCGCCGCATGTGCTGCGCGCTGTTGGCTGCGAGGTCATCGAACTCAACACCGATCTCGATCATACGTTCCCAAACCACAACCCGAACCCGGAAGACATGAAGATGCTGCACGCCGTGCGCGATGCAGTCCTCGAACACGGCGCCGATGTCGGTCTTGCGTTTGACGGTGACGGTGACCGCTGCGGTGTCGTTGACAACACCGGCGAAGAGATCTTTGCCGATAAGGTCGGGGTCATGTTGGCGCGTGATATCTCCACCCAGCACCCGGGCGCAAAGTTTGTTGTGGATGTTAAATCAACCGGACTTTTCGTGACTGACCCGGTCCTGAAAGCAAACGGCGCCGAGACGGCCTACTGGAAGACAGGCCACAGCTACATCAAGCGCTACAATCACGAGAACGGCACTCTCGTGGGCTTTGAAAAGTCGGGTCACTTCTTTTTCTCTCCACCGCTTGGACGCGGTTACGACGACGGCCTTGTCGCTGCACTCGCTGTCTGCGATATGCTCGATCGCAATCCCTCAAAGACGATGGCGGACCTGCTGAGCGAACTGCAGACGACCTTCCAGTCACCCACGATGTCGCCGCACTGCGACGACGAGAAGAAATACGCGGTCGTCGAGCGCGCCGTCGCGCACTTCGAAGCGAAAGCAACAGCCGGAGAACAGCTCGCCGGCCAACCGATCCGTGATGTCAACACCGTGAATGGCATCCGCATCACTCTGGAAGACGGCACATGGGGCCTCGTGCGCGCCTCATCGAACAAGCCGGAGCTGGTCGTCGTTGTCGAAAGCCCAACCTCGCTGGCCGCACGGAACGCGATCTTCAAGGAGATCGACGCATATCTGGCGACGGAACCAGACGTTGGCGCGTACAACCAGAAAATCTGACCCGCGCGACGTCACATGGCTGGCGCGACCGGCTGATTGCGGATTTCCGCAACCGACCGAGCATTGCCGCATTTACGGTTCATTCCAGCTTTTCAAGTAGGCTTCGCTCGTTGAGTAGCCGTCGGGGTTTCAGTCATGCGTTTCAGCACGGAGATCGTGCGCCGCACGGTCGGCCGCATCGCGCGTTCAATCTCGCGCTGCGTCCTCATCCTCGCCGCTGCGTTTGTGACCATCGCCCCATTCGAAACGTCGCACGGCGCACCGCGCGCAGCATTGGATGGCCCCGCCGTGCGCGATCTGGTCGCTGGTGCCCGCATCAACCTCCACACACCGATCGGAACGCGCATTCCGGTCGAATATGGCGTCGATGGCTCGCTTGCAGCACGCACGAGTGGCATGGCTGCCTGGTATCTCGGTGCTGCAGCCGACACCGGCAAGTGGTGGATCAAGGGCCATCGCCTTTGTCAGAAATGGACGGTGTGGTTTAAGCGGGAAACGAAATGCGTCGAAATCCGACGCCGAGGCAACACATTCCACATCAAGGACAGCGACGGCGAAACCGGAACAGCAAGCATCGCGCGGCCCGGCATCGCCGCACAGCGCCATAAAGTTGCGACCCTGACGCCCGGTGACGCGCTGGCATCACCAGCGATTGCGGAGAAAAACCAGACATCGCCGCGACGACTGAAACGCGCTTACACGCTGGGCGTTGCGGGCAACTCTGGCGCGACGGAAGCTCTCGCACCGCGGCAACGTCTACAGCTCGTCACACGAAGGGCGCGCGCTGACAGCGTAGCCATCCCGCGGCCAAAAGCGGCGCGCAATGCATTGCGACAAGCGCGCCAGACGGCACGATTAATCCCGCCGCTTCCCGTGCGCGCCAGCCACCGCGTTCAGCAAGTGAAAACCTCGTCGTGGTCCCCGTCGCGCCGAAGCAAGCGCGTGCGTTCATTCAGGCAGCGAAAGTCACTGCGCGCCGTCTTTGAAACACAACGATAACGTTGCCAACACCTCACCTGCTGTACCGCTTCTCAGCCCGCGAACAAGCTGATCGCAAAGCGAAGCGAAACGACACCGACAAAAATCCCGAAGCCGATCTCAAGTCGACGCCGTGACCAGCGGTGCCCGACCCGCGCACCAAACGGCGCAGCCAACACACTTGTCGGAATGATCGCGGCC
>JBCBXF010000056.1:0-9576 GCA_039816705.1 Pseudomonadota bacterium | reverse complement strand
CAAACCAACAGCGCCCCAGCCGGCCCAGATAAAACCCAGCATGCCCGGCACCGCAATCATCGGACCGAACGCGGAAGCCGTCGCGATCCCCTGATGGATCGTGCGACCATAAAGGGTCATCATACCACTGATAAACGCGCCACCGCCGATGCTCATGAGCGCTGAGATGACGCCTGTCAAAAGGCCATACACGCGCAGCCAAAGTGTGCCCGGAATTTTCTCTCCCAGCCGCCAGCTTTCGCGCGCAAACAGAAATTTCGCCGAAAGCATCATCCCTACGACCGCCCACACGGCTTTGAGAACATTGGCTTCGGCAAAACGCGCGATCACGGCACCGAGTAAGACCCCGACCACCACCGTGATCGCCATCGCGCGCACTATGTCCGTATCAACGGCACCCGCCGCCCGATGCGTGAGATAGGAACGAAATGATGTCGGGATAATAATCGCGAGCGATGTCCCAACGGCGAGATGCATGCGCACGTTCGAGGAGACACCCAGCGCGCCGAAAACCTCATAAAGGACAGGCACGAGGACCCCACCGCCACCAATGCCGAACAGGCCGGCGATAAAGCCCATGAACAGCCCGGCAAGTGACAAGGCCGCCGCCGCACCCAGATAGGTCTGCAGCGTGATCGCAGCCTCTGCACTCACCGGGCCTGCCTGCGGCACCGCAAAGAGGAGCCAAACGAGATCGACTGTCATGCGCGTTCAAACACCGACGGGGAGGCCGCCGTATCTGCCCGCGCTGTCGCCTCTCGCACCGCTGTCATCGCATCGACAAGCACATCCAGCCCCGCATCGTTACGCGATGCATGCGTACTCAAGATCTGCCGAAACCGCCGCGCACCCGGCAGGCCCTGAAAGAGCCCGAGCACATGACGCGTCATGCCGTGCAAACGCGTTCCAGCCGCAAGCTCAGCCTCAACGTGGGGAAAAAACCTTTCCAACGCTTCAAAACGATCCGACGGCGCCCCTGCAGCACCAAAGAATTCACGGTCCACACCGGCCAGCAACCATGGCGTCTGATAGGCCGCACGACCAAGCATGACACCATCAAGACAAGCAGACTTTTCCTCCGGCTTATCGACGTGCGCAAGAGCGGCATCGAGCGAGACAATCCCGCCGTTGAGGACAATCTCAAGTTCGGGTCGCCGGGCCTTCAGACGATAAACACGCCCGTAGTCGAGCGGGGGAATATCCCGATTTTCCTTCGGTGAGAGCCCGCTCAACCAGGCTTTGCGCGCGTGAATCGTAAAGCGCCGACAGCCGGCGTCGGCGACGACCGAGACAAAACGGTCGAGATCCCGTTCGCTATCCTGATCGTCAATGCCGATCCGGCATTTTACGGTCACTGGCACATCCGTTGCCGCCTGCATCGCGGCCACACAGCGCGCCACGCGCTCCGGCTCCGCCATCAATGCAGCGCCAAACCGACCGGATTGCACGCGGTCAGACGGACATCCGCAATTCAAATTGATCTCGTCATATCCGAAGTCGGCGCCAATGCGGCTGGCCCGCGCAAGCTCGGCGGGTTCAGAGCCACCAAGTTGCAGCGCCACCGGGTGCTCGCAATCGGCAAAACCGATCAGACGATCCCGTTCCCCGTGCACCACGGCCGCAGACGTCACCATCTCGGTAAACAGCAGCGCCTTACGCGTCAGGCATCGATGAAACGCCCGACAGTGCCGGTCCGTCCAATCCATCATCGGCGCGACGGAGAAACGATGAGCAGAGTGCTGCACGACACGCATCCACGAAGAGGGGTCAACAAAGAGCGCCACCGGCACCGGCGCGACACACACAACATCGCGCTGCAGTTAGCAGGACGGGCTCTGTCTCATACGGGGCGGCGCGGGTTTTGACACCCGACCACACGCCCGCTGAAAAATAAGCCTAGAGCCATCCCACGAGCGGTCATCTCACGTCACTTCAAACCACGTCGCCATACCACCGGCCTGGTGCTCGAGCATATGACAATGCAGCATCCATTTGCCCGGATTGTGCGCCCGAAAGCCAACCGTGATCTGTTCATCACGCGCCATGAAGATCGTGTCGCGCCAATGCGGCAGTGGCGCGCGATGCGAATGTGCGACCTCGCGGACATGATAGCCGTGAAAGTGCATGGCATGCGGCCAGGCCGTCCGATTTATCATTTGCACGTGCACGGTCTGCCCAACGGCGAACTGAGCCAGCGGTACTTCGGGCGGACCGGCGATACCGTTGAACGCCCAGACTTTCTGGTGCTCACGAGCCAGCGTTCGCACGTCATAGGTCTTGCCTCGATAGACCGCAGACTCGAACCACGATCGCGCGCCACCGGTCATGTCGAGTTTGACAACGACGTCGGGCACATCACGCAGCGCTGTCGGCATCGGATTGGACGGCAGCACCACATTTTCAGACAGCGCCGCACGACGCTTGCGCTGCGTGGGATGATAAATCAAGTGACCCGCCACCAGGTTTGCACGTCCGGTCGCAACCTGTATCGGTGTCTTGCGCCCAACATCTTCGGTGGCGTCGAGGATGACATCCGCCCGTTGCGCCGGCGCAAGCCGCATCCCTGCCGTCGGCATGGGAAACGGCGACACCGGCTGCCCATCGAGCGCGATGACACGTGGCGTGTGGCGGGGAAATGAAATCGTCATGACCCGGGCATTCGCTGCATTCACGAGGCGAAGGCGAACGCGCTCACCCGCTTTGACGAGAACATCGTGGCTGAACTGACCATTGACCGTCAAAATGTTGCCCAGCCGACCGGCATGCGAAAGATCGTGAAAATTGCCGAAACTGGCGTCGTCGATCTTGCCGTCGTCACCAACCCGCCAGTCATCGAAAATCAGCACGCGATCGTGATCGACAGCCGGCGGATTTCTCTCCTCAACGATGAAGGCGCCATAGAGCCCGCGGGCAAGTTGTTCCCACGTCCGGTTGTGCGGGTGGTACCAGAACGTACCCGCGTCAGGCGGCGCAAAACGATAGGCAAATGTCTCGCCGGGAGCGACTGCGTCCTGCGTGAGCCCCGCAACCCCGTCCATCGCATTGTCGTTGCGGATCCCGTGCCAGTGGATCGTTGTTGGCTGGGGAAGCTTATTAAGGAGCTGGACGGCGAAATCTTTGCCCTGACGCGTTCTGATCTCAGGCCCGGGAACACCTCCACCGTAGCCCCAGACAGGCGACTTTGGCTGAACGGGTTCGAGGAGTTCAGCCTGACCGGGCCGCGCCACGATCTCACGGAGCATAGCGGGCGCAGCAAGCAGCGGACGCGGCGCCGCTTGCGCAACAACAGTGGCGCCCATTCCACCCAACATAACACGACGCGTAACACTCATGGCGATGCCTCCGAACTTGCGCACCCACACCATACCATACGCAAACGCGACCGGAGGAACGCGCGCATCGTGTCGCCGTTACGTCAACCTCGGATGGCATCGCGCCTTGCAATCACCTAACGACTGGCGAGCTGCCGTGTCTGCCCGTTAGCATCGTCCTCGCGCTCGATCATTGCGCGGGCCGCGATCAGATCCGAGAGCAATTTTGCGCGGGGAATCTCAGAGGCCTCAGTCCGGAGAATGAAAGACGGATGATAACTCGCAATGATGCGCGCACCGCTCCCATGCGAAAGTGTCATCTCCCGCGCCCGCCCAACAGGCAGTGAACGACCTGTGAGACCACGCAGCGCGCTGCCACCAAGGCCCACGATCACCCGTGGCCGCACCAGCGCAATTTCCTTGTCGAGCCACCATTTGCAGCGGTCAATTTCATGTGCCGACGGGTTTTGATGAATGCGCCGTTTCCCGCGCGGCGTGTACTTAAAGTGTTTCACCGCATTCGTCAGGAAGATCGACCGGTCGTCGATACCGGCCTCCTGCATTACAATGCGCAACACCTCACCAGCCGGCCCGACAAACGGACGCCCCGCCAGATCTTCGCGATCACCTGGTTGCTCTCCCACAATCATCATTGCCGCTTGCGATGGCCCTTCACCCAGAACAACCTGTGTGGCCGGGCCGTGCAGTGGACAGTGTTCGCACCCGCCGAGCGCGCGCCTCAGATCATCGAGGCTCTCGATCGCATCCGCTGACGGGATGTCGGGCGCGATGGCGATTGCCCTGTGTTTCATGATCGCCGGATTGGGCAACGTCGGCGCGGCATCCCGCATCTCTGCCTCGCGCTTGCGCGCCGAGCGGACCAGATCGGGGATCAACGACGCTTCGGGGAGATTTTTCCAGTATTTCTTCGGCATCTCCGACTGCATGGCCTGCGTCTTGAGCCGCGCCGGATTGAAAATACTTGCGAAGTACGTGCGCCACGCCTGCTCCAACGCGTCTTCGACATCGGCGGGCTTGGCGCATCCCTCGCTGAACGTCGCCTCTTTTCCATCCCAATGTACACAGTCGTCCGGCGTTAAGATCGACCAGTCCATCGCAGCAAAGCGTTTGATGAAAAATGGCGTCTTGAAGCGCACGATGCGATGCGATGGCTCAAACCACGACACGAACTGCTCGCGCACGGTACCATCCCCAGTCTCACGCTCCCCGACTTTGCGGAACCTGACGAACGCCGTCATCTTGTGCGCATCGCGTCTGATTTCTTTCGCGAGCCGCACGAGACGGTCAACCAGCGGATCAGCGGTCTTCGAGAGCAGCTGCGGCTCGTCCTGCAAGCGCACCAGCGCCGCATAGAGAAGCGCAAAACGCTCTTCGTGGCGATGGCAGACCACCTCCCGCGCCAAATGCACAAACGCCTTTGGCACGCGCATCTGAGGGGCGCCTTCTCTCTGCTTCACAGCTGTTTCAGCGCGCGCGTCCCGCGCCGCATCCGCAAACAGATCGCCTGCGCCGGCAGTCTCGCCACTCCTCCACAGAACGTCTCCGGGCGCACGGCCGGCCATCAACGCCTCACGCGCCGTCATCCGCCAGCCATCAAAGTCCGCCGGATGAGCAAGGTCAAAAATCCTCATGCCGCAAACATGTCGAGCTGGCGTGGCGGCGGTGTAAAGCGCGCGCGAAGGTTGACGCTGTCGGTCAAGGCTCCCGGTTGCCAGTCGGCCGTGCAGATGAACGGCATAGCCTTGCGCGTTCCGTTTGTCAGGCGTGCCAGATCTTCAAGACGGAAGCGCTGGAAGCGGCGTGCGGACAGCAACCGTTGAACCGCCTTTGTCCCAAGCCCCGGCACACGCAGCAGCATTTCCTTATCCGCACTGTTGATGTCGACGGGAAAGCGCGACCGGTTCGCGAGCGCCCATGCCAGTTTCGGATCAATCTCTAGATCGAGATTGCCATCATTCGCTGTGCTGGTAATCTCGGCGACATCAAAACCATAAAACCGCAGCAGCCAGTCGGCCTGATACAGTCGATGCTCGCGTACGAGCGGCGGTGACACCAGCGGCAGTGCACTCGACGAATCTGGGATCGGACTGAACGCGGAGTAATAAACCCGCTTCAGCCTGTAGCTCGAATAGAGGGTCTCCGAAGTTGTGAGGATGTCGGCGTCGCGCGACGCGTCTGCACCGACGATCATTTGCGTGCTCTGTCCGGCCGGCGCAAAGCGCGGCGCGCTGCGCAGATGCTTGCGCTCGTCCTTCGCCGCTTCGACCGCCATCCGCATGTTCGCCATAGAGCGCCGGATGCCACCCGTATCTTTTTCAGGCGCAAGCGCCTTGAGGCTCTCATCCTTCGGCAGCTCGATGTTGATCGAGAGCCGATCCGCATAGCGACCAGCGCGCGCCAACAAGTCAGGCGACGCCTCAGGGATGGTCTTGAGATGAATATAGCCGCGGAAGTTGTGCACCTCCCGCAACTGCCGCGCGACCTCGACAACCTGCTCCATCGTATAGTCCGGATCACGCATGATGCCGGACGAGAGGAACAATCCCTCGATGTAGTTCCGCTTATAAAAATCGAGCGTAAGCTGGACGACCTCTTCAACCGTGAAGCGAGCACGTTTCACATTGCTCGAAACGCGATTGACGCAATACAGGCAGTCAAATTTGCAGTAGTTCGTCAGCAACACCTTAAGCAGCGAAATGCACCTGCCGTCCGGTGCATAGGCATGGCAGATGCCGCTGCCACCAGCCGACCCAATTCCCTTACCGTCTCGAGAGTCACGCCGCGCTGTGCCACTCGACGCGCATGACGCATCATACTTTGCAGCATCGGCCAAAACTTCCAATTTCTGCGCAATGTCGAGTTTCATGAACGCCCCTTTGTTCTTGGAACGTTCTAGCAACATATGGCACTTCAATCAATCACGCTGAGAGCCGGTGGGCGTGACACATTGGAACCGATAGACGCGCTCCTCAGCTGAGCGCTTCAACACACATCCCCGTCATGCATCCCAAGAGGACCCCCTTAATGAAACATGTTCGCTTTTAGAAAACTGCCGCTCGTGGTGCCATGACGCACGCGCTCAACGCGCCTGTGCCAACGATCACCAGCGCGACGAAGACAGTGACCACTGAGACTGAGGCGGGTTTGCCGACAAGGCAGGAGTCATGTCATTCAAATCATTTACGAAGCAGCCCCGAAGTGCGGGGCGGTTTCCATTCTGCCGTCCTGACACCTCACAACCTCATTCCAGCTCTTTCGTCTTCAAGAAGCGGACGTCCTCGAACGTCTTTGCCTTGTAGTCGAGCTCCCACTGGCTTTGCGCCATGAACACCGGATCATCATCTCGGTCACGCACAACCGCTGTCGTGTTCGCCTTGATGAATTTCTCGACATCCGCAGGGTCATCCGCAGCCAGCCAGCGCGCCATGTCATAGGGCACCGGTTCGAAATCGATCTCGACGCGATACTCCTGCTTGGCACGATCTTTCAAAACCTCGAGTTGCAGCACCCCGATCACGCCAACAATCCATTGCGCGCCGATGGAAGGCTTGAAGACCTGCACCAGCCCTTCCTCAGACAGGTCCTGCAGCGCCTGACGCATCTGTTTCACCTTACCGGTATCGATGAGCCGGACCCGACGTAGCACTTCCGGCGCAAACGCGGGCAGGCCCGTGAAGCGGAGGTTCTCACCCTCGGTAAACGTATCACCCACGCGGATCGTGCCGTGGTTCGGAACGCCAATGACGTCACCCGGCCCGGCGTCCTCGGCGATCTCCCGATCCTGCGCGAGGAAGAAAATCGGCGAGTGGATCATTACGTCCTTAGAGGTGCGGACCTGGCGGAGTTTCATTCCGCGTTTGAACGCGCCTGAGCACAGTCGCATGAACGCCACCCGGTCGCGGTGATTCTTATCCATGTTCGCCTGCACCTTGAAGACGAAGCCGGTGACATCTTTTTCATCAGGACTCACCTTGCGGCTGTCCGTCGGGTTGGGCTGGGTCTCCGGCGCATGATCCGCAATCAGATCAATGAGCCCCTTGGTGCCGTAGTCACGCAACGCCGAGCCAAAGATCACGGGCGTCAGATTGCCTTCTCGATAGGCATCACGATTGAAAGCGGCATAGCCCGCCATCGCCAACTCGGCACTTTCCCGAGCCCCGACCAGCACGTTTTCCGGCACCAGCTCATCAAGCTGCGCATCGTCTAATCCGCTGCAGTCGACGGCTGTATCGGCGGCCGCGCCCTTGCCCTTTAACGACGTCAGGAACGTGTCTGTGCGAAGGTTATAGCAGCCATGGAAATTGCCCCCCATCCCGATCGGCCAGATTGACGGTGACACCTCGAGTTGCAGCACATCCTCGATTTCATCGAGCAGTTCGAACGGCTCAAGCCCTTCACGATCGACCTTGTTGATGAAGGTGACAATCGGGATGTCGCGCAGTCGGCAGACCTCGAACAGCTTGCGCGTCTGGCTCTGGATACCGCGCGCGGCGTCGATCACCATGATCGCGCTGTCGACCGCTGTCAGCGTCCGATAGGTGTCTTCCGAAAAATCTTCGTGGCCCGGCGTGTCGAGCAGATTGAACACCAGATCGCGGTACTCGAACGTCATCACAGAGCTGGTGACGGAGATCCCGCGCTCCTGCTCGATCTTCATCCAGTCCGAGCGTGCCCGCCGACGATCCCCGCGCACCTTGACGTCACCCGCCAGATGGATTGCGCCACCAGCGACCAACAATCGCTCTGTCAGGGTCGTTTTGCCAGCGTCCGGGTGAGAGATGATGGCGAACGTGCGCCGTCGTGTATGGTCGAGTGACATGTGCGGCCTGCGAGATACGTGTTGCCTCCCCACACCACAAACACGGGTCGGGAACGACCCGCGAGTTGCAGCCGCCACGACCCGACATCGCCTTAGCGGCACCGCAGTGCCCCGAGACGGGCCGTTTCCGATCTGGACGGCCGATCTTGCGGTAACGAAACTCCGCAATGCGTCGGAAACGTTGCTGGAAAGGGTTATGGGAACGGGATACACAGGCCGCGGATCGCTTGCCAGCGCATTTCTCAAACAAATCATGAACAGATGAAGATTGACCGCCCGAAGCCGATCTATCTGAAGGACTACGCTCCCTCAGACTATCTGATCGACACTGTCGACCTCGATATCGCGCTCGATCCCAACGAGACGCGCGTCAAGGCCCGCTTGCGGGTGCGGCCAAACCCGGCAGCCAAGCCAACCGGTCGCACAAAAGCAGCGCCGCTGGTCCTTGATGGCGAACTGATCACACTCGAAAGCGTAAAGATCTCAGGTCGAAAGGTCGGTGACGCCGACTATGTTGTCGCCGAGCATACCCTCACGATCAAGAAGCCGCCCCAACGTGCATTTACGCTAGAGATCGTGACAACCTGTGATCCGCAGGCGAACACTGCACTGTCCGGGTTGTATCGCTCCCGCGGGATCTACTGCACGCAGTGCGAAGCGGAAGGCTTTCGCCGGATCACATACTTTCTCGATCGCCCCGACGTTCTTTCCGTCTACCGCACGCGGATCGAGGCTGCACAGGACGATGCCTCCGCCCTGCTCTCCAACGGCAATCTTGTCGAGCATGGCACCGTCTTCGGCACGGATCGCCACTACACGATCTGGCACGACCCGCACCCAAAACCATCCTACCTCTTCGCGCTCGTCGGCGGGCATCTTCGCTCGATCGCCAGCACCTTCAAGACGATGTCCGGCCGCACCGTCGATCTGCGGATTTATGTCGAACCCGGCAAGGAAGATCGATGCGCTTGGGCGATGGACAGCCTGAAACGGTCGATGGCGTGGGATGAAAAACGCTTCGGCCGGGAGTACGACCTCGACATCTTCATGATTGTCGCCGTGAGCGACTTCAATATGGGGGCCATGGAGAACAAAGGCCTCAACATCTTCAACGACAAGCTGATCCTCGCATCACCCGAGACCGCAACCGACGCCACCTATGAGGCGATCGAAAGTGTGATCGCCCATGAGTACTTCCACAACTGGACTGGCAACCGGATCACCTGCCGCGACTGGTTCCAGCTCTGCCTGAAAGAAGGTCTGACGGTCTCCCGGGACCAACAGTTTTCCGGTGACATGCGAGGTCACGCGGTCAAGCGGATCGACGATGTCCTCCGCTTGCGTGCGAGCCAGTTCCGTGAGGATGCCGGACCACTGGCGCATCCCGTACGCCCGGAAGAATACATCGAGATCAACAACTTCTAC
>JBCBXF010000055.1:0-15267 GCA_039816705.1 Pseudomonadota bacterium | reverse complement strand
GGCGCATAGCGAGGATGATCGCGGATCAGGGCCCGCGCGAGTTTGGCAAAGTCGCGTGCGGTTGTGACCTGACCGGCGTGCGGCAGGCCGTTTGCATTGACGAAACGCGTCTGCGTCATTCCGAGGCGCCGCGCGGTCGCGTTCATCTGAGCGATAAAGGCGTCGTGGCGGCAGGCGACCCAAGGTGTGCGGGCATCGTCAAAGCGGGCTGCGCCGAGGCCTGATGTGCGCTTGGCAAACCTGTCCATCGGGTCGGGAGCCGGGTCGAAAACGCGCACGCCGGCGTCATCGCGGTGCGATACTCCCTCCGTCGCTCGGCATGCGCCATAACGCGTGAAGTCGGCCAATGCGCCCCCAACTGTCTCTGCCACCATCGTCGCCGCGTCGTTGGCGGATTTGACGATCATGGCGCCGACCGCGATACCGAGTGGAAGCTCGGTGCCGGTGCGCAACCAGAGTTTTGTCGGCTCCTGCGCGTTTGCATGATCCGACCATCGCGCGGGCGTGTCTTCAGCGATGTCGGGGCTGGCGGCCAATACATCAAAAGCGACGTAGGCCGTCATGAGCTTGGTGATCGAGGCGGGATACCACGGCTGATCTGCACGCTCAGCGTGGAGTACGGCGCCACTGTCCACATCAACCACGATTGCGGTCGTTGCAGACGCCGATGTCGCGAGGGCTGCGCCAACGCACGCCGCCAGCATGACCACGCATCGTATGCTTCGACAAAAGGGTCGGATCGTCATTCGGCGCTCGGCATTGGGGTGAGCTGGGCGACACCCTTGTTTAGCGCAGCGAGACCGACAGGCGTGATCAACTTTTGCAACAGGTGTGCGTCAGAGCAGCGCCTGGAAGATGACGCCGGCGACGATGGCGCCGACCACACCAAGGGAAAGATAGCTCGCGAAAACCTGGACCCGCACCAGAGACCACACCGCCGCCATGGCCGGGATAGAGCTCACGGCGCCCGCGATCATGAACGCCATCGCGGCACCGGGTGTCATGCCCTGCGCGACGAGACCGGCGAGCAGCGGCGGTGCAACGTAGCTGTTGAGGTAAGTCGGCATGCCGATCACAGCGGCCGTCGCGATTGGAGCGAGCCCCTCACCCCCAACGAGGCCGGCGATCAACTCCGCGGGCACGTACGTGACGAGAATGGCCTCGAGGACGTAAGCGAGCGCGAGCCAGCGGATCAGGAAGCGGGCATTGCTAATCGCTTCCTGCTTAAATATCTGACGACGCTCGTCTTCGTTCCAGAAGGCCCACTGCGGCGTGCCGTCGAACGGGTTCGGGCCACAGCCACAGCATCCGGATGTCTCGCGGGCGCGCAGTGGGCTGGCAAACACACCGACACGTCGCAACGCCCAGATTGCATAACCACCGAAGAGCCCGAGGGAGACGGCCGCAACGGCTTTTCCGATGGCATACTCCCAACCGAGCGCCTGCGCTGTAATCAGCAGGGTCGGCGGATCAATGAGCGGCGATGAGAGCCAGAACGCCATTACGGCCGACAGCGGCGCGCCGAGTGCGAGCAGCCCCGCGATGAACGGAATGACTTCGCAGGAGCAAAACGGAGCGAGCCCGCCAAACGCAGCAGCAAGCACAATCATGCGCGCCTCACGCCCCTTGAATGCAGCGGCGATGGCCGCTTCGGCGCCCGCGGCTTTCAGCCAGGCGATAAGGAGTACGGCCACCGCGATGTAGGGCAACGTGCCAATGAAGGCGGACACGGCAAACTGGACGACGGCAGACAGTTGCGCCGGGTCGAGCAGTGCCACAACGATCGGGACACCGATGGTGACAAGCCATGGTGTGGCCAGCGCCGTTTTGAGCCGTGTTGCCAATGACGGTCGCGCCGATGACGTGGCGGTACCCGACGTGTTTTCGAATGCGGTGCTCATCTCTCGACATCCTTATGCTCTTCGTCACGTGTGTCGACGATGCGGGGCGCAGCCTGTTGATCGTGGCAGCACTCGGCGAGCACAAACTGCCCGAGCCGCTCAAGATGGTCGAACGCGCCGCGATTGATGACGCTGCGGCCCCGCTTCTCCTGCGTCACAAGCCCGGCGACAGCGAGCGTGCGCAGATGGTGCGCGAGGGTTGAGGCAGGGAGATCCAGCGCGGACTGTAGCTGACCGACCGTGCGACCTGCGTGACCGGCGCGCACCAAAAGCCGCAACACCGCCAAGCGCGCATCCGAACCCATCGCGGCGAAGCCGGCCGCGGCCTGTTCCAGCGGCATGACCGGTGAGGCACCCACGACCGGTGCGATCGTGTCTGCGGGCTGTGCTGATTTCGACATGGCTGCGCTCCTTGGATCAATATAACTACTAAACTAGTTATATTGAAATGACAAGCGCATTCATCCGCTTTCGTTCGCACCCGGTGTTCGTTATGACGCAGGCAGGTGAGCAGCATATCCGGACCCGACACATGACCGACAGCCGTACCGAAACTGACAGCTTTGGCCCGCTTGAAGTGCCGGGAGACAAATATTGGGGCGCACAGACGCAGCGCTCGCTCGGCAACTTCAAAATCGGCAACGAGCAGATGCCGGCGCCAGTGGTGCGCGCGCTTGGGATCGTCAAGCACTGCGCGGCGAAGGCAAATATGCGTCTCGACAATCTGCCGAGCGATCTGGGTGATGCGATTGCCGCCGCTGCGCTTGAGGTTGCGGAAGGCAAACTCGACGACAATTTTCCGCTTGTCGTCTGGCAGACAGGGTCCGGCACGCAGTCCAACATGAACACAAATGAAGTGGTTGCAAACCGGGCGATCGAGATGCTCGGCGGCACCATCGGCAGCAAAGAACCGGTGCATCCCAACGATCACGTGAACCGCTCACAATCGTCGAACGACACATTCCCAACGGCCATGCACATTTCCTGCGCGGAACAGATCCACCATGCGCTCCTGCCGGCGTTGCGGACGCTTCGTAACGCGCTGAACGACAAGGCGGAGGCGTTTGCGCAGATCATCAAGATCGGGCGCACACACCTGCAGGATGCGACGCCTTTGACGCTCGGGCAGGAGTTTTCCGGCTACACGGCCCAGCTCGACGGTGCGATCCGTCGCGCGGAGAGTGCGCTTCCGCCATTGCTTGAGCTGGCGCAGGGTGGGACGGCGGTTGGCACCGGGCTGAATGCGAAGGCCGGATTTGCTGAGGCGTTCGCTGAGGAGGTCGCCTCGCTCACGCAGCTGCCATTCGTGACAGCGCGGAATAAGTTCGAGGCACTCGCGGCGCACGATGCAATGGTCGAGGCCTCGGGTATGCTGAACACGATTGCGGTCAGCCTGTTCAAGATTGCGAACGATATCCGCCTGCTCGGCTCCGGTCCACGGTCAGGCCTCGGCGAACTTTCTCTCCCCGAGAACGAGCCAGGTTCCTCAATCATGCCGGGCAAGGTGAACCCGACGCAATGTGAAGCGCTGACGATGGTATGCTGCCAGGTGATGGGCAATCATACCGCCGTGACGATGGCCGGCAGCCAGGGGCATTTCGAGCTCAACGTGTTCAAGCCGGTGATGGCGTATAATCTCCTTCAGTCGATCCGACTGATTGCAGATGCCTCTGTCAGCTTCACTGATAATTGTGTGACCGGGATTTCAGCAAACGAAACTCAGATTGCCGACCTCATGTCGCGATCCTTGATGCTGGTCACGGCGCTGGCGCCCGAGATCGGTTATGACAAGGCGACGGAAATCGCGAAGACCGCGCACAAGAATGGGACGACACTCAAAGAAGAGGCCGTGAGGCTCGGGTATGTCACGGCGGAGCGCTTTGACGAGGTCGTTCGACCGGAAGCGATGGTCGCACCGAACGCGTGATCTGATTGTTCTCTCTCGCTTTTGTGAGTGCCAGAGCCATGACCAGATGACCGGGCGGCCCGTCAAGCGGTCCGTAATGATTGCCGGACACCGAACATCTGTCTCGCTGGAAGGGCCGTTCTGGCACGCCTTGCAGGAGATGGCCGCTGCCCGCGGCATCACGATTACGACGTTGATCCAGAACATTGATGCGACGCGAGATGCGCACGACACCGGGCTTTCCGGCGCGCTGCGCGTGGCGGCGCTGCAGCACTTTCGTGCCCTCGCGAACCGGGGATAAGACTAAAAAGCGGGGTTTAGGTCGGATTGGCGCCCTGAGGCGTTTGAAGACGCAGGTCGACGGGCGGCTTAGTGCCATCCAACCCCCAAAGGCCGTCATCACTTGGAACACTGCGGCGTTGGCGACGCGGCTGCTGCGGCTTCGGCGGTGCAGGGCGCACCGGCTGCGGAATCTTCTCGACGATGGGTTTGCGTCCCTGCGTCGCCGCGGTGCTCTCGATCGTCGGGCGCGGCGGCCGTTCACGCGCATCGGCATCGGCGCCTGCCTCATCAGCTTCATCAACGCGCTTGCGGATCAGGGCGCGGGTGCCTTCGAGCTGGTCGATATTTCCTTCCAGCCGACGTACGGTCAACTCCCGTTCCAGTGCCGCAACGCCGAAACCACGCTTGACTTCGGATGGGCGATACATCGGACCTGCATAAAAGATCGAGATGGCCGGTAAAACGGCCGATGTCTGCGCCGCTGCAACGGCAACGGTTGGCTTGATCCGCCACTCACTGTCGAGGCGCAGGCGCGCGAGATCGACGAAGCTCTTTGCCGAGATCGCGGATGCCCCCGTTGTGATCCGGAACGGCGCAATCTCGATGGCACCGTCGCGTACGGCGAGGGCGAGATTGAGCTCCTCGGCGGCAAGCGGCCGATCGTCAAGCCGTGATGCAAGGCGCGCCTTCACCGCGGCCTGATTAACAGAGGCATTATCCTCTGCAAGATCAGCAGCGACATCCTGCACGGCTTGCGGAGAAAAATCTCGCAACGTCCCACCGCGCACCAAGAGTTGCCCCGTGCCGCGTGCGACGGAGACAAGTCCCTTCGGCGTGAGCGCAACTCCCTCAAGGTCAAGCGCGAGATCGGCGCGCCCGGCGATTGGTGGATTGTCGATCCCGACACGGGTCTCGCTCGTCTGGTCGCTGCGTGCCGTCGCCGGGCGCCGATCACCGCGGCTGCCGGACGTACCGGAGAGTTCCGCCAGCGCGAGGTTTTCAGCGCGCAGTTGTGCCTTGAGAGCGGCGCCAGCGGCACGGCGATCAAGACGTGCGGACCCGGATACCCGCCCACCGGCAAACGCTGCTGATGTGAGGTCCAATTGTGCACGCGCGCCGGTGGCAAACGCGGTCAATGCCGCATTGCTCAACGTCGCGGTCTCGGTCACGGCGAGCTGTCTCACCTTGAGCGCGGCATCGACCGTCATTCTCTCCGGCAGATGGAACGTGAATGGGGTGGCAGGCCAGACCACGTCCCCCGTCTCTCCCGGCGAGCTCTGTGTGGTTCCGGAAAGGATGCGGGCCAGTTGCGGGAGTGCGAGCGTTGAGGCTTCAGCATTCAATGTGACACGGGACGCACCGTTGGTGCGCTCGATGGCCAACGTGCCTTCGCCATTTTCGGCACCATACGTCCAGCGCACATTGCTCAATCGAGTCTTGCCCGGCGTGTACTCCAGTGTTGCGGCGACGTGGAGGTTTTCCCCGTTCGGGGTTTTCGATGGCGTCGCGATGAGTTCCGCAAGTTGATTGCCGGCCTTGACGCGCGCGCTCAACTTGCCCGATGCGCGAAGAAGCGGAAGGCCCCCTGACCTCTCGCCTTCGGCATCTGCGCTTGGGGCGGATGTGGAGACCGGACCGGCAAATCGCACGGTGACATTCGGCGTGTTGAGCGACAGATCGGTCTTGAGCCCATCCCGGGGACGCCCGAGCGCATACACAACAAGGCGATTGCCATC
The DNA here is from genome assembly GCA_039816705.1 of Pseudomonadota bacterium. Lineage (GTDB taxonomy): Bacteria > Pseudomonadota > Alphaproteobacteria > Rhizobiales > CALHAX01 > CALHAX01. The sequence continues at coordinate 9,442 of JBCBXF010000055.1, read as the reverse complement.
GTCCCGTGTTGCAGTGTCATCGGCTTGCGCATTTGATTGCGCGGACGCTTCACCGGGGCCAGACGCAACGCCGATGGCCGGGAGGCCGGCAGCCTCGAGGATCGGTGCCGGGTCCTTCAGGACGATATCACTGACCACTGTCCAGGTACGAGTTTGCAGGTCGGCTTCTTCGCCTGCGATCTGCACGCGCCCGATGGCCGGGTTGCCGGCAAGTGTTCCGTCGTAGCGCATTGTCACGGTCTGAGCGCTGCCGTCGCGCGCAATCTGACCTGCAAGGCGCGCAGGAAGGGCAATCGTGTTGATACGTTGCAGCATAGCGGGCTCAAGCGACACGCCTGCAAGCGACAGCATCTGCGCCATCGCTTTTTCTTCTCCCACCTCAATCAGGAACCGCAATGGCCGTTCGGCATCCGGGAGCGAGGGATCGACACGACCACGCTTGGCGTCAATCGACAGCCCGGCCTGTGTGATCAGCGTGAACTGGTCAACCGCGACACCGTCTTCGTTCAGCTCGGCGCTGACAGCCACGTCGTTCATCACCGCATCAGCGAGAGTGATCTGCGCGGCGGTGCCTGTGAGGGAGACCGCAATGGTGTCAGCGTCACCTGCGGCAACGGCATCCCCAGCCTGCCGGCCTGATTGCGCCCAACGGCGAAGAAATTCTGACGTCTCGGACAACGCACCCCATGATTTTGCAAGATCGAGGTGGACCGCATCCAGCGCGATGCTCAGTTTTTCTTCCGGGCTCTCGCGATACCTCACGCCGATGTCGGCGACAGTCTTGTCCAGATATCCGCGACCGTTGGTGAGCGCGAGGCTGCCGGGCGCGAGGGCAAGATCACCGGAGAGAGAAAAATTCCCAGCGGTTTGCGCAAACGAATTGGTCCACGACGGCTCCAGCCATGCGGCAAAGCGGGCGAGCGCGCGACCTTCAACACGCAGTCGTCCAGCAAAGTTGGTCAACCGTCCTTCAGCAGTGCCGGAGGCTGTGGGCGGCGACGCCTTGTACACGCCGGACATGTTCAGATGCGCAGCGCCAGGGAGTGCTGCCTGGAGCTTTTCAACACGCGCCGTCTCGCCATTACGGGTGATGACGAGTTCTATGCCGTCAAGCGGTGCGCCGTTGAAGTTGACCTGACTCGCTTTGAACGTGGTTTTTGTTGCGAACGTGGATGACGCATAGGTTTCGACCTGCTCCAACGCAGTGGTGATGCGCGAGAGCATGCCAGTTTTCTCTCCGCTGGAAATCAAACGATCTACATCGAGCCAACGAGAGGTGAGTGTGAGGGCCGCTTGCGGTTCGGTGTCCGGTTCCCACGAGGCGGTTCCGCTGCCTTCGATGATCTGAGGGCGCCCTTCCGCATCAAGCAGCAGCGTCATGTCTTTGAGTGAGCCGCCAGACGTGTCTGCGAAAACGTCGCCCTTGAACTCAAAGCCGGTCGTTTCTTTCAGCCTGCGACGGCCGGCAAGGGAACCAGAAAAAGCCGGACGTTCCAAAGCTGAAAGCAGCTGCCCATCAATCGCAACCGTCATACCGGCATTCGGCGCGCGCCACTGGCCTTTGACGCGGACCGCACCTTCCGCCGTCATTCGTCCGGTCGACCAGCGCATCTCTCGTGTTTGCGCGCCGTCGCCGACTGTTCCGTCAAACTTGTAAGGGCCGGTCAGCGCAAGCGCTGTCAGTGTGCCTGAAATATTCTCCTGACGGACAGCCAAACGGTCGTCTGCCGTGTGCACGCTGAGCGATCCGCCGGTGATCTGAACATTGCGGAAAGCGACATTGCGCGGCACGAAGGGCAGTGTCACATCGTTGCGCGCGAGATCGGCGATGTCGAAGGTGCCATCGCGCGTCAGGCGGAGATCCAGCGTCGGGCGATCAATCTCCATCGCCTGCGCAACGATCTCACCCTGCAGCAGGGGCGGCACAGCGAGCCAGAGCGTGTAGTTCTCGATTTGCAGAAGACTTTTTTCCGGGGCCGCGGGACGCCCGGCAATCTGGACTCTTTCAAAACTCACGTACGGTGCGGGGAGCAAGCGCAGGTTGACGTTCCCCTCGACGGTGACCGGGCGGCCCACGAGGCGGGTGGCCTGCGCTTCGAACGCGGTGCGATAGCTGTTCCAGTCCACGAAGTATGGCCCGGCGAAGAGCGCACCAAGCACGAGGATCAGCAAGCCGGCCAGCCATAGAAGAAGTGTGTTCACGCGGCCATGCTCCGTCGCCGTTTCGCGTGTCGAATGTCGCCCCTGCTATTCCGCCACAGCGGGCGTTCAGCGGGCACAACGCTGACTGCAGGTTCGGCGCGCGCGTATGCGTATCAGCGCCACTGCCGTTCTGCCATTCGGTGACATGGACAGCTAGCAGAAATATGGCCACTTTCAGGGGGATTGACGCCTTGCGTGTCGGTGCTCTTCGCGCCTGCCGCATTCCTCTCTGGACCGCAGGTCGCGGTGTGGTGCACGGATGTTCGGGGCAACCAAGCGACAGACGTTGCGGAACGGATGATGAACGAGCGCGAGGCCGTGACGCCGGAAGACCGGTCCGAGACGGTTGGCGACCCAGCCACCGACGTCCCGGTCTCGGAAACCACGAACCCGCGATCAGGCATCATTGGCGGTATGGCAACGATCCGCGATGGGGCACAGACAGGCGTCGCCGATCTGGTACGCAAGCGGTTTGTTCCGAACTTGCGCAGATATGTCACGGAGCGGGAGGCGCAGGTCTGGGCCATCGCGCTGTTGATCGGTGTCAGCGTCGGCTTTGCGGCACTCGGCTTCCGCTTTGCGATCGGAGCTATCCAGTGGCTCTGGCTCGGCACCATGGCGGAAGAGCAGGTGGCGACTGCGGCCCGACAGCTTCACTGGTCAGTTGTACTGCTCGTGCCCACCGTCGGTGGCCTGCTCGTCGGGCAAATTCTTGAGCGGTATATGCCAGGGCGACGCGCACACGGCGTGGCCGATGTGATTGAGGCGCAGGCGATCCGAGATTGCAATATTCCGATCAAGGAAGGGTTTTTGAGCGCGGGGATCGCTGCGCTTTCTCTCGGGACAGGCAACAGTGCGGGCCGTGAGGGTCCGGTTGTGCATCTCGGCGCAACGCTCGCCTCGCTGATCGAGAATTATACATCGCTCGGCTCGACACATCGACGGACGCTGCTGGCATGTGGTGTTGGCGCTGCGGTTTCCGCGTCGTTCAATGCGCCGATTGCCGGCGTGCTGTTCGCGCATGAGGTGATCCTGGCACACTTTGCGATGAGTGCGTTTGTGCCAATTGTCATCGCCAGCGTAGCAGGCACACTGATCGTGCGGTGGGTGTTTGGAGACAACCCGGCATTTCTGATCCCGAACTACGAGATCACCTCCGTTCTCGAATTCCCGGCTTTCGCACTGCTCGGTGCAGTCTGTGCGCTGGTCGCGATTATCTTCCAGTCGTCGCTCATCGTAACGGAGCGGGCAGCTTGGAGCGTGCGCATTCCACTCTGGTTGCGTCCGGCGATCGGCGGCGCGCTTGTCGGGATGATCGCGCTTGTATTTCCAGAGGTGCTTGGCGTCGGATACGAGGCGACCAACCAGGCGCTGCAGCAAGATGCGGCGCTTGGCATCGGGCTCATGATCGCGCTGCTCGCGGCAAAGACGGCTGCCACCTCGATCACGATTGCGAGCCGGTTCGGCGGCGGTATTTTTTCTCCATCGCTTTATCTTGGCGCCATGACAGGGGGTGCGTTCGGACTGATTGCGGCGTCGGTCTTTCCGGATGTCGCGTCGAGTGGTGGGCTCTACGCCATTCTCGGCATGGGGGCGGTCGCCTCTGCGGTGCTCGGCGCTCCGATCTCAACGGCGATGGTCGTGTTCGAACTGACAGGCGGATATGCCATGACCATTGCGTTGCTTGTCACAGTCGCCATTGCGAACGGACTGACCCATGCGGTCCATGGCGAGAGTTTCTTCCACTGGCAGCTCGGCACACGCGGACTTTTCCTCCACGAAGGACCGCATCAGGCAATCATGCGGCGCATGCTCGTGCGCGGGTTCATGACACCGTTGAAGGATGACGAAGTCGTCGAGCCAATATCATCGGAGAGCGATGTGTCGTGGATCCTCGCGAGCGACACGATGGACGACGCGCTTCGGCAGTTTGACCGCACCGGACGCCACCGGCTGGCCGTCGTCGAGTCCCGTGATCTGGCGACCGTGATCGGCTGGGCGGATCACATCACCGCGCTGCATGCCTTCAACGACGAATTGATCGACAGCCATCGCGAGGAACATCGCTGATGCGCGCTCAGATGGTTGCTGCGTTCATCTCTGACGGGCTGCGGTAATCACGGTAGGCGCGTTGCGTCACAATGTGATCAGCGATGAACTTCGCGTCGTGCCAGACGCCCCATATGAACGCGGACCCGCGGCGCGACAGCCACGGCAGGCCGAGGAAATAAACTCCCGGCTCAACGGAGACGCCGCGTCGATGATCGGGCTTTCCGGCCTCATCAAACGCATCGACCTGCAACCAATCGAAATCAAGTGCATAGCCTGTCGCCCAAATCACCGTGGAGATGCCCGCGGCGGCGAGATCAAGCTCGCGAATAGGGGAAGAAATGCATGGTGCATCTGGCAAACGACGCCGCGCGTCAGGCTCTTGCGGAAGGCTGAGACCGTTGCGGGCGACATAGGCATCAGCAGCATCGAGCATTGCATCATGGCTGGCATCGCCGTTCGCAATATTCTCCACCAGATCGTCCGCAAAACTGAGCGTGCCTTTGGCATAGCTCTGCGTCATGCCGAGTAGCGTCATTCCGTCATTGGCGAAACGCCGGAAATCAACAGTACGCCCACCATTCGCCCCACTGACCGCAATCGTGACATGGGCGGTGCGGGGGTCGACCGTCGCGAGATCCCACTTGCCGAGCACGCCAAGCCACCAGCAGAAGTCACGTCCGCGATAGCTGCGTGGCGGGCGATCGTGCGGGCCGACGGAGAGAAGTGTATCGCGCCCCGTGGCCAGCAGCTCCTCGGCGATCTGCGCACCGGACGAGCCAGCGCCGACGACCAGCACGCCACCCGGCGCTAACTGCCCGGGATTTCGGTAGTCGGCAGAGTGCATCTGCGTCACAGGCGCGTCCGCAGGTATCACCGGTGGGATGAGCGGACGCTGAAACGGCCCCGTCGCGGCGATGACATTGGCCGCTTCAATCTGACCCTCAGACGTCTCGACGATGAAGCCCGGTGCGGCATCCCGACGTTGGACGCTGTGAACTGTGACGCCACAGCGGATTGGCGCTTCGATCTGATCGGCATAGCTCTCAAGATACTCGACCACGCCATCTTTTCCTGGAAAACCGTCGGGGCCGCAGCAGGCAAACTCCATGTTCGGGAAACGGTCATGCCAAGCTGGTCCATTGGCCACCAGACTATCCCAGCGCCGCGTACGCCAGCTTTCGGCAATGCGATCGCGCTCCAGGACGAGATGGGCGATGCCCGATTTGCCCAGATGCTCACTCATCGCGATGCCGGCCTGGCCAGCACCGATCACCAGCGTATCGATCGTCTCTGTCGTCATGGGATCTGCCGTTTCGAACACCCTGCATGGGCTGTCAGTGAGACAAAGGACGCGCGTGAAAGCAAGGTTTCACGATGTCCACGGCTCTCCTGACATGGTTGTCACAATTTCCAAGACGTGTGCTAGGTAACGCACGACGCGCCGAGTTGTGCCGGCACGGACTTGAGACAATAAAACAGGGAGGCCGCGATGGCGGAAGCAGCGACGGAGTGTTGTACGGGGCCGGGCTATGCCTCGCCGCAGGAGGCCATCAAGGCGCCGCGCGAGAAAGTCGTCTATACGATCTGCATTTATACGGGCACGGGGATCGAAAAGCCCGACTATCTTGCGACGATCGACGTCGACGAAGAAAGCCCGACATACGGCGAGATCATCCATCGGACCGAGATGCCGACGATTGGTGATGAGCTGCACCATATGGGCTGGAACGCCTGCTCGTCCTGTCATTCGGATACGGGCATGTCGCGGCAGTATCTGATCATTCCGGGTGTGCGAACATCGAACTTCTACATCGTCGATACAGCGACCGACCCACGCAAGCCGACGCTCTTCAAGACGATTAGCGGCGACGAGATCAAAGAGAAGACCAACCTCTCCGCGCCCCACACCGTGCACTGCCTCGGGGCCGATATTATCGTCTCGATGCTCGGCGATGCGGATGGAAATGCACCAGGTGGCTTCCTGCATCTCAACAAGGATTTCGAGATTGTCGGGCGGTGGGAAAAAGACATCACCGGCATGAAGTTCAACTACGACTTCTGGTATCAGCCGCGCCACAACATGATGGTCTCGACCGAGTGGGGCGCGCCGAACACGTTCATGCCGGGCTTCGATCTGGAAGATGTGGCCAAGGGAAATTACGGCTCGCAGATTCACTTCTGGGATTTCAAGAACCGCTCGATCGAGAAGACGGTCGATCTTGGCGAGGAAGGCATGATCCCGCTCGAGGTGCGCTTCCACCACGATCCGGATTCCACGCATGGGTTTGTCGGCGCGACGCTCTCGTCCAACGTCTTTCACTGGTACAAGAAAGACGACGGCGAGATGGAAATCGAGAAGGTGATCGACGTCGATGCGATCGATGTGGAGAATTTTCCGGTCCCGATGCCGGGTCTGATCACGGACATCCTCGTCTCTATGGATGATAAATATCTCTACTTCTCGAACTGGCTGCATGGCGATCTGCGCCAGTACGACATTTCCGATCCGTCGAACCCGAAGATGACGGGTCAGGTCTGGATCGGCGGGCTGCTTGGCAAGCAGCCTTCGGTCAACGGCCGGGATGTGAATGGTGCGCCGCAGATGATTCAGCTCTCGTTGGACGGCAAACGCCTCTATGTGACGACGTCGCTGTTCTCGACGTGGGACAACCAGTTCTACCCAGACATGAAGGATGCCGGCGGCGTCATGATCATCGTGGATTGCGATGTCGAGAACGGAGGCATGAGCGTGCGTGACAACTTCCTTGTTGATTTTGGCAAAGAGCCGAACGGGCCGGCGCGCGCTCATGAGACTCGATATCCGGGCGGCGACTGTTCGTCGGACATCTGGGTCTAGCATAACGGAGCGCGGCGTGGATTTATCTCCGTGCCGCGCTTCTCGTTTGCCGCACCGCCGATTGTTTGCCCGTGACCGCAACCCACACCATCACGCTACGTAATCGCGATAACCTTAAGCTTGAGGTCCGCGAGGACGAGGCGATCATCGATGCCGTCGAGGCGGCAGGTCACGTTCTGCCGATCGCATGCCGTTATGGCGGATGCATTACATGCGCGGCGAAGATGATCTCTGGCAAGGTGCGCCAGCCGAAAGGCACAGCGCTGAACAAGCGGCAATCAAAGGCCGGGTACGTATTGCTCTGCGTGGCGCGCCCGCAAAGTGATTGTGTGTTTGATGTTGGTGTTGAGAGCCACGACACGCTCTATCAAAACCCGTTTGCCGCGCCACCGAAGACATGGCGCCCGACCGGAGATTGAACCTTCGCAATGAACTTTTTCGATAAACTCAAGTCCGGAGCCGCCGAGGAGTGGCACGCTTACACCCACCATCGTTTTACCGATGCGATGGCCGATGGGTCGCTTCAGGAAGACGCCTTCAAAGTCTATCTCGTTCAGGACTATCTGTTCCTGATCGAGTTTGCCCGGGCTTACGCCCTTGCGGCCTACAAGGCGCCGTCACTCGCTGAGATGCGCGATGCGGCAGCGAGTTTTTCGGCGATCGTGGATGTCGAGATGGACCTTCACGTGAAGCTGTGCGCCGGTTGGGGGCTATCGCCGGATGACCTGGAGCGTGCGCCCGCTGCGCCGGAGACGCTGGCCTACACCCGCTACGTGCTCGAGACCGGTATGCGCGGTGATCTGCTCGCGCTGAAAGTGGCGCTCTCGCCGTGCGTTATCGGTTACGGAGAGATTGCGACGCGCCTTGCGGCGATGCCCGGGGCCAGCGGCACGACAAATCCCTACCGGGTGTGGATCGAGGAGTATGCCGGCGCGGCGTATCAAGAAGTCGCCGATGCCGCGATCGCGCAGCTTGACCGGCTGGCAACGACCTATCTCACGCCGGCACGCGAAGCCGAACTGATGACGATCTTCCGCGAGGCCACCCGGCTCGAGGCAGACTTCTGGGAGATGGGTTACCGGATGACAGCGGCAGGCTAGTGCCGCCACGTGCGTCCGACTTGCACACCAAGCCTGTGGACCCAACGCCGCGCCCCGTTCAAACCGCAATGGGTTTGCTATAACTGCGATGCATGGCCACCGATCATGAACAGAGCGCGAACATGCCGTCCGACACGGACCACGAGGACGCTCGATATTCCGAGCGTGAAAACCCGGCGCCGCCGAACGCAACGATGACGGCGCAGGAGCGTGCGGAGGCGCAAGCGGGGCTGGCACCGCTCAGTATCTCGCAGCGCGCGCTTGGTCAGAAGCCACTCTCCTATCTTGACGGGTTGAACCCGGAGCAGCGCGCTGCGGTCGAGACACTGGAAGGGCCGGTGCTTGTGCTTGCCGGAGCAGGCACGGGCAAGACACGCGTGCTGACCACGCGCATCGCACACATTCTTGCGACACGACAGGCATGGCCGCGCGAAATTCTGGCGGTGACGTTCACGAACCGTGCGGCCCGGGAGATGAAAGAGCGCATCGGCACGCTGATTGGCGGGGCGGTCGAGGGCATGCCGTGGCTCGGTACGTTCCATGCGATTGGTGTGAAAATTCTTCGACGCCATGCAGAACTGGTGGATCTGAAGTCCGGCTTCACCATCCTTGATACGGATGACCAGATCCGTCTGCTCAAGCAGTTGATCGAAGCGGAAAATATTGATCTCAAGCGCTGGCCGGCGCGGCAGCTCGCCAATTTGATTGACGGCTGGAAGAACCGTGGGCTGACGCCTGACAAAGTGCCACAAGGCGAGGCATTCGCGTTTGCGGAAGGGAAAGGCGGCGACCTCTACAAGCAGTATCAGCGCCGCCTGAAAGAGTTGAATGCGGCCGACTTCGGAGACCTGTTGCTGGAATGTCTGCGGCTCTTCCAGCAAAACCCGGATGTGCTGAAAGAGTATCACGCACGCTTCAAGTTCATCCTCGTTGACGAGTATCAGGACACGAACGTGGCGCAGTATCTCTGGCTGCGGCTGTTGGCGCAGGGCTCGCACAATGTCTGCTGTGTCGGCGACGATGATCAATCGATCTATGGATGGCGCGGGGCCGAAGTTGACAATATCCTCCGCTTTGAGGAGGACTTCCCGGGCGCACGGGTGTTCCGCGTGGAGCAGAACTACCGCTCGACCGGACACATCCTGAACGCGGCGGGTGCGCTGATCGCCAACAATGAAGGGCGGCTTGGCAAAACACTCCACACGGACATCGGCGACGGCGAGAAAGTGCT
>JBCBXF010000054.1:0-15348 GCA_039816705.1 Pseudomonadota bacterium | reverse complement strand
CAGGAGAAAAAATCTTCCCGGGCGAACTGGCCAAGGCGATCAAGTTGATCGGTGAAGGCAAGGAGATCGATTATGTCGGCGCCTCAGCAGTCGAACTCGTCGGGGCAGGCGAGAGCGCCGGCAACTATCGTGAGATCGTTGTGAAGGACCAGAAGATCACCACGGTCAAATTCCGCTAGACCGTAGATCAACGTCATCGGCCCGGACCCGACAGTCCGGGCCGATTCTCTGTTAGGGCCATTCCACTGTCAGCGAAGGGCGCCGGGATATGCCAGTCACAGCATGATCCGTGTTGAAGACCTTCATATGCACTTTGGTGGCATACGCGCGGTGGACGGTGTCAGTCTCGAGATCGCGCCAGGCACGATCACCGGTCTCATCGGCCCGAACGGCGCTGGCAAAAGCACGCTCTTCAATGTGATCGCCGGGCTGTTTCCACCAACGCGTGGCCGAGTCTTTCTTGAAGATCGCGATATCACCGGCCTCAAGCCGCACGAGCTGTTCAGCGCAGGGCTGCTGCGGACGTTCCAGATTGCGCATGAGTTCTCCACGCTCACCGTCCGAGAAAACCTGATGATGGTGCCCGGCGCGCAGGCGGGTGAGCGATTGATCGACGCGTGGTTCCGCCCTGCCCGCGTCCGCGAGGAAGAGACAGCGATTGCCGCGCGCGCCGATGACGTGATCAATTTCCTCCAGATCTCTCACGTCGCCAACGAGCGCGCGGGCAATCTGTCCGGCGGGCAGAAGAAGCTGCTTGAGCTTGGTCGCACGATGATGGTTGATGCCAAGATCGTGTTCCTCGATGAGGTCGGCGCCGGCGTAAACCGCACACTCCTCAACACCATCGGCGATGCCATACAGCGATTAAACACGGAACGCGGCTACACGTTCTGCATGATCGAGCATGACATGGAGTTTATCTCCCGACTGTGTGACCCGGTGATCGTCATGGCGGAAGGCGCCGTCCTCGCACAGGGCACCGCCGAGGCCGTAAAGTCCGACGAGAATGTCATCGAAGCCTATCTCGGCACCGGTCTGAAGAATCGCACGCAGGGCAGCTCCAAGAGCGCAGACGTGCCGGTGCCGTCGTCATGACCGTCCTGATTGGCGAGGCGATGACCGGCGGGTACGGCGCCGCTGACATCCTGCACGAGTGCACGATCGAGATCGACGAGGGCGAGATCGCTGTTGTTGTCGGCCCGAATGGCGCGGGCAAATCAACAGCCATGAAAGCCATGTTCGGCATGTTGGATCTGCGCGGCGGCCGCGTTGTTCTCGATGGGGAGGATGTCACAGCGCTCACGCCGCAGGCTCGTGTCTACAAGGGCATGGGGTTCGTACCGCAAACGTCAAATATTTTCTCCACAATGACAGTGGAGGAAAATCTCGAGATGGGCGCCTTCATCCGTGAAGACGGGATCGCGGAGACGATGGCTGAGGTGTTTTCCCTGTTCCCGATACTCGAGGAAAAACGCGCCCAGCCTGCGGGCGAACTCTCCGGCGGTCAGCGCCAACAGGTCGCGGTCGGTCGTGCATTGATGACGCGCCCCAAGGTGCTGATGCTCGACGAACCAACTGCAGGTGTCTCCCCAATCGTAATGGACGAGCTTTTTGACCGCATCATCGAGATTGCGCGGACTGGTGTCACCATCCTGATGGTCGAGCAGAACGCCCGTCAGGCGCTATCCATCGCCGACAAGGGCTACGTTCTGGTGCAGGGCCGCAATCGCTACACCGACACGGGCGCGGCGTTGCTTGCAAACCCTGACGTCCGTCGCTCGTTTCTGGGTGGGTAATCGGATGGCGCGGCGACCAGACAGCGTTTTTATCGGCCTGCAGGCGCCGGCTCGGTGGAGGGCATCCGCATGACCGATGTGATCAACGCCTTCGTGATCCTCGCCAATTTTCTCATCGTGCCGGGCCTCACCTACGGCTGCCAGCTTGCACTCGGAGCCCTCGGCGTCACACTCGTCTACGGTATCCTCCGCTTCTCCAATTTCGCGCACGGTGAGGCGATGTCCTTCGGCGCAATGGCCTCGATCCTTGTGATGTGGTGGCTGCAGTCCGTCGGCATCTCCATTGACCCGCTGCCCACCGTCCTGCTCGCGCTGCCGATCGGTATCCTTGCAACGGTCGCATTCATCCTAGCGACCGACCGCGCGGTCTACCGATTCTATCGAGAGAAAAAAGCGCCACCCGTCTCGTTTCTTATCGCATCTATCGGCATGATGTTCATCATGGGCGGCTTTGTGCGCTTCATCATTGGCGCGGGTGATCAGATCGTGAATGATGGAACCCGCTTCATCATCAACGCGCGCGAATTTAAGCGCATGACAGGTCTTGATGAAGGTCTCGCCATCAAGACGTCACAGGCGATCACCGTCGTGGTCACGGTTGCGCTTGTCGTCGCGTTGTTCTGGTTCCTGAACCGGACACGCACCGGTAAATCCATGCGCGCATACTCCGATAATGAAGATCTCGCACTGCTCTCCGGCATCAACCCGGAGCGCGTCGTCATGATCACCTGGATCCTGACGGCTGCACTCGCGACAATCGCGGGCGTGCTCTACGGCCTCGACAAAAGCTACAAACCGTTCACCTATTTCCAGCTCCTGCTCCCGATATTCGCGAGCGCCATCGTAGGCGGGCTCGGCAATCCGCTGGGCGCGATCGCGGGCGGGTTCCTGATCGCGTTTTCCGAAGTCTCGGTCACCTTTGCCTACCGCAAGGTGCTCGGATATCTCGGCCCGCAAGACTGGCAGCCGGAGGGGCTCATTCAGCTTCTTTCGACGGACTATAAGTTTGCTGTCTCGTTCGTCATACTTGTCCTCGTCTTGCTGTTTCGACCGACGGGCATATTCAGGGGGCGCTCGGTATGATCAAGGGCACACCGCGCAAATTGGCCATGTTCGCCATAATGGGCTGCCTGCTTGCGCTGGTTGGCGTCGCGCAAAGCTGGTCGCTGGCGCTGAGCATTTTCAATCTGTGTCTCATCTCGGCAATCATGGCGCTCGGCCTCAACATCCAGTGGGGCTATGCCGGGCTGTTCAACGTCGGTGTCATGGGCTTTGCCGCGCTTGGCGGCCTTGCGGGCGTCGTCGTCTCAATGCCGCCCGTCGCCAACGCCTGGTCCGCCGGTGGGGCGAACATGGCGGTCGCCCTGTTGATCGCGGTGGCGACCATTGTCGCCGTAACAATCGTGATCACACGACAGATACCGGCCCGTGGTTGGATCGCAGCTGCGCTTATCGTTGTTGGTTTTTTCTCCGCCCGCGCGTTTTTTGACCCGGCTGTTGAAGCCATCGAAGCGATTGAGCCGGCCCGCACCGGATATCTTGGCGGCCTCGGTTTGCCGATCATCCTGTCGTGGGGCGTTGGCGGTCTGCTCGCGGCCGGCGCCGCCTGGGTCGTCGGAAAGATCTCTCTCGGTCTGCGATCTGACTATTTGGCCATCGCCACGCTCGGCATCTCCGAGATCATCGTCGCCATTCTCAAAAACGAAGACTGGCTTGCCCGCGGGGTCAAGAATGTCGCCGGCCTGCCGCGACCCGTCCCGTACGAAGTCGACCTGCAACAGGCTGCCTGGTTTCAGGAATGGGCGGCATGGTTTGGCGCCTCCCCGGTTGATGCCTCGTCGATCTTCGTCAAACTCTGCTACGCCGGGTTGTTCCTATCTGTCCTGCTCGTCATCCTCTGGTTATCGGAAGCGGCCTTGCGCGCGCCATGGGGGCGGATGATGCGCGCGATCCGCGATAATGAGACGGCCGCCGGCGCGATGGGCAAAAACGTCACAGCGCGCCATCTCCAGGTCTTCGTGCTCGGCTCCGCCGTGATTGGCATTGCTGGCGCGATGCTGACCACCCTGGACGGACAGTTCACCCCCGACACGTATCAGCCGCTCCGTTTCACTTTCATCATCTGGGTGATGGTGATCGTCGGCGGCTCTGGCAACAATTGGGGCGCTGTGCTTGGCGGCTTCATCATCTGGTTCGCGTGGGTCGAGGCAGAGCCGGTCGGCCTCTGGCTGATGGACGTGCTGACTTCAGGCCTCGCCACCGACAGTCCGCTACGTTCACACCTGCTTGAAAGTGCGGCCCACATGCGGCTCATGACGATGGGGCTCGTGCTGTTGCTTGTCCTGCGGTTCTCGCCGCAAGGTCTGATCCCGGAAGAGAAGCGCTGATCGGATCGCGCGAGCGCCTCGCCGGAACCGGCATAGCGCAACCAACGTTTAGCTTGGTCTGGCGCGCCGCGCCGCAAAATCGCAACCGCGAAACGGAGTTCTCATGCCTGCCATGCCAATCAGCCCGGTTGTCTCACAACGCCATTTCACCGCAATCCTCGCGCTGCTCATCGCCGCCATTGGCCTTCTTGCACCGGGAGCGGCGCATGCGGATGATGATCCCGAGTTGATCTTCAAGCGCTCAACGGTCTTCAAGCTGCTGTCACCGGACCACAAGCTTGCAACTTACGCGATCGATGATCCGGACGTGGAAGGCGTGGCCTGTCACTTCACGGTACCGGAAAAAGGTGGGTGGGTCGGCTGGTTCGGCTTGGCGGAAGAACTTTCCGACGCATCACTTGCCTGCCGACAGGTCGGCGAGGTGAAATTTCGCGGCAAGTTCAAGCAGGGATCGGAGATGTATCGAGAGCGCCGCTCGATCTTCTTCAAGAAAGTACGGATCGTGCGGGGCTGCGACGCCAAGCGTAACGTCCTCGTCTATCTGATCTATTCCGACAAACTGATCGACGGCAGCCCGAAGAATTCAACCTCGACCGTTCCAATCATGCCATGGGGCAACTCCACCCCGCCGCGATGTGGTGATTACCTGCGTTAATGGCGGGCCAACTGACGGCGACAACCCGCGCCTTTACGTAAGCGTCAACCACACGCTATCACATACCCGATCTCGCGTGAGCCGGCGCGTCCGGGCAGCGTGCTTTTTCCGCATGTCAGGAGTGTGCCATGGTGGCGACTTACGACAATCTCCTCGCGCCGCTCGATCTCGGCTTCACGACGTTGCGCAACCGGGTTGTCATGGGCTCGATGCACACCGGCCTGGAAGACAAGAAGCGCGATCTTCCCAAGCTGGCACGCTATTTCGCTGAACGCGCAGAAGGCGGCGTAGGCCTGATTGTGACAGGTGGTTTTGCGCCGAATGTTGAGGGCTGGCTCGCGCCGTTTTCCTCCACGATGGCGAGCCGCAGCCAGGCGCGGCGCCATCGCGAAGTGACGGCAAGTGTCCACGGCGCGGGCGGAAAGATCGCACTGCAGATTCTGCATGCGGGCCGCTACGCTTATCACCCGTTCGCCGTCGCACCCTCAAAGGTGAAATCTCCGATCAGCCCATTCACGCCATGGCAGCTTTCGTCAGCCGGTATCGAGCGTCAGATCAGCGCGTTCGTCAACGCCGCCGAACTTGCGCGCGACGCCCGGTATGACGGTGTCGAGGTGATGGGTTCCGAAGGGTATCTCATCAACCAGTTTCTCGTTTCCCGCACCAACCGGCGTGAGGATGAGTGGGGTGGCAGCTTCGAGAACCGCATGCGATTGCCCGTCGAGATCGTTCGGCGCATGCGAGAAGCTGTCGGGCCCGATTTTATCATCGTTTATCGCCTCTCGATCATCGATCTGATCAAAGACGGTCAGACGTGGGAGGAAATTACCACGCTGGCAAAAGCAGTCGAGAAGGCCGGCGCGACAATCATCAACAGCGGCATCGGATGGCACGAAGCGCGCGTGCCGACTATCGCGACCATGGTGCCACGAGCAGCATTCGCCTGGGTCACGGAAAAGCTCCGCGATGCCGTCTCATTGCCGCTCTGCACGACGAACCGGATAAACACCCCCGAAGTCGCAGACAAAATCATCGCGGACAATCAGGCCGATCTCATCTCGATGGCACGTCCCTTCCTGGCTGACCCGGAGTTTGTCAAAAAAGCCGCCGAAGGTCGCGCGGACGAGATCAACACCTGCATCGCCTGCAACCAGGCGTGCCTCGACCACGTCTTCGACAAGAAGATGACGTCCTGCCTCGTCAACCCGCGCGCATGCCACGAAACGGAACTTAATTATCCTCCCGTCAGCGGTGCCAAGCGCATTGCCGTCGTCGGTGCCGGGCCGGCCGGCCTCTCTTGTGCAACTACATTGGCCGAGCGCGGTCACGACGTCGATCTTTACGACGCGGCAAGTGACATTGGCGGCCAGTTCAACATGGCAAAGCAGATCCCCGGAAAGGAAGAGTTTTACGAAACGCTCCGCTACTTCCGCCGACGGATAGAAATCACCGGCGTCAATCTTCACCTCGAAAAGCACATCGAAGCAGACGAACTGGCCGGTGCGGGCTATGACGAGATTATCCTCGCGACGGGTGTGCGGCCACGCAAGCCGGATATCGAGGGCATCGATCACCCAAAGGCGTTGTCGTACGTCGATGTCCTGAGTGGTGGCACTGAGGTCGGGAAGCGGGTCGCGATCATTGGCGCAGGTGGCATCGGCTTCGACGTTGCCGAATTTCTCTCCCATTCCGGGCCATCATCCAGTCTCGACATCAATGTGTTTCTCGAAGAGTGGGGTATCGTCTCGCCGCAGGAGGCGCCGGGAGGTATAGCTCCAGAGGGGCCAGCCCCTGAAGCACCCGCACGTGACATCACGCTGTTGCAGCGCTCGTCCGGCAAGCTCGGCGCTGGTCTGGGCAAGACGACCGGATGGATCCACCGTGCCTCCCTCAAGATGAAGCATGTGAGGACTGTTGGGGGCGCAACTTATGATCGTATCGATGATCGCGGATTGCACATTACCGTCGGAGAAAAACCCGAAGTGCTCGATGTCGACAACGTGATCATCTGTGCCGGTCAGGTGCCGCGGCGTGATCTGCACGACACCTTGGTAGCGCGCGGGATGAGCGTTCACTTGATTGGCGGCGCAGATGTCGCGGCAGAACTCGATGCCAAACGCGCAATTCACCAAGGCTGCACACTTGCCAGCGAGCTTTGAGGCGTCTTGCTGGAACGCCATAATCTGTCGCGAAACACAGTCGCGCAGAGGTCACAACGGCAGAGATGGATATTAATCCGCGTTTGCAATGTCTGTGGATAAAAAAGCGAATCACGTAATCTGGAGTATAGCCCGCAATGGATCAGCAACTTTCGTGACCGCTTCTCCCCATGTTTTCCGCCTTTCAGAGCCGCATGACGAAGCGCGCTGTTGCGGTTTTGATCGCGCTTCTGGTGGTGGGCACCGTCGACGACGCACACGCAGCAAATCGTGTTGCTGACCTTGTTACGGAGAACTTTGTCCCAACCCGTCATAACGGCGCGTGTATCGCAAACGTCGCCGTCGCGTCTGATGGAGATATCACCGGCACGGCGGGTTACTGCCCTGTGCCCGGTCAGCCGACACACGAGATCACGTTCACCTTCAACAATCCCAATATCGACGAGTTTTATCACGGCGTTACGGTTTGGTCGAACTCCGGTACCGTCTACACCGACGACGAGCTGCGGATTTTTGATCTCGAGGTCGACTACACCGACCCCGTGACGAACACGCCGCAGACTTTGATCGCAAACGATGTGGACATTGGTGACACGCTTTCAGTCAATGATCCGAAGTTCGTCTCATTTGCCTCCCTCGGTGGCCCGGACGCACTTCCGGCGATCACGGCCGTGCGCATCGACAACCTGCGCAGCAGTGGCACGACCGAAAGCGCCTTCCGAGAATTTCAGCTCACCTCTGATCCGCCCGAACTCGCGGTCATCAAATCCGGCGTCATTGATGGCGGTGGCGACGGGATTGCACACGCCGGTGACACGGTGAACTATACGTATGTGGTCACCAACACGACGAACGAGACTGTCTTTAACGTGAGTGTCACTGACCAGGCGGGCGATTTCACCGGTGCCGGTTCCGTCCCAACGCCGACGCTGTCGTCGGGCGGTAACGATTATGACGGCGGCGCCGGGACACCGACCGACATCCGTCCTGGCGAAACGGTGACATTCACGGCGTCTTACGCATTGGAGCAGGCAGACATCAACGCCGGCGCCCTCGCAAACCAGGCACGCGCCGACGGCGTAGATTTTCACAACGAGGCAGCAACGGATCTTTCCGGCGCGACAAACGCCGACGACAACCCAACCGTGACAACACTCCCGCCGCGCCCGGAACTCAATCTCGAAAAACTTGCCGACAACGACACAGGTCGGGGGGCCGGAGAAACGATCGTTTATACGTACACGGTGACCAACACCGGAAACATGCCGATCAACGGGGTCACCATCAGCGACAGCCACAATGGCACCGGCCCGCCACCCGTACCCGCCGGCGAAACACTGGTGACAGACAACACACCCGTAGGGGACTCGACAGATGCCGCGTCCGACGCCTCGTGGGACACGCTCGCACCCGGCGACATCATCAGCTTTTCCGGTTCCTACATCGTAACCCAGACAGATGTTGATACGCTCCAGTAGTGCGAGGAAGCGCATCCGGCCCGGACAATGCCGCGGCTGGGGAGAGCAGTTGAGCGGAGCAGGACAACACAAACCCTGACCGCTATAAGCACGACCGACCTTCAACGCGCCGTGCAGGCCGCGCCGAGAACGGCATGTTTCTCAAGCCATACGCTGCCTCTGCGTGCCGCTGTGCACCCCTGTTCTGGAGACCGAAATGAGTACGACCTCAAGCGGCCCTCACGCCACGCCAACACCTGCTGACATAACGCCGGCGTTGATCGCAGAACACGGCCTTTCAGACGATGAGTATGCGCGCGTCCTGGAGATCATGGGCCGCACACCATCGATCACCGAACTCGGAATTTTCTCCGTGATGTGGTCGGAACACTGTTCCTACAAATCATCAAAAGTCTGGTTGAAGACGCTCCCGACGGAAGGGCCACAGGTCATCCAGGGACCGGGTGAGAATGCAGGCGTGGTCGATCTCGGCGATGGAGACTGCGCCGTCTTCAAGATGGAAAGCCACAATCACCCGTCATTCATCGAGCCGTATCAAGGCGCCGCGACAGGCGTAGGCGGCATTATGCGCGATGTCTTCACGATGGGTGCGCGGCCCGTTGCAAACCTCAACGCCCTTCGGTTTGGCGCACCGGATCATCCGAAAACCCGGCACCTCGTCTCCGGCGTCGTGGCCGGCATTGGCGGGTATGGCAACTGCATTGGCGTGCCGACCATTGGTGGGGAAACCAATTTCGATCCGCGCTACAACAACAACATCCTCGTCAACGCCATGTGTGTCGGGCTCGCAAGGACAGACGGTATCTTTTACTCCGCCGCGAAAGGCGTCGGGCTGCCCGTCGTGTACGTCGGCTCTAAGACAGGGCGAGATGGCATTCATGGCGCCACGATGGCTTCCGCCGAGTTCGATGACGATTCGGAGGAAAAACGCCCCACAGTCCAGGTCGGCGATCCGTTTACGGAAAAGCTTCTTTTGGAGGCCTGTCTTGAGCTCATGTCGCGCGATGCAATCATCGCGATCCAGGATATGGGCGCGGCTGGGCTCACCTCCTCATCAGTTGAGATGGCAGACAAGGGCGGTGTCGGTTTTACGCTCGATCTCGATCACGTGCCGCAGCGCGAGATCGGCATGACGGCTTACGAAATGATGCTGTCGGAAAGCCAGGAACGCATGCTCATGGTCTTGAAGCCCGGTACGGAGGCCGAGGCTGAAGCGATATTCCGCAAGTGGGAGCTGGACTTCGCCATCGTCGGCACAACGACCGACACCGGCCGCCTGATCATCACGCACAATGGTGAGGTGAAGGCGGATATGCCGGTTGCGACACTCGCCGACAGTGCGCCCGAGTACACGCGTCCGCATGAGCCGACGCCGTCACCGGTGACGATCGCGTCAAGTGAGGTCCCGCCGCCCGAGAGCATCGGCACGGCACTGCGGTTGATGATGGCTTCGCCGCATCTCGCCAGCCGACGCTGGATCTGGGAGCAGTATGATCACATGGTGATGGGCGACACGGTGCAGCGCCCGTCTGGCGATGCGGGCGTCGTACGTGTTCACGGCACCACCAAAGGCATCGCGACAACAACGGACGTGACGCCGCGTTACTGCGAGGCTGATCCGGTTGAAGGCGGTCGCCAAGCCGTAGCGGAGACATATAGAAACCTCATCGCCGTCGGCGCAAACCCGCTGGCGATCACTGACTGTATGAATTTCGGCAACCCTGAGCGGCCAAAAATCATGGGGCAGTTCGTCGGGTGTATCGAAGGCATGGCCGAGGCATGTCGCGCGCTCGACATGCCGGTCGTCTCAGGCAACGTCTCGCTCTACAACGAGACCAACGGGGTCGCGATACCACCAACACCGGCAATCGGTGGCGTTGGGCTGATCCCGGATATCGATAAAATGGCCCGCATGGACACGGTGGCGGAAAGAGATCAGCTTTGGCTCATCGGCGGGCCTGGCACGCATCT
The DNA here is from genome assembly GCA_039816705.1 of Pseudomonadota bacterium. Lineage (GTDB taxonomy): Bacteria > Pseudomonadota > Alphaproteobacteria > Rhizobiales > CALHAX01 > CALHAX01. Next base: position 4,902 of record JBCBXF010000054.1, on the reverse strand, counting down.
CGGACAATCGATTTACCAGGAGGTCTGCGGTCAGGGTTTTGACGGTGCACCACCCCCGGTGGATTTGGCGGGCGAACGCCATGCGGGTGATCGCGTTAATGCGCTGATCCGGGCGGGGCGGGTGACAGCAGTGCACGATGTCAGCGATGGCGGCCTCCTCGTAGCGATCGCCGAACTCGCGCTTGCAAGCAGCATCGGTTTCAATCTGGTGGGTGCTCTGCTGGAGGGCGCGGCCCACGCCATATGGTTCGGCGAGGATCAGGCCCGCTTTGTCGTCACAACGCCAGCCGGGACCGCACTCGACGACGCAATCCTGCTTGGCATGGCGACGGGTGACGCACTTCGCCTACCAGAAGGCGAGGCCGTCTCGCTTGCCGAGCTGCGTCACGCACACGAGGGCTGGCTGCCTGGCATGATGACTTAACGCCAGCGCGACGACCACAACGCGCAAACACGCATGACGCGAATCACCTGTGCGGAGCGGTGGTTCTGCGCGGCGACGAAACTGATCCGCCGATCCCCATCGCCAACGCCAGACAAGCAATGCCTCCTCATCCGCGCTGCCGATAATGAGGCATTTTCGTGCTCAAATTACAACTCCAGTGCAAATTTAATTGAAAAATCACGTTTTGCGTGCATTTCAATGCATCGCACCAATCGCCTTAAGTGTATGGTCACGTTATGCAATCTATGCGTGCTTGTACTGCGTTTTTCTTACGCGAACTGACGACACATGGAGCAGTGCATGCGCATGACACTTGGGGTGCTCGGCACCACACTCATTCTTGGCGGCTGTGCCGTCCTTCCCGAACCACTGACGGAAATCGAGATAGCCACGTTGGCTGACGAGGTCCGCAGCGGCGTGACCGAGGGACAGGAAGTCGTGAACCATCGCGTTGATCTCTACGAAGCGATGTCACGCGCGATCCGCTACAACCTCGATAGCCGCGTGGAGGCGCGCGAGCACGCGCTTCGAGAGCGACAGTTGAGCCTCGCGCATTATTCTTTGCTCCCAAAACTCGTTGTCGATAGCGGATATGCAGACCGCAACAACCACGCCGGCGGCAGTTCCCGTCGCCTGCCGCTCGGCACCGGGCCGATCCAGGCCGACACGCCATCAACCTCAACAGAACGGGATGTCTTCACATCTGATCTTGAGCTGAGCTGGAATGTGTTGGACTTCGGCCTCTCCTATGTTCGAGCGCGCCAGGCCGCAGACAAGGCGCTGATTGCCCGCGAAAACCAACGCCGCGTTGTCCTCCGCATTGTTGAGGATGTCCGCACCGCCTATTGGCGTGCTGTCACGGCAGAGCGGCTGATCACACGCCTGCGTCGTCTGGAAGGACGCGTATCGCGTGCGCTCAGAGATACGCGTTCACTCGCGACGGATGGCGACGCCTCTCCGTTGACCGCCCTGACGTTCGAGCGCGAGCTTGTCGAGATCAAACGCGAAATCCAGCGTTTGCAAGACGACCTCGGCGCCGCGAAGATCCAACTCGCCGCCTTGATGAACGTGCGGCCCGGCAAGCACTTCCACGTGGTCATACCAAACTACCAAAAGCCGCCGCCGTACATCGGACTTTCCGCCGATGACATGGTCGGCCGCGCCCTGGAGCGACGTCCGGAACTGCTGGAAGTCGCTTATGAAAAGCGGATCAATCGCGAGGAAGCGACCGCTGCGATCCTCGAGATCCTGCCGTCGGTCGGATTGAGTGCTGGCACCAACTGGTCATCGAACGCTTTCCTGTTCAACCAGCACCATCTCGCATGGGGCGCACAAGCTTCTTGGAACCTGCTGAAGGTCTTCAGCTATCGCGGCCGGGCGGCAGAGATTGCGGCGCGCGATGATCTGCTGCGCGTTCGCGGCCTTGCGGTCACGATGGCCGTGATGACCCAGGTCCACATTGCGCGCATTCGCGTCATCCACGCACGGAAGAAATATCGCACAGCGCGACACTTCATGGACGTGCAAGTCCGCATTCTCCGCCAGATCCGCAGCAGCCTCGCCGCCGGCAAAGTAAGCGAGCAAACTGCGATCCGCGAGGAGATGAATACGCTCGTGGCCCGCGTTAAACTCGATCTCGCGCACGTCACATTGCAGAACGCCTATGGCGCCGCCTACGCTGCGATGGGTATCAACCCGTTCGCGGATGTGCAGGCAGATCACGGCTCGCTCGATCAATTGGCCGGATCATTGCGCGACGGGTGGAACGGCATGCGGGCGGTTGCGGCAATGCGACCGCGGCACCAGCGGCCAGGTCCGTGGAAGTCGCAGACTGTCGCGGCCGCCGACGGTGAGCCGGTTTCAGAGAACATCGCCGCCTTCGGCCCGCGTCTGACACGGGTAAGCACCACCATGGCTTTCGCCGCTGGCACCAATCGCTAGCGGTACATTGAATTCCGGCGCAGCGGCGACTTCGCATCTCCTCTTCCCAGCTGGGATGCAGTGCGAGGGTCGCCCTCAGTGATCTTCAACCTTGGACGACCGCCCCACCTGTCGTTCCAAGGCGCTGCTGCGCCGGTAACTTTGAGAGCCGCTGCTGCGCCGGTAACTTAGAGAGCCGCTACTGCGCCGGTAACTTAGAGAGCCGCTACTGCGCCGGTAACTTAAAGAGGTTTCCCCGCGCCGCTAACGGGAAGTGTCGCCACGAGCGTGATCGCCATCCCCTGTGGCAGAGACTAATTCTCCTGTCGCGTTTGCGGCACGCCTTGAGAGAGATCGACATCCCGAAACAAGTCCGGTGGATCGGCAACGATTGCATCCACCAGCTCGCTGACGCCAACACCCGCAAGCCGGAAGGCGCGCCCATTGGCTTCACCGAGAAGCAGGTGGCGCGCCGTCTCGAAAAGCACGTCGGCACGCTGCGTTGGCGCAGGCAGTTGTCGGTTACGGGTCAGGATCTGAAAGTCGTGCGTCTTGAGTTTGAGCACCACGGTTGAGCCCGCGACGTCGCCGCGCCGCAACCGCTCGGCAACCCGGACGCAAAGCGGCTCTATCACGCTGATGAGCCCTTCCGCATCGCTGATATCGCGCGAAAAGGTGGTTTCCGCCGATACGCTCTTTGACGCACGATGCGAGGTCACCGCGCGCGTGTCATTCCCATGAACATAACTTGCAAGTCTGCGCCCGAACTTGCCGAAGACTGCGGTTAGTTCCATCTCCGACATGCGCTGCAGTTGGCCAATGGTCTCGATGCCCCGCGCATGCATGCGCGCAGCCGTCGCTGAGCCAACGCCGTTGATCTTGCGCACGGAGAGCGGCTCGAGAAATGCTTTCGCCTCCCCACGGCCAATGACGGAAAAACCGTCAGGTTTCTCAAGATCGGATGCTAGTTTTGCGAGGAACTTATTGTACGAGAGACCGATTGAAACGGTGATGCCGACCTCGCTGCGAACGCGGTGCGCAATTGTCGCCAGCGCATCGGCCGGAACGCCATCGAGCGCACGCAGGGCGCTCAGGTCGAGATAGGCTTCATCAAGCGACACAGGTTCTATGATCTCCGTTGCATCATGAAAGATGCGTCGAATATGCTGGCTCACGGTTTTGTATTTCGCCATGTCCGGCTTGATGACCGTCGCATGCGGGCAGAGCTCCAAGGCCTTGAACATTGGCATTGCAGAGCGCGGACCGAATTTTCGTGCGATATAGCATGCCGTGGTTACGACGCCGCGGCCACCTGGGTGCCCGACGATCAAGGGTTTGTCTCGCAATGACGGATCGTCGCGCTTCTCGACGGATGCATAAAACGCGTCGCAATCCACATGAGCAATGTCGAGTGCAAGCAGCTCCGGATGAGAGATCAACCGCGATGCGCCACAGTTCGGACAGTGGGCAAGAACGGCCCCATCGGTTGTTGCCGGCGTAATCTGCCCGCAGTCGCGGCATAGCGTTGTCACCCGTCGCGCCCGCGCAGTTTGTCGGTAATCCTGCGTTCCCGCTTGGTGGGCCGGCCCTCACCGGGCAGGCGACGCGCCACCGGCGTCGGCAACACAAGACCGCCGGCCGGTGGCGCACCTGTGTCTTCCGGCGTCAGATCTTCATACAGTTGCTGAGCCTCATCGGCCGGTCCCCGCCGCGTCCCCGGCGCGACAATCCTGAGAATGCGCAGACGGCGATGAAGCGTCATCGTCAAGACATCGCCGGCCCGCACCGTCTGGCTCGGCTTGTCAGTCGCGACACGATTGATGCGAACCTTGCCCGATGCGATCAGCTTGCTGGCAAGACTGCGTGATTTCACGATACGCGCGAAAAACAGCCATCTGTCCAGCCGTTGCGTGCCCATATCCGGCGAAGCGGTCGGCGCACCGGGCGCATCGTGATCTGTATTGTCAGGACTCAGAAGGCGCACCCTCCCCGATCAATATCGACGGCCAACTCAGGTCGCCTGATCGTTGGCGCCATCGCCGGTCGCTGTTTCTGCGCCTGTCTCAAGCTGCGCCTTGAGCTTGCTGAGAGCCGCAAAAGGCGAGTCGGGGTCGGCGGCCTGTTCGCGCTTCTTCTTTTGCGGTGGCGACGCAGAAAACGTTGCAGGCGCCTTAACGTCGTTCCGTCGTTTATCTCCGCGTCGATTGTTGTGGCGTGGCCCGCGTGCGTCGCGATCGCCTCCACCCTGACTGGCGCGCCCACCGTTGCGCCCGCCACTTGCTTTGCGTTTCGATGCATTGCGCGAAGGTTTCGAAGCGCCGGTCGATTCATCGCCGGTACCCGCAGTCGCGCCACTTTGCGATGCGCCGCGTCGTCGATTGGCTTGAGATTGACGCGCACGATTCCGATTGCGGTGGTTGTCGTGGCGAGCGGGTCGCCAGATATCAATGAATGCAGGGGCATCGTCCGTCGCGTCGACCGCCTTGATCTCGGAGGTCTCGGATGGCGTCGCTCGGTAACCGGCCCGACAGAGCTTT
>JBCBXF010000053.1:0-15557 GCA_039816705.1 Pseudomonadota bacterium | reverse complement strand
CACCATCGGCAGCGCTCATCCCCATGCCGGCGCCACCAAGCGGGTGCGCGATGACACGATTGCCGCCGAACGCGCCAAGCGCAAACGGGTTGGACTGGAATGTGCCGCCCATCGCCTCGATCATGTTGCGCGTTTTTTTCTCCGCCGCGATGCGCGAGGGATCGGCGCTGTAACCCGGCCAATTGACATGCACGCGCCGATTTTTCAGCTCGAGCGCCCCATCCGCATTGTCACGCGAGACGATGTAGTAGGTTTGCGTCCGGCTCTGCTCGTCGCCGTAAATTCCGCCCCGCAACATCCGCATCGCGCGGCCGAACTTCCCGCGCCCCAACTCCTTGTAGGGCGCGATGCTGGCGATCACGGAAAGCATCGTGCCGTCATGCACCCAAACAGGACGCTCCTCGTCGCCCAGATCAATCACCGCCATGCTGTGCGGTCCAACCTTCGGCGTATGCCGGGGCGCACGTGACGGTGAACCGGTCGCGATGGCGTTCACGGGCGGGTCTTTAATCCCTCTGCCGGCGATGCCACACTGCACACCGGGCTCTACGTCACCGATGCCGCCGCCATACCCGGCTCCGTCGGCGTCAGCCCGCTGCTCACCATCTCCGGCCTCGCCGAACGCGCGATGATGCTCCTGGCGCAGCGGGAAGGCCGAACATTGGATGTCGAGAAAGTCCCCGCCGGCCGACCAGTGCGTGATGCGGCGATGTAGGGGGGGCGTTTGACCTCAGGCCTTCGGCTTTGGCCGCTTGTTGCCTGCGCGCTTATATTTTTCCTGATAGGCACGGCGTTGTTTGGTCACTTCGTAAAGGACGATGCCGGAGGTTGTGCCGAGGTTGAGGCTTTCGATCATGCCGAACATTGGAACGCTCACGCACATTTCGCTGGCTGCAACTGCTTCGTCGCTGACGCCACGCGCTTCGTTGCCGAACCAGACTGCGAGCTTCGTGAAAACGGTATAGTCTCCGTCGTCGAGTGTGACGTTCGTGCGGCCTTTCACATGTGGTGACGTCACGATGGAGCGGAAACCGTTTTTCTCCAGATGGGCGAGGCAATCGCCTGTGCTGTCGAAGCGTTTCACGAAGCTCCATTTCACGCCGGAGACAGAGGCTTTTGACAAAGACCTGCGTTCGCGCATGTCCTGCCAGTCATCTGGCAGGGCATTTCGGGGATCGACAACGTAGGCTTTCTCGACGCCAAGCGCGTTTACGTTGCGAATGACTGTGCCGATGTTCCGGATGTCCGTTGGGTCTTCGATCACCGCGATTAAGTTTTTGCAGCGATAGGGCTTGATCGCGTCGGCGCGCTGTCGTCGTGGAGATCTTTCACGAAGTGTTTCGGCGTGCGCTTCAATCGGACTTTTTGCGTCGTCGCTTGTCATCGCCTCTGATCCGTATACGCTATTGTTTCACTGTGGGCCGTCACCCGTCGGTAGCTGTACGATCAAACGGCGCCAGCTTCCCAATGTACCGCGCTGCCCGTCGAGACGCAGCGGGGTCGCCTCGACTGCGTCGACCTCGGGGCTTCAGCCATGCGGTCTTGAACATGCGGTGAAGGAACCAAACGCGTCGCACCGCAAACGTCGGTCGTGACCTGATCGCCTTGACTCTTCTGTCCTCAACCCATCCGCCGCACGAGGACGCTGCCCACTGAATATCCCGCGCCGAACGAGCAGATCACGCCGAGACTGCCGGCGGGAAGGTCGTCGTTGAATTGCGAAAAGGCGATGATCGAGCCGGCGGACGAGGTGTTGGCATAGTCCTGCAGGATGTTGGGCTGCTCGTGTTTCTCAGGCGTGCGGCCGAGAACGCGTTTGCCGATCAGATCATTCATGCCCTTGTTGGCCTGGTGCAGCCAGAGGCGGGCGAGATCGTCGGCGGCAATGCCTTCCTCCGCAAGATGCGAGAGGATGAGATCACCGACGATCGGGACGACCTGCTTGAAGACTTTTCGCCCCTCCTGACAGAAGAGCTTATCGCGGTCGTGCTCGCGGCCGGGCCGCGTGCGGTCCAGGAATCCGCGGTTGTTTCGGATGTTGTTGGAGAACTGCGTGAGGCATCGGGTGGAGATAATTTCCCACCCGTTGCCGGCCGGTGCCGCATCAGGCGCGCCACCCCATTCGAGTACAGACGCCGTGCACACATCGCCAAAAATGAAGTGACAGTCGCGATCTCGCCATTCGAGGTGGCCGGAACAAATCTCGGGATTTACCAGGAGGATGGCGCGCGCAGAACCTGCGCGGATCATGTCGGCCGCCGCCTGGATACCGAATGTGGCAGACGAGCAGGCGACGTTCATGTCAAAGCCGAAGCCCTTGATGCCAAGCAGCTCCTGCACTTCGATTGCGATCGCCGGGTAGGCGCGTTCATGGTTGGATGCGGCGACAATGACCGCATCGATATCCTGTGCCGAGCGCCCCGCCTGCGCCATCGCCTGGTTGGCGGCTTTCAGCGCAATCTCGGCCATCATGCTCGGCTCATCGTCGCTGCGCGGTGGCAGTATCGGATGCATGATCTCGGGATCGAGAACGCCGGCTTTGTTCAAGACGAAGCGCCGCTCAATTCCGGAGGCTTTCTCGATAAAGGCGGTCGACGACATCTCGAGTGGCGCGCGCGCGCCGGATGCGATCTCGTCTGCGTGGGCGGCATTCTGACGTTCCGCGTATGTGTTGTATGCCGCAACAAGTTCATCGTTGGTGATGACCTCCGATGGCGTGAAGACGCCTGTTCCGCTGATCACCACCTGCGCCATGTTCTGCCTCCTCCACTGCACGTCAATCTGAGTAGCGAGCGCGCTCGAATGCGGCAAGTCGACGGGCGATCCGGCGTGTGCCCGCTCCGCGGTGTGCGAATTGGTTTTACAAGCTCGGCAATTGCTTTAAGCGTCGCGCGCAGCCGCAGCGCGGCATCCGACATGCCTCAGGGAGACTGGTTATCATGGCAGTGAAGTCCGACATCGAAATTGCCCGCGAGGCCTCGATGAAGCCGATCACCGAGATCGGCACGAAGCTCGACATCCCGGCGGACGCACTGTTGCAATACGGCCCGTCGAAGGCGAAGATTTCCTATGAGTTCATCCAAGGGCTCGAGAGCAAACCGAACGGCAAGCTCATTCTTGTCACGGCGATCACGCCGACACCGGCGGGTGAGGGCAAGACGACAACGACCGTCGGGCTTGGCGATGGTCTGAACGCGATCGGCAAAAAGGCGACGATTTGCATCCGTGAGCCCTCGCTTGGCCCGTGCTTCGGTATGAAGGGTGGCGCGGCCGGCGGCGGCTATGCCCAAGTTGTGCCGATGGAGGACATCAACCTTCACTTCACAGGTGATTTCCACGCGATCGGCATTGCGCACAACCTCCTGGCTGCGATGCTGGACAACCACATTCACTGGGGCAACGCGCTTGGCATTGATGCACGTCGCGTCGCTTACCGCCGCGTCGTGGACATGAACGATCGGGCGCTACGTTCTATCACGAACGGGCTTGGCGGCATTGGCAACGGTTTTCCACGTCAGGACGGGTTTGACATCACGGTCGCATCCGAGATCATGGCGATCTTCTGTCTTGCGACCAGTCTGGACGATCTAACGACGCGGATCGGCAATATCGTTGTGGCCTACACGCGGGACCGGAACCCGATCCTTGCGAAAGAGCTGAAAGCGCACGAGGCGATGGCTGTCCTGTTGAAGGATGCGCTGATGCCGAACTTTGTGCAGACGCTGGAGAACAACCCGGCGTTCATCCACGGCGGGCCGTTCGCCAACATCGCGCATGGCTGCAACTCGGTGATGGCGACAAAGACCGCGTTGAAACTCGCGGACTATGTCGTGACCGAAGCAGGCTTCGGTGCGGACCTGGGTGCGGAAAAATTCTTCGATATCAAGTGCCGCAAGGCCGGCCTCGCCCCTTCCGCGACTGTGCTCGTTGCAACGGTGCGCGCACTCAAGATGCACGGTGGTGTGGCGAAGGACGACCTGAAGGAAGAAAATGTTCAGGCCGTGAAAGACGGTTGCGCGAATATGGCGCGCCATATCGAAAACATCAAAAAGTTCGGTGTGCAGCCCGTCGTCGCGATCAACCAGTTCATCAATGACACGGATGCGGAACTGGCCGCAGTGCGCGAAGCGGCTGAAGCGCTTGGTGCGAAGGCGATTGTGGCATCACACTGGGCGAACGGCAGCGAAGGCACCAAAGAGCTGGCTGAACATGTCGTTGAACTGTGCGAGGGCGAGAGCAAGTTCGCGCCGCTCTATGGCGATGACGTTGCGTTGTTCGATAAAATCTCCACGATCGGGAAAGAGATTTATCGCGCGGATGAGGTGACGGCACCGCAGAGCATTCTCAACCAGCTCAAGAAATGGGAAGATCAGGGGTATGGCCACTTCCCAATCTGCATGGCGAAAACCCAGTACTCGTTTTCGACCGACCCGAACCTGAAAGGCGCGCCGACTGGACATTCGCTCGCGATCCGCGAAGTGCGGCTGTCGGCTGGCGCGGAATTCATCGTCGCGATCACCGGAGATATTATGACTATGCCGGGCCTGCCACGTGTGCCGGCGGCCGAGTCGATCCGGCTCGATGACGAGGGTCTGGTGCAGGGGCTGTTTTAGAGCACCCTGCTACGGCAGACGAACAAAACATCAAGGCTGCTGCGCTTTTGCGTGGCAGACTTTTTTGTTGGCGCTTGGTCTTGCGGGCTGGCAGTCTGTGACAGTTTCATGACGTTGCTGCCGGGTGCTGCGCCGATGACTCTGATCCTGAAAATCCTCACGCTTGTGAGCGCGGCGGTCGCGGTCGTGTGCGTCGGGCTATTCCTTTACGCCGGACTTGGGCCGACGCCGAGCGACGGCACGGGGATGGCGGTGTTGGCATTCTATCTCTGGGGCGGCCTCGCCTCCATGGCGACACTTGCCTTCGGGGTGATGACATATCTTGCCGGACGAGGTGATGAACCGCCGGATGTCTGGCTCGGCAAACTCGGCATGGTCTTCGGCATTGCCGGGGTTGCCGTCATCATGGGGCTCCCGGCGCTTGTCGGCTGAGCGGACGGCCCGGCGTAACGTGTTGTCCGCTGCCGACTATGACGCGGATTTCGTTATCGTCGGAGCGGGCTCAGCAGGGTGTGTGCTGGCGGAGCGGCTCTCGCGGGATGGCCGACATTCGGTGATCGTGATCGAGGCCGGAGGGAGCGACCGACGCTTCTGGATCAACGTGCCGCTCGGATACGGGCGCCTATTCTATGACCGCCGCGTCAACTGGATGTATGAGACGGCGACCGACCCGGGCCTTGACGGGCGGCGCGATTACTGGCCGCGCGGAAGAGTGATGGGCGGCTCATCGTCCATCAATGCGATGGTCTACATCCGCGGGCAGCAGCGCGACTATGACGGCTGGGCCGCGGAGGGAAATCCTGGCTGGGGCTGGGATGACGTTGCTCCTGTGTTCGCCGATCTGGAGGATCACGGCGGGGCACACGCCGGCGCGCCCCGCGTTGCGATCTCTGACGTTTCGGAACACGCGCATCCGCTCTCACGTCGGGTGATCGAAGCCGGGGAAACATTGCAGCTCCCGTTCAATCCGGACTTCAATGGCGCGACGCAGGAGGGGACGGGGTACTACCGGCTGAGCCGCTGCGCGCGGGGGCGGCGGATGTCTGCGGCCCGTGCTTTTCTGCGTCCGGCAATGCGGCGAGCGAATGTGCGCGTGCTGAGCGGGGTCCAGGTTGAGCGGGTCATGTTCGACGGCCAACGGGCGACGGGCGTGATCGCGCGGGATGCCGGGCGTGCGGGGCGCCGTGGCGCCACCGTCACGATCCGGGCGCATCGCGAAACGGTGCTGGCGGCAGGTGCTATCGGATCGCCGCACCTGCTTCAGCTTTCGGGCATCGGCCCGGGCAATCTTCTGCGGACGCTCGGCGTCGCTCCGATGGTGGCGAACGAGAATGTCGGAGCGCACCTGCAGGACCATTTGGGCTACAGCTTTTTCTTCCGCGCGCACCACGCGACCCTCAACCAGCAGCTCGACACATGGCCGAAGCGAATTCGGGCTGGGCTCCACTATCTGATGCGACGGCGCGGGCCGCTGTCACTCAGTGTGAACCAGAGCGGAGGGTTTTTCCGAACACCATCGAGCGCTGTGCCAAACATGCAGCTGTACTGCCAGGTACTCACGACGCTCTCCGCGCGCCATACCGAGCGGCCGCTGCTGATGCCCGATCCGTTTCCGGCGTTCTCGCTCGGCATTTCGTCGTGCCGGCCCAAGAGTCGGGGCACGGTGCAGGCCGTCTCGGACGATCCACGCATCGCACCGGCGATCCAGCCGAACTCGTTTTCCCATCCGGACGATATGCGGGAGATGATTGAGGGCGCGCAGTACGTCCGCCGGCTGTCTGAGACTCCGGCGCTGCACGATGAGATCGAGAGTGAAGTTGCGCCGGGGGCGGCATGCACGACGGACGCGGACTTTGAGGCCGACATCCGACGGAGGGCGGGCACCACGTTTCATCCGTGCGGGACGTGCCGGATGGCGCCGGATGCTGCGGATGGCGTGGTCGATCCTCGGCTGCGGGTCCATGGCGTAGATGGGTTACGGGTCGTCGATGCATCGGTGTTTCCCCATATCGTGTCGGGAAATTTGAACGGCCCCGCCATGATGACAGGGGCGAAGGGCGCGGCATTCATCCTTGCCGATTGTTAATGTCGTTGCCGGGTTTGGTGATTGGCTGACATCAGCCTATGTAGACGTCACGCGTCGCAGTCCCGAAACGCGCGTCACATCTGGAGCGCCTATGTCGACCCGTAACATCGAGACATGCGATGTGGTCCTCGCTGGCGGCGGCCTTGCGAGCACGCTGCTCGCCGTGAGGCTCAAGCAACGCAATCCTGAGCTCCGCATCAGAATTGTCGAGCGCGCGGCAACGCTGGGAGCAGACCCCACGTGGTCTTTTCATGACACCGATCTCTCGGCCACGCAGCGGAAGTGGCTAACTCCGTTCATCGCACATCGCTGGGCAGACCAGCAGCTGGTGTTTCCTGAGCTGACCCGCATCGTCGACGTCGGCTACAACACCATCACCGCCGAGCAGTTTCATGCAGCTGCCATGGACGTGCTCGGCGACGACGCGATCCTTTCGACCGACGTGCACGAAGTGTCAGACGATCACGTGATGTTGTCCGACGGTCGGCTGATTGAGGCGGCGTGTGTGATCGACGGGCGCGGGCCGGATGCGTCACTCCCACTGGCGCTCGGCTTCCAGAAGTTTTTCGGCCTTGAGATTGAGTGCACAACACCGCATGGCGAGACGCGTCCAACGATCATGGACGCGACGGTCGATCAGGATGACGGCTATCGGTTTATCTACACGCTTCCGTATGACGATCACCGCATTCTGGTTGAAGATACGTACTACAGTGATGGCGAAGACCATGCGCCAGAGCGCCTTCGCCAACGTGTCGATGACTACATCGCTCGGCACGGCTGGGATGTCGCGCGTGTCGTACGCACCGAGGAGGGTGTGCTGCCAGTGGTGCTCGGTGGAGACATCGATGCGCTTTGGCGCGACATCCGGTCGGGCAAAGGCGGGAGCAGAGCGCGGATCGGGCTCCGCGCGGCATTGTTTCATCCAACCACCGGATATTCGCTCCCGGATGCGGTCCGCGTGGCCGATCACGTCTCCGGCTTGAACGAGTTTACAACCGCGCGGGTGGCCGACGAGGTGGAGCGGATTTCCCGCAATGCATGGCAGGAGCGGGCGTACTTTCGGATGTTGAACCGGATGCTGTTCAACGGCACTGACCCTGACAAGCGGGTGAGTGTGTTTCAGCATTTCTATCGCACGGGACGCGGCACGATCGAACGGTTCTATGCAGCGGAGCTTAATCCGCTTGATAAGTTGCGCATCCTGATGGGGAAGCCGCCGATCCCGATCTCACGTGCGCTGCCGTGTCTGCCTGAACGTTCCGTGTGGCCGCCAGCCTGACGGCACTCTCGGCCTGCAGACCGTTCAGCCTGCCAGCTCTTCGGCGCGTTTTCGAGCGGCGTGCACCGCTTTCGCCAGCAGTGGTGGCAGGCCCGTGGCGTCATCCATCAAAACGTTCAACGCCGCGGCGGTTGTCCCACCGGGTGACGTGACATTCTGGCGAAGGGTCGCCGCCGTCTCATGCGATTGAAAGAGCAGTTCGCCCGCGCCCTCGACCGTCGCGCGTGCCAGCTGCATCGCGACCGCTTCTGACAGGCCTTCGCGCATGCCCGCTAAAGCCATCGCCTCAACCAGATGGAACACATACGCCGGGCCGCTACCCGAGACGCCTGTGACCGCATCAATCTGAGTTTCATTTTCGACCCAGACGACTGCGCCCACCGCGCTCAGCAGAGCGTCGCAAAGCTTGCGCTGAGGATCCGTCACCGGCGCTGTTGGAAAAGCACCGGTGATACCGCGCCCGACGGCGGACGGGGTGTTGGGCATGGTGCGAATGATCGCGGTATCGCGAGGGAGAAATTTGTTGAGCGATGCGACGGTGGTTCCTGCCGCGACGGAGATCACGAGCGTATCCGGTGCGACATGCGGCACCACGCTCGGCAGCACGTGGTTCATCACCTGCGGTTTGACAGCGAGCACGATCACGTCCGCTCCAGCGGCGAGCGTCTCGAAGGATGAGGCTGGTGCGATGGCGTGGTCCTTGAGCACCGCGGCGATATCGGGCGGGGGGCCGGGATCCTGGACAAGGACCTGGCCGGGCGCGAGGCCATTTTCCAGCCAGCCGGACAGCATGGCACCGCCCATCTTGCCGGCACCGACGAGCAAAAGTGTTCCGTTCAACTTGATCATCGACAGCGCACTCCCGTCGCGTTGCGCTGCCCGTGCTGATCCCGAGGGGTCAGTTTTGCCTTCCGGCAGCTCTATGCGTGACCTTCGGTCTCGAACATCGTGCTGGCAAGAGCTTCGCGCGCATTTCGTCCGGCCCAAACGACGAACTGGAATGCCTGATAGTAGCGCTCGCATGCTTCAAGCGCAGCGTGAAGGAGCGCTTCGCATTGCGACGCAGTGGCCTGCGTATCGTTGAGCATCAGGCCATGGCGATACATGATCAGCCCTTCATTGGCCCATAGATCAAAATGTCCGAGCCAAAGTTGCTCGTTGATCTGCGCGAGCAGGCGATGGACCTCACCCATGCGCGCATCAGGCACGCGGAAGTCGAAAGCACAGGCGATGTGCAACGTCTCTAAATCGGTGCGCCAGTTGAGCGATATCTGATAGTCCGCCCAGTTTCCGGCGACAGACATGGTCAGTTCGTCATCGCCTGGGCGGTCGAACGACCACTCCTGGCCGTTTGCGATCTGCTCTACGAGATCGACGGGATTCTGTTCAGCGAGAAGGTAGCCGATATCTGCGGTGGCCATGCGGTCCTCTTTTTTTCTCCGCGTGCGTCGAACTTCGGGCGACGCACCGTGGAGCGAGAGTTGATTTTCAGGAACCCGAGCACAGAGCAAACCGCGCCGTTGAACAGGACTGGAGCGCCAATGCCTTCAGGCGCGCCTCACGGCTGGTTCGTGAGGCGAGGTAATCGGAGCGATCGTTGAGTCGCAACGGCACCCCGGCTTTGTCCCCGCGAAAACTGGAGGGAAAGAATCGTTTTTTCAGGGATCGCCAGAAGGCGAGTCAATCTGGCCACACGTTGCCTGTGCACGCTGTGGATAACTCTCCGCCGAAGTCAGGCAATCGTGCAAAAAACGATTTGCGGAGAAATAAGAGTTGCGCGCGGACGAATAGTAACCGTGTCACTGCTTCGAACAGCAGGGAGAAGAATATTTTATTCCCGGAGCGTGTCGCTCGGAACTGTACGAAGCGCGCCTAGCCTTCGCCCGCAAGCCGCGCTTCAAGTGCTTCGATGCGCGCCAACAACTGCTCATTCTCGTCCCTGGCCTTCGCCGCCATCGCCTTTACAGCGTCGAACTCGTCGCGCTGGACCACATCCATGTCCCGCATCCAACGTTCCGCCTGTGACCGCATCACGGTCTCGACCTCACGACGCGCCCCATCAGCCACGCCCGCTGCATCAGTCATCAGCTTGGCAACCTCGTCGAGCAAGCGGTTTGATGTCTGCGGCATGGCCGGTTCCTTTGCTGGTCGGCGTTCCAAAAACAGGTCTGCATAGTCATCTGTCTTTAGCATCTCGTAAGGCAAACTGCACAGTGGGCCCGTTGGCGCATCCCCACTCGCGGTGAGCAGACACTCTCTGCATCGCGATCGGTGGCGCGCCCTTCGCTTGACATCGTGCGCCATGCTGCAAATACCGGCGTCGAACGAAACGGTGGCGCTTCGAGGGTCGCCAAAGGGGAACAACATGATCGCGGATATGGTTGCCACGCTGCCGACATGGGTCATCCCGTATCCGCAGATTGATCCGGTGGCCTTGCAGATCGGGCCAATTGCACTGCGTTGGTATGGCCTTGCGTACATGGCCGGGCTGCTGCTCGGCTGGCTGTGGGTCAAGAACCTGCTTTCCAACGACGCGTTGTGGCACGGGGTCGGAGCCGGTACGGCGCCGCTCGAGCCCGACGAAGCGGACAACCTCTTGTTCTGGATGACACTTGGCGTGGTTGTCGGAGGACGGCTGGGTTTCGTTTTTCTCTATGAGCCCGGATATTTTCTCCAGAACCCGCTGAAGACATTTGCGGTCTGGGAAGGTGGCATGGCGTTTCATGGTGGTGTCATCGGCGTCGCGCTTGCCATCATCGGATTTGCACGGGTCCGCGGTGTTGGCGCGTTGACGATCGGCGATCTCGTTGCCGCTGCGACTCCGATCGGCCTGTTCTTCGGGCGGATCGCGAACTTCATCAACGCCGAAGTTGTGGGTCGTGTGACGGACGTGCCGTGGGCGATGCGTTTTCGAATGCCGGACGGGACAAACCCACCACGCCATCCAAGCCAACTTTACGAAGCGTTTCTCGAAGGCATCGTGCTGTTTGCCGTGATCGTCTACTGCACGCATCGGCTCAAGGGCTTGCGCTGGCCGGGTTATGTCACTGGCGTCTTTCTCATCGGCTATGGCCTGGCGCGCATCTTCGTCGAGTTCTTCCGGGAGTATGATCCAACGCAGACATTCACGTGGGGGCCTTATCTGACGACCGGCATGGTCTACTCCGTGCCAATGGTGCTGATCGGCTACCTGATTTTGCGCGGGGCACGCTTTCGCGGCGAAACCGAGGCGCTTGACCGCGCGTGACATCGCTTGCCACGCGGCTCAAATCCGAGATTGCCCGTGATGGGCCGATGGCTGTCGACGTCTTTATGGCGCGCTGCCTGACTGACCCGCAGGATGGCTATTACACGCGCCAGACCGCACTCGGTGCAAACGGGGATTTTATCACGGCACCGGAGATCAGTCAGATCTTCGGGGAGTTGATTGGCATCTGGGCGCTTGCGACATGGCAAGCGCTCGGTGCGCCCGCACATTTGCGATTAGTCGAGCTTGGCCCAGGACGCGGGACCCTGATGCAGGATGTGCTGCGGGTGTTTTGCGGCGCGCGCGCGCGCAAGACAGCGCCTGCCAAACTGGAGGTCGTGCTGGTCGAGCTGGATGGGGCGATGCGCGCGCGTCAGGCCGCGACACTTCGGGGGACATCCGGCGACGCATCGGGCGATGCATCGGACGATGCAGGGGTAACGCTGCTTTGGACCGATAGCCTCAGTAAGCTGCGACATGACGGAACTGCGGTTACGATCGTGCTCGCCAACGAGTTCTTCGACGCGCTTCCGGTCGCGCAGTACGTGATGTCCGAGCGGCAATGGTGTCAGCGGGTGGTTGCGCTTGGTCGTGACGGAGAACTTGCGTTCGCGATCGGACAGCCCGTGGCAGCCGCAATGCCGGGCATGGCGGCGGCGTCGGCTGCGGGTGTTGGCGATGGCCAGGTGTTCGAGAGCCGCCATAGCGTGATTGTAGCGACCAGCGGCCCGGTCCGCGCGTTTGCAGATATCGCAAGTCAGTGCCCAGCGGCGTTGCTGGTCATCGACTATGGGGACACGTGTGCATCGGGCGTGCGAACGGGGGAAACGTTACAAGCCGTCGCGGCTCACCGGTTTGCCGATGTGTTCGAGGCGCCAGGCATGCATGATCTTTCGGCGCACGTTGACTTCTCTGAACTTACGAGCGCGTTGAGCGACGCGGGCGTTGCTACACGTCCAACGCTCAGCCAGGCCGAATTTCTCGCTGCGCTTGGACTGGAGGCACGGCTTGCGACACTCATTGCCGGCAAGGACGCGGCAACCGCGAACGCATTGCAGGTCGACGCTTCGCGGCTCGTTGCGGAACCCGGCATGGGCGATCGCTTCCGCGTGCTGTGCGCCTGCTCGCAGGGCATCGCTGTGCCCTATCCATTTGCATGAGCCATGGCATCATCGCACTTTGGTCGGGTCGACAATGACGAAGATCCTTCGATCACGGGAAGATATGGGATGACGCTGACCGCTGCCGGACCCGAGCTTGCTATCAGCCGTACGATCGCGCCGCTTCAGGCGCGAGAACTGAGCGCATGCCACGGCGTTGCGCACGGCTTCTTCACCCGTGCGGGCGGTGTTTCTGGCGGGCTCTACGCCGGATTGAACTGCGGGATCGGCTCGGATGACGCAACCGAAGCCGTCATGGAGAACCGCCGCAGGGTCGCCGAGCATCTGCTCGCTGGCGGTGCGGGCTCACGACAACCCAACACCGTGTATCAGGTGCACGGACGCGCGGTCGCGACGCTGACGGCGGACCTCGATGGTGCGGCGCGCCCGCAAGCGGACGCGCTTGTGACATCACAGCCGGGCGTCGTGCTTGGCGTGCTCACCGCAGACTGCGGGCCGGTGCTGTTCTGCGACCCGGAGGCCGGTGTGATCGGCGCGGCGCATGCTGGTTGGAAAGGCGCCGTCGGCGGGGTTCTGGAGGCCACACTCGAAGCGATGGAGGCCATCGGTGCGAGGCGGAAGGCTATTTGCGCTGTGCTCGGCCCGACAATTTCCTATCCCTCTTATGAGGTTGGCGATGCGTTCATGGCGCCAATCGTTGCCAACGATCCGGCGAATGCTAAGTTTTTCGGCACGCCTGCTGGAAAAACCCGGCCGCACTTCGACCTGCCGGCCTACATCGTCGAGCGCGTGCGCCGTGCAGGCGTTGCGAAAGCAGGAGCCGTGGACATGTGCACCTACCTCCAACCGCAGGAATTCTTCAGCTATCGCCGTGCAACGCACATGGGTGAGGCTGACTACGGTCGTCAAATCTCCGCCATTGTATTGCGCTAACTGACGGTGACTTCAGTCGAATGTTTTCGACAGTTTTTGCCTGCGTAATTCACCAGCCGAAGGATTGACCGTTGGTTGGTGCGCCGATTCGGCATTAGGCAAATGCCAGATCACGTGCGTTGCGTACGGCTCGATGCGCCCGGAGATGCCTGCTTGAACGTTGATTCTGCGGCATAATCCACTGGACAGGGTGCGTTTCGAGCGTGTAGCGAGGTTCTTGTTACTGGGGGAAGTCTGTCATGACAGACACTATGCAAAATTCTGCGACGCCGTTCGGCGTGGTGCGCGTTGGGGCCATCGCGACACTCGCGGCCGTTGCTTTCGCCGTCGGTGGGTGCGGGACATCCGGCAACATCCTGGACAGTCTCGGTCCGGTCGCCTCAGGCACGGCTCCGACGTCGGTTGCCACGGCGCCCGCTGCACCGACGAAAAAGCGTGTGGCGTTCGCGCCGCTGATCGGTGCGCCAGCCGCGATCTCGCAACAGCTCTCGACGAGCGTGGCCAGCGAAGTTGGCCAGCGTTCGGTGCCTGTCGTTCAATCCGGCGCGCCGACCGATTACACCGTGCGTGGCTACGTGGTTGCTGCGCCTGATCAGTCCGGCACCAAGCTCTCTTACATCTGGGATGTGACGGATCCGGCCGGCAAACGCGCGCACCGCATTACCGGCGAGGAATTTGTCAAAGGTCGCTCCGGCGGAGACCCCTGGGCGAATGTTACACCGACGGTGCTGAATGGCATTGCGACGAAGACAGCGACACAGCTCGCCGCGTGGGTGCCATCTGCTGTGCCGGCGGCGGCAAACGCGGTTGGCGGGCCGGCGCCAACGCCCGCCGCATCGTCGCCGGTGCCGCTCACCGCATCAGCCGCGCGTCCGGCAGCGAGCGCTGCCGTTCAGCCGACCGCGCTGAAAACAGCGTCTGCCAAGCCCGCGTCGCTTCCGGCACTTGCGATGATCCCGCCCGTCACCGGTGCACCCGGTGACGGTAAAAAATCGCTGTCCGCGGCGCTCAAACGCAATCTGCAATCACGGGGTGTATCGTTGACGACCAAGCCGTCGGCGCAGACCTATACGGTGCGTGGCAACGTTGCGATGGGTAAGGCAGCGGCTGGCAAACAGGACATCGAGATCCAATGGCTGGTCTTCGACCCGAAAGGCCAGCGCGTCGGGACCGTCGCGCAGAAGAATAAAATTCCGCAGGGATCGCTTGATGGTGCCTGGGGAAAGACGGCCGACGCCGCAGCGGCAGCAGCCGGACAGGGCGTGGCGAAACTCCTGCCCAAGACAGTCAAGGTCAACTGACAGGGCCGCGTTGGTCGGCGCCTTAAACTCTGTAACGCCAGACCTGATGACAACCGACGGCCCGGCGTGTGTTTACACTCCCGGGCCGTGTTGTTATGAGGCGCGCGTTCATGGCGGCTTCGCGCATACGACCGCCCGATTTCGGCCTTCGCCCGACTGCGACTGCCAGACGACCGCCCGAGCGGCGTAGAGGAGACGGCGCGATGAAGGTCGTAGCGGGCAACAGCAATCGGCCCCTCGCCGAGTCGATATCGGCCTATCTCAATCTGTCCCTGACCAAGTGTGTTGTGCGGCGCTTCGCCGATCAGGAAGTCTTTGTCGAGGTGCAGGAGAATGTGCGCGGCGAGGATGTCTTTATCATCCAGTCGACATCGTATCCCGCGAACGACCACCTGATGGAACTGCTGATCCTGATCGATGCGCTGAAACGGGCATCGGCGGCGCGGATCACAGCAGTGCTGCCCTATTACGGGTATGCACGACAGGACCGCAAACCCGGCCCCAGAACGCCGATCTCTGCGAAGGTGGTGGCCAACATGATCGAGCGTGCGGGGGCAGACCGCGTTTTGACGCTTGACCTGCATGCCGCTCAGATCCAGGGATTTTTTGATATCCCGACAGACAATCTCTTTGCAGCGCCCGTGATCGGTCGCGACATCAAGGAGAATTTTGAACTCGACAACCTGACGGTCGTATCACCTGACGTCGGCGGCGTCGTGCGGGCACGCGGGCTTGCCAAGCGGATCGGTGCGTCGCTCGCGATTGTCGACAAGCGGCGCGAACGTGCAGGCGAGAGCGAAGTTATGAATGTGATTGGCGATGTCGACGGGACACGCTGCATCCTGGTCGACGACATCGTCGATAGTGGTGGCACGCTCTGCAATGCCGCCGAAGCTCTGCTCGAGAATGGTGCGACGGAAGTTTCCAGCTACATCACCCACGGCGTTCTGTCCGGTGGTGCGGTGGCGCGGATT
>JBCBXF010000052.1:0-15966 GCA_039816705.1 Pseudomonadota bacterium | reverse complement strand
TTGTGACCATCACGCGCCGCGGGGGGCGTTTCGGCCTCGGTGGTGTCGGCGACGTGCGTCGTGGCTTCGTGCGGCGAGGCAACTTCGAGGGCCGCAACGTCAGCGCTTTCGCTCGCAGCCGTATTCATGTCAGGCGCGGCAGTTTCTTTCCTCTCTGCTTTCATCTGCCGGCGATCCAGCCGGAAACCAAGCGACTTGAGTACTGCACCCACTTCGTCAGCAGAGCATCCAAGAATTGACATCATGTCTGCTTGAACCGTGAAGCCACCATCGCCGGTTGCCCCCGCCGGAGGTGTCACATCCGAAACTTCGCCGGTTTTCGCAGCATGATCCGCATTCGCATTGCTCACAGCCGCACCCGCCGGCTTCCGCCAGGCAACAAGAGGACGGATCATGTCCGCCAGTCGCTCCAGCATGTCGACGCGCACAAGTCGTGGCCCGCAGATGTGATAACCCGCCACGCGGTAGAAGGCTTCCGGCACCTGCGGATCTGCCGCCGCCGATGTCAGCCCGGCGCGCGGTGCCTGATAAGCGGGAAGTGCATCGGTGTTTTCCGCGATCTTCCCCGCGTTCAAGCGCCATAGAAGCACAAGCAGTTCTGTCGCCGCAGGCTTCAGAAGAACGGGAAAATAAATGTTGAAGGCACCGAAACGCACACCGAAACGACGCAGTTGCCCACGCGACGTCTGATCCATCGATCGAATATCATCGGAGACATCGGCGCGTTTGAGGATGCCAAATGCTTCCACCAGTTGGAACGCAACGCCCCGTGCCATGCCGCTGGTATCGCCGGCACCGGCCATCATCACCAGCGGTTTCGCACGCTCATCAATGAGGCCGCGGATCCACTTGTCGAGCCGCGCCTGAATTTTCTCCTTGTCGGGGCCACTCAGATGTTCGTCCGCAAGCACGCTGACCCGCGGGGCGAGAGGCGTATCGCCCGCCAGTAGCTTCGCAATCTCCTGATCGCGCCAGAACACCGCGCCCGCCATATCGAAGCGGAACGCATCTGACTTCGCCGAAGCGATGCGCCGTGTCCGCATCGTGAGCTCCTTGGAGAGCACGTGCGCAGCGGCATTGCGGCTCGCCTTGGCATCGATCGCACCGTCGGCGTCCGCGTCCGCAATGTAGCGCAGCCCCATCAGCCGCCCGACATAATGCTTCTCGACATGGATCGCACCATCGTCGGAGATTTCAGCAAACAGCTCGTCGCTGTCGCGAAGACTTTTCATCAGTGTACTCGTGCGGCGGTCGACGAAGCGCTGGGTCAGTTGATCGTGCAGCGCGTCGGAGAGTTTATCTTCGATCTCGCGCGTCTTCTGCTGCCAGCCGTCAGGATTGTCCAGCCAGTCCGCGCGGTTTGCGATAAATGTCCAGGTCCGCATGTGCGCGAGGCGCGTCGCGAGCGTATCGATGTCCCCATCTGTCCGGTCCGCCTGTGCCACCTGTTGTGCAAACCAGTCTTCCGGCAGCTTTTCCTGGGGCGAAAGCAGGTGCCGATAGAGCGTGACGACAAGCTCAGCATGCGTGCTCGCAGAGATTTTCCGGTAGTCCGGCACCTGACAAACGTCCCACAACCGCTTGATCGCCGCCGGTGAAACCGCAAGCCTTGAGACTTCGTCGTCCCGCAATGCAGCTTCGAGCGTGATCACATCGTCGGCGGTGCGTGCCCGCGCCAACCGTGCATGACCGGGGCTCTCGTTCAAGGAAGCCCTGAGCGCCGGGACGGAAGAATAATCGAGCGCAGCATTGCGCCATTGCAGCATCTTCACCGGCTCGAACGTGTGGTTCTCAAGTGCCTCCACGGTATCCTGCTCAAACGGGTCAGTATCACCCGTCACGCCAAACGTTCCATCGTTCATGTGACGACCGGCACGCCCAGCGATCTGCGCCATCTCCGAATGCGTGAGGTTACGCATCCGCTGCCCGTCAAACTTGCGCGTCGCCGCAAACGCGACGTGCCCGACGTTGAGGTTCAGCCCCATCCCGATCGCGTCTGTTGCGACCAGGAAATCCACTTCCTCGGATTGATAGAGTTCCACCTGCGCATTGCGGGTTCGTGGGCTAAGTGCCCCCATGACGACAGCGGCGCCACCGCGTTGTCGACGGATCAGTTCGGCGATCGCATAAACCTCTGCAGCGGAGAACGCGACGATCGCGGTGCGCCGAGGCAAGCGAGAGACTTTCTTCTGCCCGGCGTAACTCAACCGGGATAGCCGTGGCCGCGCCACAAAGTTGGCGCCGGGCAGCGTATCCGAGATGACGCTCCGCATCGTGTCGGAACCGAGGAGCAGTGTCTCCTGGGTACCGCGTGCGTTGAGAAAGCGGTTGGTGAATACGTGCCCGCGCTCCGGGTCGGCTGCCAGCTGCACCTCGTCGATCGCAACAAAGGCGACATCGAGTGTCTGCGGCATCGCCTCGACCGTGCAGACCCAATAGCGCGCCCGCGGCGGCTTGATCTTTTCTTCCCCCGTGATGAGCGCAACATGTGCAGCACCGACGCGCGCCACGACCCGATCATAAACCTCCCGTGCCAGCAGCCTGAGGGGCAGGCCGATGAGCCCGCTCTGATGTCCGAGCATGCGTTCGATCGCGAGGTGGGTCTTGCCGGTGTTCGTTGGCCCGAGAACGGCGGTGACGCCACGGGCTGGGGCAGGCGTAAAGGGCATGAAAAACTCTCAGCCGTTGCGCTGGTGCGCAGCTACCCGCGCACGAGCCTGGTGACGATGAAACGCTGCGACGTGCGGCGCTTCATGGTTAATGTCGCGACTTTAGCAGCCTCTCCGCCACATCGCAGAGAAACTTGTGGCGATCCAAAGTGTCATCCGGATCACGATACCAAGGCGTCCGTCAGTTAACGTCTCGCTAAGCAAGTGTAATGCCGGCCGGCAGGCGCCAAAAAGGCCGCACTGCAAAGCGCATGCGCTTTAATAGGAGAGCGCAAGCCTCCGCTGATCACGCAGTACGACGTTGACATCCTGCGCTTGGAGAACCGCGTTCCCGACCACAGTCGGCACCGTAATTCGGAACGGTACATAGAAATCAGCGTTACGGGCCGGTACCATCAGAACCGTAATCCGCTTGCCCTTGGCGATGTAACTCGTGTCTTTCCCGGTCTTGTGTCCGGCAATTGGCGTGTAGCGAACAGCACAAGCAAACGCTCGCTTGCCAAAGCCGCGCCGTCGTTGTGTTTCGATGTCCTGACGGCCCTTCGGCGTAAACGCGACGTCAAAGCGATGCCGGCCATCAAAAATCTGCACCTTCTGCTTGCACGGGTGTCCGCCACCGACCGGCATCGATAGCTGGGCAAGCGCACTCATCGGATCCATGACGTTGACCTTGTGTGCATCTGTGACCGGAACGCGCCCCTTCTTGAGGTTACGCTTCGGTCTCAGCGTAACGCCTGTCACGCGCCTGTTGGCATAGCCGACGGTGATTGCGCGCGCTTTCCGTTTGTTGCGTCGATAGGAGTAAGCATACCGCTCCGGCATCGGGCCGCGGGCCGTCGTCTTCCCGACCACGCTCGCCGATCCACGCCATTTGAACGCACCAAACAATGCCTTCAGCTTCGCTTCGCTGCGCGTGACGTAGCTGTCACCGTCGAGCTTGGATGAGAACTTGAAGGTGCCAAACTCGATCCCCGCAAGCTGGATGCGATAGTGAGCCGTCACCTTCGAAACGTCCGTGACAGCGTGAGCGGCGTTCATCGGGAGCACCAACACCAGCGCCGCTACTGCGCTCGTGATCGTGCGGGATAACGAAACAGGCATGTCTTGGGCTCCGACGTGAGAAGACAAGTGTCACTTCATACAGGGCGAGCTATGGCGCGATTTGGCCGAGACTGTGTCGCCTTCCGATGGCGCTCTGGTTCAACCGTCCGTCCAAGGCTGAACGGACGCACGATTGCCGATCAGGCGGCCCCTGTAATGCTTGACGCTTAAGCATGAGCCTGACTATACACCGCTCAACTTGCGATTGGCATCGTCCACGCACTCCCAAATATGCGAGCGACGTCCCCTAGCCGTTTGGCGCGGCCGGCGTCAGCGTTTCAGAACGAGGATACGAGGCCATGGCCCGGCGGTGTGAATTGACAGGCAAGGGCGTGATGACAGGCAACAATGTCAGTCACGCGAATAATAAGACACGTCGTCGGTTCCTGCCGAACCTGTGTGACGTCACCCTGATCAGCGATGCGCTCGGTCGCTCTTTCCGCCTTCGCGTGTCCGCCCAGGCGCTGCGCACCGTTGAGCATCGCGGCGGTCTTGATGCGTTTCTCGCCAAAGCCAAGGCCGACGAGCTGTCGATGAACGCGCGCCGTATCAAGCGCGATGTTGCCAAGGCGATCGCTGACGGCGCCACCCAGGCATCGGCGGCGGCCGAGACCTGATCGGCGACACACGCCCAACGACTATTTGAGCGGCCGTGCGTTGGCAAAATGCACGGCCGCTCTGCGTTTTTGTAACGTGATAGCGATCATGAAATTTGATCGCGTCGAGGGGTGAGTCATGATCGGCTTGTTCTTTGAGGTCTGGCCGCATGAAGGTCACGAGGCGCACTACTTCGACACAGCCGCGGCGCTCCGGCCCGATCTCGACCAAAACGGTGGTGTGATGCGCATCGACCGGTTTCGCAGCCTCACAATGCCAGCAAAAATCCTGTCGCATCAACACTGGCAGGACACCGCGCATCTCGTTCGCTGGCGCAACAACCTCCGGCATCATGGCGCTCAAAAGGCGGGACGCCTGATCTATTTTGCGGACTATCGCATCCGCATCTGCCCGGAACATCATATGGAACTGAACGACGCCAGCCCGCCCACGCGCTGGGTGGTGGCGCTTTCCACGCGTGGCGATACGGATCTGCCCGATGGCGGAGAAACTTATCGCAGCGTCTATGACGAGACGCGCTGTCTGACGCTCTACGACGCCGATGGGCCAACGCCATGGCAGACGTTCCGGAGCCTCAGTCGCACAGGTGTCACCCGTCACGCGTTCTCAGTTCTGAGAGACTACACGATGAATGACAGGGCGGAGGCGCCACAGACCTGGTAGTGCGCGGCAGTCACCGAACATCAATCACCGGCATCTCACGCGGCGCACGACGCGACAGCAATTCCGCGCCATCGCTGCGCACCAGAATATTCTCCTCGTGGACCAGCATTTGTCCCGGCGCGATTTCGAGGCCCGGCTCGATGGTCAGCACCATGTTTGGACGAAGCACAACGGCATGATCCGGCATATGAGAGGGCGGCTCGGTGAGCTGCAGACCGAGCCCATGCCCGAGCCGCCCGGTATTTGGAGGGGCAAAGCCGTCAGCCTCGATCCGCGTCGCCATTGCCGTAAACAGATCAGCCGTCGTTGCGCCGGGTCTGGCCGCATCAATTCCAGCCTCTGTCGCCTGCCAGAGGGTTTCGTGCGCATGCTCCACGGCTGTGCTCGGCGCTCCAAACGCGAAGTTGCGATCGAAGTCGCAGAAATATCCCTCCCAAGTGGCGCCGACATCGATGAAAAGGACATCGCCAGTTGCAAGCGTACGCTCAGATGGTCCGACGATAATCTGTCCGTAGCTTCCAGCCCCGGAGCATACGGAGAGAAAAGGAACCTGATCCGCCCCGGCGCCATGGAGCATTTGGCGAAACGCCCGCGCAATGTCATGCTCGCTTTGACCGGCCTCAAGCGTCGGCGTGAGCACGTCAAACGCCTCATTGGCGATATTGCAGGCGCGACGGATCGCAGAGATTTCCCGCTCCGACTTTACGATCCTCAACGCCCAGATCAGCGGGCTGGCATCAATGAATGAGAGGCCTCGTGCATTGGATCTTAGGCGATCGAAGTCGATAGTGGGCATGCGCAGACTCATCTCACGACCAAGCTCGAAGCCGATACGCCCGCTCCCGCGCGGCAGCCTCTCAAGCTGGGCCTGAAGGAGGGAAATCCCATCATCGTCCGGCCGCGGCGCAGGCCATGTCATGATGTCGTTGACAAAAGCCCCGCGAAATCCGTTCGCCCCGATGTCAGGGATCACGGCCTGCGGCAGGCCTTGACGCGGCACGATCACGAACCACGGTCGGGTCGGGCTCTCCCAAAAGGTTGAGGCGAAACCGGTGAAATACCGAACATTCTGCGGTGTCGTGACCACAAGCGCATCGACGCCATCGCGGGTCATTGCAGACTGGGCACGCTCCAGCCGAGTCTCGAACTCTGCCGTGGGAAATCCACGCGCAAAATCTGCCATCACATCACCCATCACAATCGGTGTCTCGCAGTGCCTGCGTGTGCTAGCAGCACCGACGCGTCAAGGTGCACCCCCGGTGCGCGCAGCAAAGCGACGAGATGACCGCGATGAAAGTCCTGACAGTCGGCGGTGCCATGGTCGACACCATCGCGATCATCCAGAGCGACCGGATCGAGCGCATGACGATGCGCAATGCCGACGCTGATTTCCTGCTGCTTGAGGAAGGTCGTAAAGTCGAGGCGTCGCAGATTTCGACGCATGTCGGTGGTGGCGCGATCAATGCGGCCGTTGCAATGGCGCGCCAGAACCATGAGGTCTCCGCGCTGGCCAAGCTCGGCCGGGATCACCGTGCCGAACTCGTGTCGGCGCGTCTCGTTGAGGAAGGTGTTGGCACCGCACATCTCGTCTATGACGATGATCAACCAACCGGCGCATCCGTCCTCGTCGCCTCGCACGAACGAAACGCAGCGATCTTTACCTTCCGCGGCGCCAACACATGCCTCGCATCTGAAGATGTTGCCGCCGCAGACTTCGGCGTAGACTTGGTCTACGTCTCCTCGCTCTCGAACAACTCGGCGGACCGGTTCCCGCAAATTGTGGCTGCGGCCCGAGAAACTGGTGCGAAAGTAGCGACCAATCCGGGGACCCGGCAGCTCTCCGCTCGCGGGAACGTGTTTCTCGATTGCCTCCCCGACATCGACATCCTTTGCATGAACACGGCAGAGGCCTCCGTCCTCGTGCCGGCCCTGGTCGCAAAGTGTGGTGAAGGCGGCGCGCCCTTGGCGGTTGGTGCGCAAACCGAGGGCGAGGCCATTCCGAGACTTGGGCAACGCGGGCTGAGTGGTGGCGGGTTCGAGATGGGGCTGCGACGTTTCATGAAAGGCCTCCGCCAGTTTGGCGCTCACACAGTACTGCTGACCGACGGCATCGATGGCGCATATCTCGCGCACGACGACACCATCTTCTTTTGCCCCGCACGGAAAGTTGACGTTGTCGGGACAGCGGGAGCCGGAGATGCGTTCGCCTCAACGCTATGTGCATCGCTCGGCGCCGCGGCCTCGCCACTGACCGCCTTGCCCGCTGCGGCGTGCAATGCCGCTTCGGTCGTCGGCGCTGCTGACACGCAGACAGGGCTCCTCACTGCAGAAGCACTGGCAACCTGTGTCACCGCGCACGCCGACGAATTGCCGGTGCGTGACTTCCAATTATAGTGCACGCAGACCATCTTACGAATTGTCCGCCCGTGGCCGAAAGCCTGCGCAGCGGCAATCCTGCTTTACGCAACCGAGACAAGCCAGACCATGACTGCTGATATGATCCTCATCATGATTTCGATCATGGTGCTCCTGAGTATTTCCGCATTCTTCTCCGGATCGGAAACCGCAATGACGGCAGCCTCGCGTGCCCGCATCCGATCGCTTGAAAAGGAAGGTGATAGACGGGCGTCAACGGTTTCGGCACTGGCGAGTGAGCCGGAGCGGATGATTGGCGCCATCCTGATCGGTAACAACCTCGTCAACATTCTCGCATCTGCGCTCGCAACGACGCTTTTTCTCAGCGTCTTTGGAGAGGCTGGCGTCGTCTATGCAACGCTGGCAATGACGGCGCTTGTGGTCGTCTTCGCCGAGGTTCTGCCGAAGACCTACGCCATTTTCGCGCCTGAACGGATGGCTCTCGCTGTCTCGCCGGTCCTGCGCGTGATTGTCGTTGTGCTGGCACCGATCGCAGACGGCGTTCAGTTTATTGTCCGGCGCGTGCTTGGCAGTCGTCTGATCGCTTCGGAGGATGACGCCACGACCGCAGCCCAGGAAGAACTGCGCGGCACAATTGATCTCCACCATCAGGATGGCGCCGTCGTCAAACATGAGCGCGACATGCTCGGCGGCATCCTAGATCTCGGCGATCTCGAAGTCGTCGATGTGATGGTACATCGCACACAGATGCAGACGATCAACGCTCGCGATACGGGCCCCAAAATCCTGGACGAAGTTTTGCGCAGTCCGCACACGCGGCTGCCGATGTATCGTGATGAGCCGGAGAATATTGTTGGTATTCTGCATGTGAAGGATGTTCTGCGCGAACTCAATCGCCAGGACCACAATGTCGAGCAGATCGACTTCCAGAGTTTTGCATCCGACCCATGGTTTGTGCCGGAATCGACCGGCCTGAAAGAGCAGCTCGACGCATTCCTCCGTCGCAAAAGCCACTTCGCACTGGTTGTCGATGAGTACGGCGAGGTGATGGGTCTCGTGACACTGGAGGACATTCTGGAAGAAATTGTCGGCCAGATCACCGATGAGCACGATATTGAATATGTCGGCATCCGCCCCCAACCGAGTGGGTCGGTGAATGTCGATGGCTCAGTCCCCGTCCGCGATCTTAACCGCCACATGGATTGGACACTGCCCGAGGATGAGGCGACCACCATCGCTGGCCTCGTCATCCACGAAGCACAGACCATCCCGGAGCCGGGACAGGTTTTCACCTTCTATCGCTTCCGCATCGAGGTGCTCCGCAAGCAACGGAACCAGATCACAGCGCTGCGGATCACGCCGATTGAACCGGAAGACACCGACGGGCAGACCGATCAGCTGAAAGTCGAGACGTCCGCCAACGAAACCTTGCAGTGAGCGCTACGCCAGCGACGGGTCGGCATCGCCGCGAAAGTGAAATGGAGCCGTGATCGGCGGAAGCGGTGGGCGCTCCCGAATGATGTCGGCAGCGCGCGCCGCGATCATTTGTGTCGGCGCGTTAAGGTTGGCGCTAATCACCCGTGGCATCACGGATGCATCGACGACGCGCAAGCCGCTGATCCCGTGCACCCTGAAGGACGGGTCGACCACGGCATCCGCCCCCGGCCCCATGCGGCAGGTGCCGCAGGGATGATAATCTGTCTCACTCATCGCACGGACCGCTGCCCGCATCTCGGTATCCGTCTCCGCACCTGCGCTTGGTCCCTGCTCGCCACCGCGAAACGCGTCAAACGCAGGTTGGCTGACAATCTCGCGCAAGCGGCGCATTCCGGCGACCATGATCTCCAGATCGTGATCGTCCTGCATGTAATGAAACTGCATCCGCGGCGGATCTGACGGATCGGCAGATTGCAACGTAACCGCTCCGCGGCTGCGCGGACGCAGCACATCGATGTGAACCGCAAACGCCTGATTGAGCTTGAGCGTCTCACCGATGATCTCGATGCCCACCGGGCCGAAGTGATACTGCACGTCCGGGTAAGTGACGTCCGGCCCACTGCGCACAAGACCTCCCGCCTCCCAGACATTCGAGGCTGCAAGACCGCCTCGGGTAAAGATCCACTCAAGCCCATGCCGGGCTTGCATGAGGGGCGAAGCCGCCTTGTCGATCGACACCGGCTTTGTGCAACCCCATTGCATGACGACGCTGGCATGATCTTGCAGGTTTTGTCCGACACCCGGCAGATCAACCACCGGCGTGATGCCGTGCGCCCGCAGAGCATTAGCCGGCCCGATCCCGGAGAGCATGAGCGTTTGCGGAGAATTAATCGCTCCACCACAGAGGATGACGTCACGTTCCGCTTCGACGTTGTGGAGCGTCCCGCCACGCCGATAACTGAGCCCGGTGACGCGATTGCCGCTGCAGGCAAGTCGCTGCACCATCGAGCCCGTCTCAAGCGTGAGATTGCTCCGTCCGAGTGCGGGTTTCAGATGCGCCACCGCGGCACTACACCGGCGCCCATTCCATCGTGTCGCATCAAACCGCGCCACCCCCTCCGGCTGGAACCCGTTCAGATCGTCTGAATGGGGTTCCCCGGCTTGGACGCCACTCTCGATGAATGCGTCATAGAGAGGATTTTGATACGTCCCTCGCGTCACGCCGAGCCCTCCGCTCCCCCCGCGCCAGAGATTTTCTCCGCGATCGCTGGTCTCTCCGGCCTTGAAGTACGGCAGACAGTCGGCATAGCTCCAGCCATCGAGACCGTAGTCCGTCTCCCAGGTGTCATAGTCGAGCGGGTGCCCGCGCATGTAGACCATCGAGTTGATGGATGAAGATCCGCCAACCACCCGACCCCGCGGCATACTCACCTGGCGGTTGTCCAGTTCACTTTCCGGCTCGGTGGCATAGTTCCAGTTGAGCTTCGGATTGCGGTATGCGTGATACACGCCGGCTGGAACATGTATCCAGAGGTTGCGATCGGGCGGTCCGGCTTCAAGGACGAGTACCGAACAGCCAGCATCTTCACTCAACGCATTGGCCAGCACGCACCCGGCGGACCCGGCGCCCACGATCACATAGTCATAGGCGCGTCGTGCCACCGGCCCCCCTTACATTCATCGACAGCGCTCTTGCGCGACGCGTCACCGATCACTCAGCGGCTTCACGTTGCATCACTGGCTCAATCCGCGCTGCGCAGTACTTGAACTCCGGGATCTTGCCGACCGGGTCAAGCTGCGGGTTCGTCAGTTCGTTCGCGGAGGCCTCAACATAAGCAAACGGCACAAACACCATATCATGCTGCATCGCTTCATCAGAGCGCGCGAAGAGTTCGATCGCTCCACGCCGCGTCTCGATGCGGACCAGATCACCCGGTCGCGCGCCAAGCTTGCGCAGCGTCAGAGGATGAATACTCGCCGACGGCCCGGGCTCAATCGCATCGAGTTTGGAAGCGCGTCGTGTCATTGCGCCGGTGTGCCAGTGCTCGAGCTGTCGCCCGGTCGTCAGCACGAACGGAAACTCTGCATCCGGCAACTCAGCAGACGGAATGACATCGGCGGGCACCAGTGTCGCCCGCCCGGTCTCTGTCGGAAAGCGATCGGAGAACACGATCGAGTGCCCCGGATGATCCTCTGAGGGACACGGATACTGTACAACGTTCTCGTTCTCGAGCCGCTCCCACGTAATGTTGTCCAGCGACCTCATCCCGCGCTTCATCTCCGCAAAGACCTCGCGCGGGTGGCTGTAGCTCCAATCAAGTCCGAGGCGCTTGGCCAACTCCGTCGTGATCCACCAGTCTTCCTTGGCCTCACCCGGGGCTTCGACGGCCTTTCGGCCAAGCTGCACCTGGCGATTGGTGTTCGAGACGGAACCATTTTTCTCCGGCCACGCCGAAGCCGGCAGAACGACATCGGCAAACATCGCCGTCTCGGTGAGGAAAATATCCTGCACGACCAAATGCTCGAGTTCCGCCAGCGCATGGCGCGCATGGTTGGCATCTGGATCGGACATCGCAGGGTTCTCACCCATCACATACATGCCGCGAATATCGCCACGGTCGATCGCATCGATGATCTCGACCACGGTCAGACCCGGATTCGGGTTCAACTCACTCTCCCAGATCCCGGACCACAGTGCCCGCGCCTCATCGTTCCCGACTTTCATGTAGTCGGGGAACACCATCGGGATCAGCCCGGCGTCGGACGCCCCCTGCACGTTGTTTTGTCCGCGCAGCGGATGCAATCCGGTGCCCGCCCGTCCTGACTGGCCACACATCAGCGCCAGAGAGATCAGGCAGCGCGCATTATCGGTGCCGTGCGTATGCTGTGACACACCCATGCCCCAGAAGATGATCGCATTCGACGCATTGCCATAAAGTCGTGCAACCTCGCGCAGTTGCTCAGCGGGTACGCCACAGATGTCCGCCATCTTCTCGGGAGAAAAATCAGCCAGATGCGCTTTGAGCTTATCGAACCCTTCCGTATTCGCCTGGACATACTGGACGTCATAAAGCTCCTCTTCGACGATCACGTGCATGATCGCATTGAGCATTGAGACATCAGCGCCGGGCTTGAACTGCAGGAGATGCGTCGCATGATCTTTGAGCGACTGCGCGCGCGGGTCCATGATCACAAGTTTCGCGCCATTCTTCGCGGCTTGCTTGAAATAGGTCGCAGCCACCGGATGGTTCGATGTCGGGTTCGCGCCGATCACGATGATGACATCAGATTTCAGACACTCATTGAACGCCGCAGTCACCGCGCCTGAGCCGATACCTTCCATCAGCGCCGCCACCGACGATGCGTGACACAGCCGCGTGCAGTGATCGACATTGTTGTGGCCGAACCCAGTCCTGATGAGTTTTTGGAAGAGGTAGGCTTCCTCGTTCGAGCACTTCGCAGAGCCAAAACCCGCAACCCGGTCCCCACGATCGTTGCGAAGTTTTTTCAACCCTTGCGCCGCGACATCCAACGCCTCATCCCACGTTGCCTCGCGGAAGTGTGTCAGTGGGTTTGCGGGATCAATATTCAGCCCTTTGGCAGCCCCGTCCTTTCGGATCAGCGGTGTCGTCAGGCGTTGCGGATTATCGATGTAGTCAAACCCGAAGCGTCCTTTCACGCAAAGCCGGTTCTCGTTCGACGGTCCGGCCGCCCCCTCGACATAGGCAATCTTGCCATCACGCATCTTATACGTGATTTGGCATCCGACCCCGCAGTACGGGCAAACGGATTGGACTTCCTCGTCGGCCGCACGCGATCCGATCTGAGTTTTTTCATCCACGATCGACTTTGGCATCAACGCACCGGTCGGGCAGGCCTGCACACATTCGCCGCACGCCACACAGGTCGACGCGCCCATCGGGTCGTCAAAGTCGAACACGACCTTCGCCTCATGCCCGCGATAGGCCATCCCGATCACATCGTTCACCTGCACTTCACGGCAGGCGCGCACGCACAGATTGCAGTTGATGCAGGCATCGAGATTCACCGCCATTGCCGGATGTGACGCGTCCGTCTGGTGGGTCTCTCGCGCGGGAAAGCGGCTCTCATGCACTTCCTGCACGTCCGCCCATTTCCAGAAGCTCGAAAGCTGGTCATGCGCTTGATCCTGCGGCGGCTGATCGGCCACAAGCAGCTCGACGACCATCTTCTGCGCCGA
This sequence comes from Pseudomonadota bacterium, assembly GCA_039816705.1. GTDB lineage: Bacteria > Pseudomonadota > Alphaproteobacteria > Rhizobiales > CALHAX01 > CALHAX01. The sequence continues at coordinate 2,883 of JBCBXF010000052.1, read as the reverse complement.
CTTCGCGCGGTGAGACTGGCTTTTCACCACCATGCCGTCGCTCGGTGCGCGGATACACGAAGCCGCGAGCGTCCGCTCTCCGTCGATCTCAACCATACACGCGCGGCAATTTCCATCCGCGCGATAGCCCGGTTTGTCGAGCCAGCACAGATGCGGGATCGTCGTGCCCTCGCGCTTTGCCACCTGCCAGATGGTTTCGCCCGGCGCAGCCGTCACGTCTTTGCCATCGAGTGAGAACGTAATTGATTTCTGATCGCTCATGCGTGGGCTCCGAAATGGATCATTGCGATGAATGAGTGGGCAGCGACGCTTGCGTATAGCCGCGTTGCCGATTGTAGATTGCGATCTGCGCGTCGCTCAGCACGGCGACGGTTTGCAGATGCGCCTTGAGATGGATCGCACGCAAATTCGCGCGTGCCTGACCCGCCGTGCGTGTCAGGGTTTCAAGCGACTGTGCTGCGATCGTTTTGTTTCGAAATGCGGCGGTGAGCGCACGCTCCGCGTCCAAGAACATCGTGCCATGCGCGCGCGCGGCCGCCTGCATCTCAAAAAAGAGTTTCTGAATTTTCGCCCGTTGCGCGTCGCTCAGTGAAAGTGCTTCATCAAGGTCCAGCACATGGCGCGGGCCTGGATAGCCATTAAGCTCAGCCGCCTTGGCGAACCCCCAGCCCAGACCATCGCGGAGCGCCGCCACATCTGTGGATGATAAGCTCGAGATCTCGCGATGCTGTTCCCCGGAATAGCTGCCCCGGTGCCCGGCATGTTGCGCACCGATGCGCGTGTCGCTGTGGTGCGCCCCGCCAATGACCAGAAACCCGAGGACAATCACGCCGAGCATGGCGACGCAACCGGTCACAAACGGAAGTAGAGCGCGGACATTCAAGGTCATGACCGGAACCACCGTACGCCGTCCAGCATCAACGTCGCACCGAGCCCGGTAAAGACAGCCCCAAACATGGCTTCGACAGCCCGCGAAAAACGGCGATAGCCGCGCATCGCAAAACCGGAGGAAAACAGCAGCCCGTACGTGCCGTAGATCAAGAGCGCACTCACCATTGCCACCGGGCCGAACAACGCGACTTCAATCGCTGAGAGCCCGGCGCCGAAAAGATACGCTGCAACAGCGGCCCACATCAGTGCGGCCTTCGGGTTCGTGAGGATCACGATCAGGCCGCGCCGCCAAGCCTGAAACAGACTCAGATGTTGGTCGGCCGCTCGGATGGTCACAGCTTCGCTCCGCCAAGCAGCGCGTATCGCACGAACGCCAAGCCAGAGCAGATATCCTCCCCCGACAAGCTTCATTGCGACGAGGGACAGCGGATACGCCTCCAGCACGGCACCGAGGCCGAGCGCAACGCCCGTGGCCCAGACCAGCATGCCCGTCGCGACGCCTGTCACCACGCCAAGCGCGCCGACGCGGCCCTGAGCGAGCCCGACACTCGCCACTGCAACGAGGTTCGGACCCGGGGCCGCCTGGGCCGCCATCACGCCAAGGAGGGTTATGCCGAAGGCTTCGAACATCCTCAGGTCGCCGTGCCGTTCGCAACAGCGTCGTCACCGAAGAACCGGATCACGCTGCGGATTGGGTTCGGCGCAGCCTGGCCAAGCCCGCAGATGCTGGCATCCGCCATCGTCTGGCACAGTTCCTCCAGCAGGGCGTCATCCCATGTCTCAGCACCCATCAGTTTGACAGCCTTTTCACAGCCCGCGCGGCAAGGTGTGCACTGCCCGCAGCTCTCATCCTCGAAGAAACGCAGCAGATTGCGCGCCGCGGCTTTCACGTCGTCTACTTCGGACATGACGACGACCGCATGCGAGCCGACGAAGCAGCCAAGCTCCGCAAGCTCTCCGCCGAAATCGAGGGGCACATCACCTTTCGAGGCCGGCAGGATGCCACCGGACGCCCCGCCCGGGAGATAAGAGAAAAATGTGTGCCCGTCGGCCATGCCGCCGCACCGCGCAATGAGATCATTCACGGTTGAGCCCGCAGGTGCGAGCACGACGCCCGGGTTCTTCACCCGCCCGGAGACCGAGTAAGAGCGCAGTCCCTTCGAGCCATTGACACCCTGATCGGCGAACCACGCAGGGCCCTTTTCGACAATGTCGCGGATCCAGAATAGCGTTTCGACATTATGATTGAGCGTTGGGCGACCGAACAGGCCGACCTCGGCGATGTACGGCGGGCGATGTCGCGGCAGCCCGCGCTTACCCTCGATGCTCTCGATCATCGCGCTTTCTTCACCGCAGATGTAGGCCCCTGCGCCACGGCGCACTTCGAGGAAACCCGGCTCGGCGAGACCAGCCGCTTCGAGCGCCGCAATTTCCTCCGCGAGGATGTGCAGCACGGCGGGATATTCATCCCGCATGTAAATGTAACAACGCTCGGCATCGACGGCCCATGCGGCAATCAACGCTCCTTCGAGAAAACGGTGCGGATCGCGTTCCAGCCAATGCCGATCCTTGAACGTGCCCGGCTCGCCTTCGTCGCCGTTGACCGTCATCAGGCGTGGCGCATCATATCCGCGCACGAACGACCATTTTTTCCCCGCAGGAAATCCAGCACCGCCGAGCCCGCGAAGCCCGGCGTCGGACAGGATATCGATCAGCTCTTCCGCAGAACGCTCACCTGCACGACAGGAGCGCAACAGCGCATAGGCCCCGTCCGCTTCCGCGTCGGCAAGCGGAACATAATCGGGGATCACCGCATGGCGCTCGCCGCTCTCCACCGCTGCAATGACATTCTCCGGCGTCGCGTCGTCCACGTGCAGATGTCCCACCTCGCAGACCGGCGCGGACTGACAGCGCCCCATACAAGGCGCGCGCACAACGCGAACCTCTTTCGGATCTGTACCGTCTTCGAGCGCGCGGATAAGAGCGTCTGCC
>JBCBXF010000051.1:0-16008 GCA_039816705.1 Pseudomonadota bacterium | reverse complement strand
CGCTCGAGGGCATGCGGCTGGTGATGCACAATCTGTTGACGGCGTATCGCACGCCTGATGACATGAGTGCGCGGGCGCAAATGATGAGTGCGGCGGCGATGGGTGCTGTGGCGTTCCAGAAAGGGCTTGGTGCGATCCATGCGCTCTCTCATCCGATCGGCGCCGTGCATCATACGCACCATGGGACGACGAATGCTGTCGTCATGCAGCCGGTGCTGCGCTTCAATCGTGAAGCCGTCGAGGCGCGCCTTTCGCGAGCGGCGGACTATCTAGGAATTTCCGGTGGATTTGATGGCCTCTATGATGCCATCGGCGCGCTTAATGCGTCGCTTTCAATCCCGTCGACGCTCACCGAACTCGGTGTCGTGGATCCCGATCTCGACCGGCTTACAACGATGGCGCTCGAAGATCCGAGTGTTGGCGGAAATCCTGTCGCCATGACGCCCGAGAACACGCGCGCGTTGTTCGAGGCTTGTCTGTGACGTGTCACGGGAAGGGCAGTGCGGAGACGATACCGTCATGCTGTGATCCGTCCGGCGTCATTACCACGACCGATTGACCGGGCTCCCAGTACGCGCGGGGGAGAATAGAAAGTCCGACATGGGTCTTGAGGCGAGGTGACCAGATGCCGGATGTTATTATGCCAATCTGCTCATCATCGCTGTAGACCGGCCAGGGCTGGGTGACGGCAGAATGCTGTCGAGGCGCGGCGACCTGGATGCCACGCATATTCCGTTCCACGCCGCGATCCACGATCGCTCGCAGCGCTGGGCCTCCCAAGGTTTCGATGTCGGCATCAAGATCACAAAACGCCGAAAGCCCGCACTCGATTGGGTTGTCATCACGGGTGAACTCGTTCCCGTAGGATAATAATCCGCCTTCAATGCGTTCGATGAGGTTTGGACATCCAGCGCGAATGTTGTGCGCGACGCCGGCGTCCCAGATGGCATCCCAGAGTGGCTCGCCATACTCCGCGCCGTGCAGGTAGATTTCAAAACCGCCTTGTCTCGAATACCCCGAGCGCGCGACCAACTGCTGGGTGCCCGCGAACGGGAACCAGCCGAACTGGAAGAATTTCAACGCTCTGACCGCATCGCCAAACACGCCTGCAACGACTTCCTCGGCCTTTGGACCCTGGACGGCAAGGGGCGAGACGTCAGGTTCCGTCACACACACATCGAGGTTTGCCCCGCGCGCCAGGCCTTTCGCCCAAAGCAAAACATCGGAATCCGCAATCGAAAGCCAGAAGTGCTGCGGAGACAGTTTCAGCAGCACGGGGTCGTTGATCAGGCATCCGTGTTCATCGACCAATGGGGCATAGCGGCATTGGCCGACTTGCATATCGGTGAGATCACGCGGGGTCATCCACTGTACCAGGTCGGCAGCGTTCGGGCCCTGCAGTGCAACCTGTCGCTGTGTCGAGACATCCCAGACCTGCACGTTTTCACGCAGGTGCCAGTAGTCGTCTTCGACATCCGGCCCGAATGCTTTCGGCAAAATCATATGGTTGACGACGCTGTAGCCGCGTACGCCGCATTGTTCGACACGCCGGGTGTAGGGCGTGCGGCGAATACGGCGAGACATCTGGAGACTTGAGGGCGACATGGGTTTAACTCGATCGCCATGACGAATAGCTGTAGGGAGAGATAATGAGGGGCATGTGATAGTCTCCCGACGTGTCTTCTATCGTGAAACGAAGAACAATCTCCGTGACGGTGCGAGACGAGCTGTGACCCTGCGCGCGCCAGTAATTGGCAAGTTCAAACACCAGTTCTAAGCGCTGCCCGCTTTGAACCTCTTCGGGTGGCAGCACCTGTGACAGGCGGCCGCCAGCGTCCATCTGCGTTGAAAAAATCTCTCTCTCGGTGTCCAGGCACCTCAGCCTGACGGGAATGCCCCCTGCGTGCGAGCCATCAACGCCGTTCAGCGTGTGCGATGTGATTGTCGCCATTGATCTGTTCCCTATCCGCGCTGCGCTACTCGATCGAGGCCTTGTCGCGTTTGTCGGATGTGGCGGCCACGATCGGACTGATGACCCCGCGGCACTTCACGTTGACGCATGCGGTCTTGCCGGAGGCTTTCGCCCGCGCGAGAGCGGGTGCGAGGTCGGCACGTGTCTCAACAAGTTCGCCATGGCCGCCGAGGCCTTCGAACATCGTGTGAAATGGGATGTCGCGAAAGTCGGTTGCGAAGTGTTTGCCGGACGCGAAAAGGCGTTCCTGCTGCTGGCTGATGCAGTCGAGGCCCCCGTTGTTATCGATGACGACCGTGATCGGATGGCGCTCCTGAAATGCGGCTTCGATGGACAAGCCACCGGAGAGAAATGCGCCGTCGCCGGAGATTAGAATGACATCGCTGTCCGGGTGCGTTGCCTTGGCTGCGATCGCAAACGACACGCCGACACCGAGCAGACTGTAATTGCCGGGATGCAGGACGCCTGACAGCTGCTGCCCGCGCCATCCGGCCATATTCAAGGCGATTTCTGACCAGAAGTGCGTGTTGCCGCCGTCAAAGACGAGCCAGTCAGTGGCGTTTAGAGTGGCGTTGACATCCAGCGCGAGCTGAAGAGGGTGCATTTTACTCCCCTCATCGTTCGCTGTTTCGTTCGCGATGTGAGCTTCCCACTCGGTCACCCAGGTTTGGCGCTGCGCGCGGTTGTGCTCAAACCAGGTTTCAAAACGGCGGTCGGATTGTGCGAGGGCATCCAGGAATGCGGCAGGATCGCTCAGAAGCACCGCATCTGCCGCGCGGTTGTACTCAAGCTCCTCGTGTGAGCCATTGACGCACACGAGTGTTGCGGTTCGTGGAATGAGTGGCGGGTTGCCAAAGTTCATCTGGTTGTCGAGGCGTCCGCCGACCATGAGGATCAGATCACTTTCGACGAGCGCCTTGCCTGAGGGATGATATTGATGGATATCGGCAAGGCCCATGTAGGTCTCGTCGTTTTGGCCAAGCACCTTGGTGTGATAAGGGACATTAAACACCGGCACTCTCAAAGCGCTGGCGCACGCGGCAAGGTTGCGTTCTGCCCGCGCCCACCAAACTCCGTGACCAGCGATGATGAGCGGGCGTTTGGCGCGCTGAAGCAGCTCGACAACATGCGCGAGCGACGTCGGATCCGGCCAGGCCCGGAGTTTGCGGTGTGCCTGCGTGCGAAACGGTCTTTCGTTGTGCGCGACATCCGCGTCGTAGGATGAAAACATGATGTCGACGGGCAGGCTGATGTGCACCGGGCCGGGATATCCCGTGGTGGCGGCGGTCCACGCCCGGTCGACGAACTCGCCGATGCGATCGCCGGATGTGATCTGTGCGGAATATTTGACGAGCGGTGCGGCGATGGCCACGTCATCAATTTCCTTGAAACCGCCGGCACCCTGACGTTTGAGCGTTGACGAGCCGGTGACGAAAATGACCGGGCTGCGCTCACCCATCGCCTCGAGCATGGCCGGGACCGCGTTGGCGAAACCTTCCGGCCCAACCAGACACACGGTCGGCGTTCGATTGATACGTGTGAAACCGTCCGCCAGGTGCCCGGCGATTTGTTCGTGCGGGCAATTGATGACCGGCATCTGGCACTTCATGAAGCCTTCGAGTGCCGGGTTGCAAAATCCGCCGGCGAGCGTGAAGACATGATCCACGCCTTTGGCCTGGAGCGCGCGGGCGAGCAGCATGCCGCCGCGAACCTGGTCTGTCATGGAGTGCTCCCCCGTTGGCCTTTCGCTCTCAGAGTGCTTTGTGCCGCCAGCTTTTGAATGTGGCGGAGGGTAGGGGTGTTCGTCCAGTCATGATCGCCGAGGTGGGCGTTCAAGCACTCAATTTGGTGATCGTGACCCCGGCATCTTCGAGTTTGCGCCTGAGATGCCGCGCCATGGCGACTGCGGTTGGCGCATCGCCGTGCACACAGACCGTGTCGATCGCCACGGGTATTTTTACTCCGTTTATTGAGGTGATTGCTTGTTGCTCGATCATGGCGAGGACATTGGCCGCGGCTGCGTCTGGATCGTGGATCATGGCGCCTTCTGTGCCGCGTGCGACAAGCGAGCCATCATCGTTGTAGGCGCGGTCCGCGAAGACCTCACGGGCCATTGATACGCCTATTTCTGTTGCGGCGTTTTCCAGGGCGGTGTTCGGCAGGACAAGATTGATCAGATCGGGAGCGCACCGGCGGGCAGCGTTGATGCAGGCGTGCGCAATCTTCGGCGACCCGCATGCCATATTGTTCAATGCTCCATGCGCCTTGACGTGTTGAAGTGTTGCGCCCTCGCTTGCAGCAATCGCCTGGAGAGCGCCGATCTGGTAGATCACGAGGGCTTCGATTTCCGAATTGCTCATTCCGAAGATGCGTCGTCTGCCGAAGCCTTGCAGGTCCTGAAAGCCGGGGTGGGCGCCGATGCCGACGCCGGCCGCTTTCGCGAGGCGTACGACGCGCGTCATCTCCGCTGGGTCGCTGGCGTGGAAGCCACATGCGATGTTCGCGCTACTGACAATTTCGAGCATCGCTTCGTCGTCACCCATCTTCCATGGGCCAAAGCTTTCGCCGAGATCGGCGTTGAGGTCGATGGTCGTCATCTCAGACTTTTCTCTCCCATGGCAGGTCGTCTGCACTGGCAATCGCACCGCTTACAAGATTGATTTCGAGCAGATTGTCGACGTCGGCTAGGTTGCGGACCCGACGCATGCGCCGTCCGGGGAGCGAAGCGATCCACGATTGCCGGGCTTCGAGTGCAGCGACGCTGGTGGCGTGATCGACCATTGCGAAGTTTACCAGTGTCCCAGGCGGCAACTGCGCGAAGCGGTCGATATCTGCGGAGATCACACAGGCGATGCGTGGATATCCACCTGTCGGCTGACGATCAGCAAGGAGCACTGTCGGCTGCCCGGTCCCGATAATCTGGATATCGCCCAGTACGATGCTCTCGGAGACGATGGAGGAATTTGTTGCTACGTCGAACGGCTCGCCGTCGAACGCAAGGCGCGTGCCCATCCGGTCCATCTCGTGCGTGACGGTGAAGGGGGTTGCAAGGAAGCGCGCGATCGTTTCGTCGGTGAACAGATCGGTGTGGGTGCTTGGTAGCAGGCGTATCGCAGCGTCGGCCAGCACCGGCCCTTCTGGCAGCGTGAGGCCAACGTCATCGCCGCGGTCCGGTCCGATGAGGAGGGTGTCGCCCGTCCGGAGTGTTCGTCCATGATGACCACCGATGCCGGCGCGCACGTGCGTCGCCCGCGCGCCAAAGACATGTGGCACGTCAAACCCGCCGCCGACACTGAGATAAGCGATGTTTCCGCCTGCGATGAAACCGAGTTCCAGTGTTTGGCCGGGATGTATTGCGAAGGTTGTCCGATGAGGGACCGTTTTGCCGTCAAGTGAGGTGGGAATCGCTGCGCCGGTGAGACACGCACGGACGGTGGAACCGTCCACCGTGAATCGCCCCCCCATGCCGTAAATCTCCATGCAGGCGAGTGGCTCCGCTATGGCGCCGTCGAGTAGCGCGCGTCCCTCGTGAAACGCCAAGCGATCGGTAACACCTCCGGCCGTGATGCCCTCGGCCAGGTGTCCGGGGCGACCGAGATCCTGGATCGTTGCGTAGGAGCCGATCGTCTTCACATGCAGGGTGGGTGTGGTGCAAGTTGTTCGGGTCACGGAAGCACCTGCTCAGGCCGCCATCGACCTTCGTCACGGGCGGCGTCCAGCGTGTCCAGTTCATCACGGCTAATAGGTGTGAACTGAAGTTGGTCTCCTGCAATGATCGTTACCGCAGGGTCCTGCTCGGGACTGAAATTCCGCAACGGGCTGCGGCCAATCTCATACCAACCGGTCGGCATCTCGGTTGCAGCAATGCAGGTTTGCCCAACGGCACAGATCACGGCGCCAGGTGGAATGGCTGGAGATATTTTGTCCCGTCGAGGCAGATGCAGGGCCTCGGGTAGAAGCCCGGCGTAAAGAAAACCCGGTGCGAAGCCGATCATGAAGACCTGCTGCGGGTTGGCGCAATGCAAACGGGCGACTTTGTCGGCCGGGAGTTTGAGAGCGCGCGACATCTGCGACAAATCAGGTGCGCAGGCGATGTCATAGCAGACCGGTATCTCCCAGAGCCGTCCGTTTTGTACGGCCGACAACGTGTCGTGTTCACGGATCGATGAGGCTGATGCGAGTAACTGTTCCAGCTCATATGTCAGCTTCTCAAGAGGCAACGTGATCGGGTCGTAGCGCACTGTTACGGATTTGATGGTCGTCGCGGTTTCGAGAAGGCCGGTGATGTTAGCGCTGCGAATTTGGCGTTCGAAGGCGGCAGCGCGTGCATTGACGGCAACATCGACGCTTTCCCCGAACTCGATGAGCAGACTGACGTCACCGATTGGACGGAGCCGTGGTGTCTGAAGCGTTGCGGTTGGGGACATGGGGCCGTGGCATTGATACGTGTCAGAGGCTTTGATGACTGGCTTCGAGCGGCGCAAAAATCATTGCCCTGACACGGTGATGAAACGTGCTGTCTTGATCGGCGAGTCTGTTGATGATTCCGAGATGGTCGACGTCAGGGACGATGTGCAACGCGATGGTTCGCGTGCCGTCGGTGAACGCGTCAACATACAGTCTGGCCTGACGCAAAAATTCGCTTGTTTCCTCGCCGCCGACGGCGACCAGTTGCGGCGCGGCTGTGTTTGGTGGGTTGGCGATCATCGGACTTTGCTCTTCCGCTTCCTGCGGCGTCATGCGGATCGCGGCGTTCAAACTCGTTGTGCGGCGCACGGGCTCGAGATAGCTCAGCGGGGAAATCGGGATGCCGCACGTGAGAAAATCTGCCGGAAGGTGCGGATCATAGGCGATCCAGTCCGTGCCCATCATCATCTGTGCGATGTGGCCGCCTGCGGAGTGACCGATGACGCTGATCCGATGGCGATCCACGCCGAGTTCAGCGGCGTTGCGCCAGACGAATGCGATCGCGTCACGGGCTTGGCGGGTAATCTCAGTGACGGTGACGCTTGGGCAGAGGTCATATCCGGCGATCACGACATGCGATCCGCCTTCGACGAATGGTTCTGCAAGGAAGCTGTAGATGGATTTATCTCCGCGCTGCCAATAACCGCCGTGGAAATAAATAAGTGTCGGTGCATCTGGCGACGTGCAGGGGAAGAAATCCAGTGTCTGTCGTTCGCCCTTGCCGTAGCGGATGCTCGGTGTACCACGCAGGCGCGCGCGCGCATCATGACTGCGGCTCGTCCAGTTCGCGAGGATCCTGTCCTGATAATCGGGATCGTGCGCGCGAAGATTATACTGCTGCTCGAACCATGTCTCCGGAAAGGCTTCGTGGAACGTAAGTTGATCAGCCATGGGGTCGCCTTGCAATCTGATCCGTCATTGCTCGATCTGCATTGTATCTTGCGTGGCCGCAGCTAGCGGAACCAGAGTGCCGTCACAGGGGCAAACGAGACGATCATGAGCGTGATGAACATCGCAAGGATGAACCATTTGCAATAGCCCATCACCTGCTCAATGCGAAGACCTGTCGCGGAGCAGACGGTCAGGAGCACCGAGGCGACGGGCGGGGTCTGCTGGCCGATCCCGAGATTTAGGCAGACCATAACACCGAAGTGGACCGGATCGATGCCCATCTCGCGGGACAACGGCAGCAGCATGGGCACCACCACGATAATCGCAGCTGACGCATGAAGGAACATGCCGAGGAATAGCAGGAAGACGTTGATCAGCAGAATGCGGAGAATAAAGTTGTCCGTGATATCGCCGAGGCCGTTGGCGATCTGTTGCGGAATCTGTTCGTTCGCAAGGAATTGCCCAAGGACGGCGGAGCCTGCAATGATCATCATGACGACCGAGGTCTGACGCACGGTCGTGGCGGCAAGCGTGTAAACCTTCTTCGCGTTGAGATCGCGCTGCATGATCCAACCGAAAAACAACGCGGCAAGAACACCGACGGCTGCACCTTCCGTCGGCGTGACAAGGCCGCCGATCAGTCCGCCGACAACGATTACAGGAATGAGCAGCGGAACAATCGCGCCGCGGAAGGCATCGGTCAGGCGCTTGAATTCGAACCGCTCGTCGACGGGATGGTTCTCCTTTGTCGCGAACACGAGATTTGTGAGCATGAACGCGCCTGCAAGCAGCAGGCCCGGGCCGATCCCTGCAAGGAAAAGATCCTTGATCGATGTGTTGGTCGTGACGCCGTAGAGCACCATGGGGATCGACGGAGGAATAATAATGCCAAGCGTTGCGCTGGTGGCGGTTACTGCTGCTGCAAACGATCTTGGATAGCCCTGCTTTTCCATCGAAGGGACGAATATCTTGCTCATTACGGCGGCGTCAGCAACGGCCGAGCCCGACATTTCTGCCATGAACATTGAAGTGACGACGTTCACGTGGGCCAGGCCCCCACGCATCCAGCCGACAAGCGCGCGGGCTAGGCCGATGATCCGGTCGGCGATAGATGTGGCGCCCATGAGTTCGCCCATAAAGATGAACAGCGGGATCGCGAGGAGAATCACCTTGTTGGTGCCGCTGAAAAGCTGGATGGGCACAAAGATCAGATCGAGACCCGTGAGTGCCATGGCGATGGCCGCGGAGATCATCAGCGCAAAACCGATGGGCATGCCGAGCCCAATCATTGCGAACAGAAGTGCAACGACGCCCCACGCCATGGCTCACGTCTCCGTTGATGTGTCGCGGGATTTGAACTGCGCGCGTATGAGCGCGACGAACAGCAGGCCGGCGGCGAGAGGCAGGATCAGCATGAACCAGCCTTGTGCGATTTCGGCGGTTTCAATCTCGGTGCGGCCCGACGTGCGGATCATGCGGACGGATTGAAAAGCGAGGACACCGAGGAACGCGCTGATCAGTGCGAGATTTATCAACTTGACGGCGCGGCGCAATTTGGGGCGCAAGCTGTCGACGATCAGATCGAAGCTGATATGGCCGCCGTGGCGTAGCGCCAGATAGGCACCAAGGAACGAAACCCAGACCAAAAGGTAGCCCGGCACTTCGTCTGCCATCACGCTGATATCGCCGAGTGTATTGCGGATTGAGATGTAAAACGGCTGTAGCCACTCGAACGATTTTGCGAGTCTGCGCAAGCCTCCGAGGACGGCGTAACGGTTGACGACATTGATACAGATCAGAATCGAAGAAGCCGCGAATGCAAGCACCGCGACTCCTTCGACAATGCGATCAAGTGAGCGAAGCATACCTACTTAGCAGCTGCGCGCACGAGCTTCAGATAATCGTCACCCTGGCTCGCAACGTAGTCGTCATAAGACGATGCTGTGGCTTTCTGAAATGCGGCGAGGTCGACCGTGTTGATCTCCATCTTGCTCTTCATTTCCTCGAAATACTTTTTCTCGAGATCAGCAGACTTCTTATATGCCTCCGCAGTGATTGCGGCGCCAACTTCGGTGAAGACTTTTTTCTGTTCGTCGTTCAGGCCGTTGAAAAACGTGTTCGAGGCAAGCAGGAATGAAGGCGTGTAGACATGGCCCGTGAGTGCGAGGTGTTTGGCGGCTTCAAAGTGTTTCTGCTCATAAAAGCCATAGGTCGCCGCTTCCGCCCCATCGACGACACCGCTCTGTAGCGCTGTAAACGTCTCGCCCCATGAGACTTTCTGAGGTGTCGCACCCATCTTGCGGAACACGCCCTGACGGAATTTGCCGCCGGAGATCCGGATTTTCAGGCCATCGAGGTCGGCAGGCGTTTTGACGACCTTCTGTGAATTGATGACGTGGCGGAAACCGTTCTCGTAGACACCGACGACCTTTACGCCTCCGACGTCTTCTATGCGTTTGCGGATTGCATCTTCAAGCCCGCCTTTCATGGCGCGCTGGACATGATCCCTGTCGGAAAACAGCCAGGGGAGATCAAATACGCCGAGTTTCTTGTCGAGCTTCATGACGCCGGATGCGATGTTGATCATCTCGATCGACCCGGCCTGCACATTGGCCATCAGGGCTTTCTCCTTGCCGAGCTGGCCGCCCGGAAACAGTTTGAAAACGAACTGTCCCGGAAGGCGTTTTTCGATCTCGGCGGCGAAAAGCTGCGACTGCATGTGAAGTGGCGAGAATTGGGAGACGTGGCTTGCGATACGCACTTCCCGCGGGGCGGCGATCGCGGTGAGCGACGTGAGGCCGAAAGCGCCTGTGACTGCGATGGCCGTTGCGAGCTTCGTGAAGCGCTGGTGTCGGCTTTGCTTGCGAAAGTAGGTCATGGATTTTCCTCCGTGCTAAAACAAGGATCCTTAGCGGATCTCTATTTGATACTGAAAATGCTCGGCAGCACCGCGTGAGCGACGCCATTCGATCGGCATTCCATCGAGGCCGCAGGCCAGTCGTTCGATGCAAACGAGCGGCGCTCCAGCCCCGATGTGCAGCAGTCGTGCAGGCTGGCCTTTGGCTTGTTCGACGGTCAAAAGCTCGTCTGCGCGGGCAACGATCTGACCGCACTGGGTGTCGTAGATCGGATAAAGAAGCGGCCCGACTTCATCGATTCCGAGTTCAAGGAATGCGGTGAACGGGGCGAGTGGCAGCCAGATTTCCTCGTGGAGCAAGGCTACGTCTTCGAGCATCCGAATGCGGATCATCCGGATCCCGTCACAGCCAGCAGGTTGCTGGAGCTTCTGTGCGACTTCGCTGGGCATCCGGCGGATGGAACGCGAGCGGATCTGACTGTCCGGGATGATGTCATTGCCGGCTTTGGTGCGCAGGCGAAAAAAACGGAACAGCGAGCGGTCAAAGGAGGGGCGACGCACAAACGTGCCGCGCCCCTGAAGGCGCTCAAGAATGCCGTCATGGACCAGTTCGGCCAAGGCCTTGCGCGTCGTGCCGGGCGCAATTCCGTAGTCTCGGGCAAGCACATTTTCCGAGGGTAGACGATCTCCAGGGCGCCGCTCGCCACGAATGATCTCCTGTCGCAGCACATCAGCGAGGCGCTGGTACAGAGGCAGTCGCTGGTCTCCTTGGAGTGCGTCGATTGACATGGGTGACGTCGATCACTAACAGAACATTACTCCTTAGGTTCTATATAGAACTAGATAAGTCAAGAGGCGCTTGGTTGATGTTGCGTGGTGCGAACCATCTCTTGGGTGTGCCGGATGGGAGTATCGACGGGCATGCCCATGTCTTTGAGCAGCGTCTGCCTATGGTCTCGGGGCGACGCTATACGCCGACGCGGGATGCCGGGTTATCTGAATTCGTGGATCATCTCACGCGCCATGGCCTGAATGGCGGCTTGCTCGTGCAGCCGAGTTTTCTTGGGACGGACAATTCATATCTGCTGGCTGCGTTGCAGGCGGTCGCGGAGCAGAAGCGTCATCTATGCGTAAGGGGCGTGGCAACACTTACCGAGCATGCCGGTCGTGCAGAGATTAAAGAGTTAAGTAAGGCCGGTATTGTTGGCGCGAGGTTCAACCTCTTCGGCCTGTCGGACAGTACGGCTTTCGATATCGCACCATGGAAGGACACGTTGTTGTGCGTGCGTGATGCTGGGTGGCACGTTGAGCTTCATTGCGAGGGACCACGGATTGCAGCACTGCTTCCGATGTTGCTGGCACATGCGGATCGGATCGTCATTGATCACTTCGGGTTGCCGGACGCAGTGGAGCCGCTCGACTGCCCAGGGCACAAGGCGATCATCGCGGCACCTGCTGGCCGCGTCTTCGTTAAGGCGTCAGCACCCTATCGTGTCTTTCGGGCCGTGCCGTCGATGATAGCGGCGCGACGTTGTGCGCCAATCTTCCATTCTCTCATGGATGCGCTTGGACCGGATCAGCTGATCTGGGGTAGTGACTGGCCGTGGACCCAGTTTGAAGGTGCGCACCGGTACGAGACGACTATGCACTGGCTGGACCTCTGGCAGGATCGGCATGGTGATGCGTCATCTACGCATCAGATCCGTGATGGGCGCATGCACGAGAACGTGGTGCCCCCGGCGTCCATCAGTTCGCGCTGAAGGTTTCCTGTCAGGTCGTGTTGCGCCGTTGTATCGCGCGCGTGCGCACCGTCGGTTTTTCACGGGCGGGATTGGGAAGCCCGTTCGATGCCTAGGCCATCACTGCTTCTCCCGTGGCAAACAGTTCTCGGGGACGACTGTTTATGAATCACGCACGGACGGTGCCTCTCGCTCCGCCTGAGGCGCACGGAGTACCAACGTGCTGCATGGCGAAACTCTGAGCGTTTGTACAAAGATCGCCAACTATTGTGCCTCGTGACAAGCGACAAGACGGTTTCCGATACGGCGCATCTCGGGTGTTTGGATCCGGCACTGCTCCGTCGCGTAGGGGCAGCGTGGGTGGAATGCGCAGCCAGAAGGTGGCGTGATCGGATTTGGTATCTCTCCGATCGGAGGGGAGACGTCGCGGCCAAAGCTGTCAGTCCTTGGCGCGGCCTCGAGCAACATCTGCGTGTAGGGATGCTTGGGATCGCTGAAGAGCTCATCCCTGCTTGCGTCCTCGATCAAGCTGCCGAGATAGAGCACGCCGACGCGATCAGCCATATAGCGGACAACTGCGAGATCGTGGCTGATAAAGAGGTAGGCGAGACCGAGATTGCGCTGGAGATCACGCATCAGGTTCAAAACCTGCGCCTGCACGCTGACATCAAGGGCCGACGTTGGTTCATCGCAGACAATGAAAGACGGGTCTGGTGACAGCGCGCGGGCGACGGCAATCCGCTGGCGTTGGCCACCGGAAAATTCGTGGGGATATTTTTCTCCATCCTCGGCGCTCAGGCCAACCATCTCCAACAGCTCATTCACCCGGGTGACTTGATTGCGCTTCGGCTGCGCGATGCGACCAGGTTCAGCGATAATGTCGCGAACGCGCCATCGCGGGTTCATCGATGCGAACGGACTTTGAAAGATCATTTGCATGCGGGTGTCGGGAGCAACGGTGACTGTCCCTGATGTCGGCTTCAAAAGCCCGACCAACATCTTACCGATGGTGGATTTGCCGGAGCCGGATTCGCCGACGAGCGCGTAGACACTGCGGGTCGCCACGCTGAAACTGACGTCTTTTACCGCCGTAAGATGTTGGCGTGGGGCGCCTTCAAGCATCCGGTTGAGCCACGGCTTCGACACGTCGAACACTTTCGTCAGTCGCGCGACGGAAACAATTTCCTCTCTTTGATCAGTTTCGGGCGCCGTTGGCGTGTCGGTCAGTTCATGGAAGTGGGTCATGGCTGATCTTGCGTCGACGTGTGCAGCCAGCAGGCGATATTGCGATGCCCGTCAGTGCTGTTGGTGCGCCGCGTGACGGATTGCAAATCTGGCCGCTCAGACACGCATTCGCCAAGGCGCTCCACGCAGCGGGGATGAAACGCACATCCGTTAGGGATCGCCGTTAGCCCAGGCATTGCGCCAGGTATCTGTTTTAGCTGTTGATCGCCTGCGATCGTCGAGGGCGTCGATTGCATCAGACCGCGCGTGTACGGGTGCCACGGCTCTTGGAATGTGTCGCGGACTTGCCCGACTTCACACAGGCGTCCGGCATAGAGCACGGCAATCCTGTTGGCTGTTTCGGCGATGACACCCATGTCGTGTGTGATGAGCAGGATGGCCACCCCGCGCTCACGGCAGAGCCGCTTCAGCTCCGCCATGATCTGCGCTTGAACGCTGACGTCCAATGCGGTGGTCGGTTCGTCCGCGATAATCAATTCAGGCTCACCGGCAAGTGCGAGGGCGATGACGACGCGCTGCCGCATGCCGCCGGAGAACTCATGCGGATACCCGTCCATCCGGCTTTCGGCCGCGGGAATCCCGACGTCGTTCAAGAGGCTCAAGGCCCGGGCTCTGGCGTCTTCACCTGTCAGGCCGAGATGAAGCTGGATCGTTTCAATCAGGGTATCGCCAATGCGCTTCAACGGATTGAGGCTCGCCATCGGGTCCTGGAAAATCATCCCGATCCGTTTGCCGCGCACCCGCCGCATCTCGGCTTCTGAGAGCCGTGTGAGCTCGGTTGTGCCCAACCTGATTTCACCGCCCGCAATTCGACCAGGACGTTCGAGCAGACCGATCACGGCCGAACCTGTCATCGATTTTCCGGCACCGGACTCGCCGACAAGGCCGAGAATCTCTCCAGGCGCGATATCGAGACTTACGTCGTCTACCGGACGCAGAAGCCCCCGGCGTGTCGGGATTTCGATGGTCAAATTGCGGATGGAAAGTGCAGGGCTCCTCTCAGCCTTATCCGTGCTCTGTGCTCGCGCGTCCATCTTGTTCACTTGAGACGCGGATTGAGTGCGTCGCGAAGCCAGTCGCCGAGGAGATTAACACTCAGTGACAGGACGAGGAGGGTCATGGCGGGGAAGAACAGGATCCACCACTCGCCGGAGAGAAGATAATCCATGCCAATGCGGATCAGCGTGCCAAGGCTCGGTTCTGTTGGCGGGGCGCCGACGCCAAGGAAAGAGAGCGTTGCTTCGGTGATGATCGCAAGCGCCAGGCCGATGGTTGCGATCACAAGCACAGGGCTCATAACGTTTGGCAGGACGTGGCGGAACATGATCGCGGCAGGTGCGCGACCGGCCAAGTGTGCGGCCGCGATGTATTCCTTCTCGCGCTCAACCATCGTCGCGCCGCGAACCGTGCGCGCATACTGCACCCACTCACTCAGCCCTATGGCAAGGATCAGCACCCAAATCGCCATCTGGTCGCGATGTTCTGGTGGTGTGATCCCCTTGGCGACGCCGAAGATGAGCATGGCGACGAGAATGGGAGGAAATGTCAGCTGAACGTCTGCAATCCGCATGATTGTCGCGTCAACCCAACCACCGACGTATCCGGCGACAAGTCCGAGAACGATCCCAAGCGTTGCGGCGAGCAGCACGGAGACGAAACCAACAAACAAAGAGATTCGCAGGCCGTAGAGGATCGTCGAGAATACATCGCGGCCCTGGTCGTCGGCGCCGAGCCAGAAGGTTTCGCCGGTAAACTCGTTTGCCGTCATGGGGCGAGAAAACCCGTTCATCAAATCGAGGCTTGCCGGATCGAACGGATTGTGCGGCGCGACCCATTGGGCAAGCACGGCGAGCAAAATGAGGGTGAGTGTCAGCGCGCCGGCGATCACGGCAAGCGGCGTGCGGAAAAAGCTGTAGGCCAGATCGCTGTCGAGAATGGTGCGAAGCTTCTGCATATCTGTTGCCTGGCCCTTGCCCACTTATCCGTCTGCGCGCGAAACGCGCAGACGTGGATCGAGCACGACGTACAGCAGATCCACCAGAAGATTGATGACGACAAAGAGTGCGCCGATCAGCAACAGGTAGGCAGCCATGACCGGAACATCGACGAACTGCAGTGCGTTGATGAAGAGTAACCCGACACCGGGCCACTGAAACACAGTCTCGGTGACGATGGCGAACGCGATGATCTGACCAAGCTGCACGCCCGTGATCGTGATGACGGGGATCATGGTGTTCTTGAGCGCGTGGCCGAAGTTGATCGCGCGCTCCGATAGACCGCGTGCGCGTGCAAAGCGGATGTAATCCTGGCGCAGCACTTCCAGCATCTCGGCCCGCACGAGCCGCATGATGAGGGTCATCTGATAGAGGCCGAGGGTGATTGCCGGGAGGATCATCGAGACTAATCCGGACTTTGTGAAAAGCGAACTCGGCCAGCCGAATACATTCACCGTTTCGCCTCGCCCGAAGGATGGAAGCCATGCGAGCTCGACGGAAAAGACCCAGATGAGCAGGACACCGATGAGGAATGTGGGCAGGCTCACGCCAATCAGGGACAGCGTCATGATTGTGCTGGCGAGCCAGCCCCGTCGTCGCACGGCCGTATAGATACCGAGCACGATCCCGAGCAGAAGGGCGAAGATGCCGGAGACGATCGCGAGCTCGAGCGTTGCGGGCAGACGTTCGGCGATCAAGCCGCCGACAGGGACGCCCTGGCGGTAGGAGACACCAAAATCGCCCTGCAAGGCGTTGCCGACGAAGCGGGCAAACTGGACGTGGATCGGATCTTCAAGGCCGAGCCGGTCGACCAATTCCTGGCGTTGTTCAACGGTTGCTTCC
>JBCBXF010000050.1:0-16156 GCA_039816705.1 Pseudomonadota bacterium | reverse complement strand
CAAGCGCTGGCCGGTGTTCGGCTGGTCGCCGGCTCGGTCGATGTCCCAGTCAGCGCCGACATTGAGCGCGGGTTCGGCGACGATCCTCAGGCCATTGCGGCTACCATTGCCGAGGTGATCGACGCCGGTGCTGTCGGCATCAACATCGAGGACAGCATCGACGGCGGTACGCAGCGGGATATCGCCGAGATGCAAGCGCGCATCCGCGGGGCGCGCGACGGTGCGGGAGATTTTCCACTCTGGATCAATGCGCGCGTCGATGCGTATCTGCTCGGTAAGAGCGGAGACGACGTCTACTCCGATACCATTGCACGGGCGGCCGCATGGATCGCGGCGGGCGCAGACAGCATTTTTGTTCCCGGGCCGAAGGACGCCGGGTTGATCGCTCAACTTGTTGCGGACATCAGTGCGCCGCTCAATGTCATCGTGATTGACGAAACAACGCTTTCGGTTGCCGAACTCAAGGCACTCGGCGTCGCGCGCGTCTCAACCGGGCCGCGCCTGATGCAGGCGGCAATGACCGGGCTTCATGCCGCAATCCGCTCGATCCGCGAGGATGGCGACTTCCGGTTCCTGGAGGATGCAACGGGGTTCGGCGCACTGCAGAAATTGATGCGCCACTGATGTTGCGAGCGCTAAATCTGGGTCGGTGGTTGCGGAGTTTCGCGGAGGTGCCCAGACTTGATCCAGACGCGTGCGCCGGTGTCTCCGGCCAACGCCGTTGACGATGTGCCACTCGGCAGACGCAGCCAGCTTTGATGTGTGAAGCTGTCGCCCAATTCGTCAAAGCCGCCTTCCAGCGTGAGGATTTCCATCCCGAAGGTACTATCAAGCGACACCTCTGCACCGGGCGCCCATCGCTCAAGCCGTACTGTTTCTCGCACATCCTCGTGCAACGACATGACGTCAACGCCGGGACGCGCCGCATCTGCAGACCATTCACCATGGGCCGCCGTGTCCATGCGCACCGCGGTGCGGTCTGCCAGATCGAATTGCCAGAGCTTTACAAAAATCGTGCATCCCAACTCCGAGCCCGGCGTATGCGAGGATTGAGGCGGGTTGCGGATGTAACTTCCGGCTGGAAAGTCGCCATGCTCGTCCTGAAAAACGCCATCGAGAACGAGAAATTCCTCTCCGCCGGTGTGGACATGGGGAGAGAACTGGCTGCCGGGGGCGTATCGGACGATCGTCGTGGCGCGGGCCACCTCATCGCCGAGCCGGTCCAACATCCGCCGATCAACCCCGGCCATCGGGGACGCGACCCAATCAAGCGACCCGGCGTGTACGACAACCCGCTCCGAAAAGTCTGCGTTCAGTTCCATCCGTGACCTCCGTGCCAAACGTCACCTTGCTTCAACCGACACGGCCACCATCGACACGCGTGATCGCGACGACAGCTGAGCGAGGGAGGCCGCCGTCGGGCCATGTGCTCGGCGCCTTTTCTCCGGGGTGCTGGATGCCGACAAACATCGTCCGGCGATCTGGTGACCATGTCAGTCCGGTCACTTCTGCGCCGGCGGGGGCTGTCAGAAAGCGTTTGATCTCGCCCGTCGCCGGATTAGCGGCGAGCATCTGATTGTTGCCCATACCAGCATAGCGCCCGGTGTTGGTCGTCTTCCCGTCGGTCTGAATCCAGAGAATGCCGCGGGTGTCGACGGCCAGCCCGTCCGGCGCGTTGAACATATTGTCCTCTGTCACGCTTGCGGAGCCCGCGTTCGCGTCATCATGTATAGCCGGATTGCCCGCGAGGACGAAAAGATCCCAACGGAAGGTCTCACTCGCGTGATCATCTGCGTCCGGGCGCCAACGGACGATCTGACCGTAGCGGTTGTTTGCGCGCGGATTGACGCCGTCGACGGGTTGTGCGTCGCCCCCGGCATTTGGTTTTTCTCCGCGGTTCTTGTTGTTCGTGAGCGCACAGAAGACCTCGGCACGATCCGGATGTGCCGCCACCCACTCCGGGCGGTCCATTGTTGTCGCCTGGATGGCAGAGGCCGCCTGTCGGGTGCGGATGCAGATTTCGGCGACGTCAGCGAGGCCGGTGGTCTGCGGCGTCAACGCCAGCCAGCGCCCCGTGCCGTCATCGTCAAACTTGGCGGCATAGAGGGTGCCCTCATCAAGCAGGCCGTCAGATGATCCGCCTTCGACCCAGCGCCCACGGCTGACGAAGCGATACAAATACTCTCCGCGCTCGTCGTCCCCCATGTAGACAACAACACGCCCATCACGTGCGATGACAAGCTCGGCATTCTCATGCTTGAAACGACCGAGTGCCGTGCGCTTCACCGGAGGCTGATCCGGGCGAAACGGGTCGACCTCGACGACCCATCCCATGTGATTGGATGCGTTCGCGTCCCTCGATACGTCGAACCGCGGGTCGATCTTCGCCCATCTGTATCCCCAATCTTCATCGCGGATCCCGTAGCGCTTTTTATGATTGTCTGGCGACCACGCGGGGTCGGACGCGGAATAGTATCCGTTGAAGTTTTCCTCGCAGGTGAGGAACGTGCCCCATGGCGTGCGCCCTGTTCCGCAGTTCGCAAACGTCCCGTGGCAGGACGTGCCGGCTGGTGCGCTGCGGGTACGCATCAATCGGTGTCCACGCGCCGGGCCCGCAATTTCGATCGGTGTCGATGGCGTGACGCGACGGTTGAGCTCCGACCGGGGTGCAGGTCGCCATCTGCCATCGGTGCCGGCCTGCACCTCAACGAACGAGAGCCCGCATGCCGCCATGCTCTTTTCGCGATCCTGCTCACTTTGCGGGCGCTGACCGTCATTGTCACCAAACATCACGCTGAGGTTTGTGAACTCATTATTCACCGCCAGGACATGCCGTCCGTTATGAGAAAAAAACTCCATGCCGTCGTTGTTGTCCCCGAAGGCGCGGGCCTGCGTTTCCGGTGTGCCGCGCGTTGCGGGATCGAAACCGCTGCCGTCTGCCAGGATCGGATCACCCCATTTTACAAGAGGTTCTGCGCGATACCCCGATGGCACTCGAACAGCATCCGCCGTGCTTGCGGAGAGCGGAGAAAAAGAAAATCCATCGTCGAATGACGCAGCGTTATCCGTCGCGGCCGATGCCGACTGACCGACATAAGCGCCAAGAAAGGCTGTCACGCCAAGCGCGACACCACCTTGCAACAAAGCCCGGCGGCTGATCGCGCGATCGACGACCGCATCAAAGTCTGCGGGTGCAGGGCGGGGTGAGCGGGCGTCATCAAACGCATCGAAGTCGAGACCATGGTGAGGGGCGGAAAACGGTGATCGGGGCATCGCGGTGGGCTCATTACCTGTTCAGAATGCGGGGCCGGGTCTGACCTCGCCCGAACGATACCCCAGCGCCTGCCGCATTTTGATGACGCGCGTCAAAACGCCTTTTTGGTGCCTTCGCGGTGGCGGTTCTCCGGAACAAATCCGTTGCGGGCGGCGGCGCGCGGCGCGCTGACCCAGAGCGTGCGACCCGGATGCATGCCGCCGCCAACGGTGGCGGGGACGGCATCATTGCGCATTCGATTGAGGAGGCGCGTATCCGCGTGGCCGCAATTCGGGTGAATGCCGCCATTGGCGTCGACAGCGTTCTGCCAGGCGGCACGTCGTGCCTCGAGCGTCGCCGGATCGTCGAGCGCGGCGCAATTCAACTCGTTCGCGTTGAGGTCAGCGGTAATCTCGTCGCCGGTTTCGACGAAGGCGATCGGGCCGCCGAGTGCGGCTTCCGGGCCAACGTGGCCAATGACCAGACCCACCGAGCCACCGGAAAAACGCGCGTCCGTCATCAACGCTACGACGATATCGCGCTCGCGGCAAAGCGTTGTAATCCGTGAGGTGGCATCCAGCATTTCCGGCATGCCGGGCGCGCCGGCAGGACCTTCATAGCGGACGATAATCATGTCGTGGTTCTGGAACTGGTCGGGGTCGCCGTCGAGCGCATCGAGCAGTCCTTGTTCGCCCTCGAAAACGCGTGCCGTGCCGCGGAAGATATTGTCTTCGAGGCCGCCTTCGACGCCGGCAAGTTTCAGGATCGCGCTAAACTCCGGCGAGAGATTGCCGCCCAGCACACGTAGCCCACCGGTCGGCTTGAACGGTGCGGAGACCGGATAGACGACGGTGCCGTCAGGTTTCTTTGAGCCAAGACGTTCAACCTGGCCGGCCAGGGTTTCGCCAGTGCAGGTTTTCGCGTCGCCGTTCAGGAGCCCGGCATCCAACAACTCGCGAACGATGACTTGCACGCCGCCGATGTCGTCGATGTCGACCATCGAATACTGGCCATACGGGCGCGCGTCGGTGATGACCGGCACAACGTGCTGCGAGAGGTGATTAAACTCCTCCGGTGTCATCACGTCCTTCCAGAAATGCGCGAAGCCCGCGGCCCGGGAAATCTCCGGAGTGTGGAGAACAACATTCGTCGAACCACCAATCGCCATCGCGACGATGACAGCATTGCGCAAGCTGTCCGGGCCGACGATATCGCGCGGCGTCGTGCCGTTGGCAACGAGGTCGCGGAGGTATTCCGCAAGCTCGCCCGGAAACTCGTTGCGGCGGCGGGGATCGTCGGACGGCGGGGCCACCATGTGGAGGGGCTGCATCCCGACGACGCCGATGAAGGTCTGCATGGTGTTGTACGTGAACATGCCGCCGCAACTGCCATAGCCCGGGCAGGCATGCTCGGCGATCCGGCTGCGATGAGCGGCGTCGGTGTGGCCGGCGACCTGATAGGCGCTGACGATGTCGAGTGCGTCTCCGGTTTCGGGATCGCGCCCGGGATGGATCGGCCCGTCCGACATGATGATCGCCGGGCGGTCATGTTCGAGGACAGCGGCGAGCGTGCCGACCGGTGGCTTGTCGCACGCGACCACCGCAATCGTGCCTTCGAGGCCGGTCGCACTCAGGTGTTCGCAGAGCGCGTCATGCGTGATTTCGCGGCCGATCAGCGAATAGCGCATCTCGCGGGTGCCGTTGCGGATCCCGTCCGAGGTGGCGACCGTGTATTCTGGCTGCACAAGGCGTAGCGGCATTTGCCCGTCGCCGGTGCCGACGCGATCTTTGAGTGCGGCGTGGATTGCCTCCACTTTGGCCTGTACTCCGAGGTAGCACTGGCTGTCGCCCTTTGTCCCGACGACGCCGATTGATGGTGCATGGATAAGCGTCGGATCCGTGCCCAGCTCACGGGCGATGCCGAGCGTCTGGGCGCTGCGGCCGGGATGGCGATCAATCAGGACGGTGCGGGATGAGGACACGAGATTTCGGCTCCGACGGCGGTTGGTAGCGTGCGTTGGGTTATGCCGAGGGTGGCTGGTGCGGGCAAGTGGCCCTGCAGGTTTGGTGGGCGCTGCGGTTGAGGAGCCGCGTCAGGTTAGGTTGAAGCGCTTCGAGATGCGATCGACCGGTGTCCCATCGGCAAGCGGGACATCGCGTTCCGTCGCGTAGGTTTTGAACCCCATGCGCGCGTAATAAGCCAAGCCGCCGGTGTTGTCGGCGCGGATCGTCGCATTGATCGCGACAAGCCCGTATGACCGCGCGGCGGCAAGTGTTGCAGCGAAAAGTGCGCGCCCGATGCCGGGGACTTTTGGCGCAATGCGGGCGAAGGTGGCGATGTCGCCCCATGACCCGTGGCCCTCACCCTCGGGTGGCTCGCTCAGGCGCCAGAGACACTGGAACCCGGCAGGGTGGGCGTTCGTGTCCTCTGCCGTGAACGATCCGATCAACGCCGGGTTACGGAGAAACTTGGTCTCGAAAGCGTCCGGATCATACGTGACCTGATAGGCAGTCGTGCCGCCAGCGCGGATGATGTCGTTCAAGAGGACCGCGAGGGTGGGCACGTCTTCAGACTGCATCGCTCGCACAGTGTTTGCGACATTGGTCATTTTGCGAAGAGCCGCTCGCCCTGTTCGTCGATGACGCGTTGTGCCTTGAGAACGGTGAACTGGATGCACTCGTCCCGCGAGGCATAGACGTCCGCCCGAATGAGCTTGTGCTGCGTGAGTTCGCCCGCGACCTCGCGCTCGATTGTCGCTGCGAGACGAAACTGGCTGCCCTCGGGCATCGGTGTCGGGATGATGCGAAAACCTTCGTAGTCGACCGGTTCTGCCGCCTGCGGCACTGCGCCGTCAGAACCGCCGCCGAAGAGTTTTTTCAGGAGAGACATGGTTGTTCCCTGCAGCGCGGAGACGACCAGCTTTCTTTTTCATCTGGCGTCCATCGCAACGCCAGATCTTCAAGGCGCAGCTTGAGCGCGGGGGCGTGGCGGGCGGTAACAGTCTCGCTTTGAGTGGATGTGTTGATCTCGGCGTCGTGGACAAGAACGTCCGACACGTAGTGCGTGTCGTCGCTAACATTGAACTGTGGTTCGGAGCTCACGCGACGCGTCTCAAGGACATCTTGTGACATCAGCACAAACTCGCCCGCGACGAGTTCTATCCGTTCGTTGTCCGACAGGATGCCGGCCGCCGCCATCGCCTCAAGCTCGGCCTTTGTGAAGCGACGCTCGTCCAAGCCCTCGGCGGCGCGTGTCGTATTCGGCGTCTGCAAACGGGATAGGGCGTCGAGGTTCATTCTTTTTCATCTGCACTTGGGAGCTCCAACTCAGCGAGTGACACTGCCAGCGCCGGCACGGTCGAGGGTGTCAGTGTTTCGGAAGCGGCGACCGTGATGAGAGACGCGAAGCGATCGCCCGTTGGTTCTCGATGAATGTGAACCTCAAGTCGGTCTGCGTCGATGACCCAGTATTCAGGAACCCCGGCTGCCGCGTAGATCTGCGCCTTGCGGCCGAGATCGATTGTGAGGCTTGTGGCTGCGATCTCCACGATGAGCACAGCATCGCTGAGGGCAACATCAGCAATGCTCTTCCTTGCGGGCCAGATGAAAAGGTCCGGCTCAACAAACGCATCGGAACCAACGCGCACGGTTGGTTCTGTCGCGATCAATACCTCGTCGGGTCGTCTCCGGCCCCAAGCATTTTGCAACGCGACTTGCACGATCAAATGCGCAGCACCCTTCGGGCTCATTGGCACAATCTCCCCGTCGAGAAGCTCGAAGCGATAGTCTGACGCCAGCACGCCGGTTTCGACCATGCGAAAGCAATCGTCCACGCTGAAGCGATGACGGGGGAGAGGAATGCCGTCGTCCGTGGTGACGCGGACAATGCCGTCTGCGGAGGGCTCAGTGTGAATATTCATCGCGGTAGGCTAGCACGGATCGCGTGAGCGTGCAGCGCTTGGTCCGTACAAAAAAGGGCGCCCCGAGGGAGCGCCCTTGGCTTCTGACCGCGTGGTTTTGCGCCCTAATTATCAAGGAAGCTGCGCAGTTTGCGGCTGCGGCTGGGGTGTTTCAGCTTGCGCAGTGCCTTGGCCTCAATCTGACGGATGCGTTCGCGGGTCACCGAGAACTGCTGGCCAACTTCCTCGAGTGTGTGGTCGGTGTTCATGCCGATGCCGAAGCGCATACGGAGAACGCGTTCTTCACGCGGGGTGAGGGATGCGAGCACGCGTGTCGTAGTCTCTCGCAAGTTCGCCTGGATCGCCGCATCAATTGGAAGGACCGCATTTTTATCCTCGATGAAATCACCGAGGTGGCTGTCTTCCTCATCGCCGATTGGCGTTTCAAGCGAGATCGGCTCCTTCGCGATCTTGAGAACCTTACGCACTTTCTCAAGCGGCATCGCAAGCTTTTCTGCAAGCTCTTCAGGCGTTGGTTCGCGCCCGATCTCGTGAAGCATTTGGCGCGATGAGCGAACGATCTTGTTGATCGTCTCGATCATGTGCACGGGGATGCGAATAGTACGGGCCTGATCGGCGATGGAGCGGGTGATCGCCTGTCGGATCCACCATGTGGCGTAGGTCGAGAATTTATATCCGCGGCGATACTCGAACTTGTCGACCGCCTTCATCAATCCGATGTTGCCTTCCTGAATGAGATCAAGAAACTGCAGGCCGCGGTTTGTGTACTTTTTCGCAATCGAGATCACGAGACGCAGGTTGGCCTCGACCATCTCCTTCTTGGCGATGCGGGCCTCGCGTTCGCCCTTCTGGACGTGGCGCACGATCCGGCGGAACTCCGTGATCTCGAGGCCGGTTTCGGTGGCAAGGTTCTGGATCTCGCCGCGCATCTTGCCGATCTGTTTTTCTTCCCGCTCGACGAACTTGCCCCACGTCTTGGCGTTGAGCCCGGCGACGTTCGTCGTCCAGTTCGGATCAAGCTCGCTGCCCTGGTAGGCTTCGGCAAACTGCACGCGCGGCACGCCATAGCTGTCGGCAAGGCGCATCAAGCGACCCTCGAAACCCATCAGTCGTTTGTTGATGGCATAGAGTTGCTCGACGAGACTTTCGATCCGGATGTTGTTGAGAGATAGGCTCTTCACGTCAACGATGATGTCATCGCGGAGTTTTTTGTAGCGGGTCAGCTGCGACTTCGACAGTTCCTCATCGGCCAACGCCTTTTCGACGTTTTGATCCTGAAGCTTACGGAGCTTTTTGTAGTTGTCCGCAATGTTGTCGAACGTCTCGAGGACGCGCGGCTTCAACTCGGCTTCCATGGCCGCGAGGCTCATGCCACCGTCGAGATCATCATCATCTTCGTCGTCCTCGCCTTCGGTTTTCTCTTCCTCAGGCTCCGGTTCAGGTTCGCCCTTAGCCGCAAGTTCGGCTTTGCGGGCCTCTTCCTTCTTCGCCTCTTCGGCCAGCTGAGCCTGGCCTTCAGCCGTGTGCTGAAGGGAGTTGTCCGGTTTTTTCTCCGGACCGTCATAGGTCGCTTCCAGATCGATAATGTCGCGCAGAAGGATTTTGGCTTCGTTCAGTTCATCGCGCCAGATGATGATCGCTTGGAAGGTCAGCGGGCTCTCGCACAGACCAGCGATCATCGCTTCGCGGCCAGCCTCTATGCGCTTGGCGATCGCGATCTCGCCCTCGCGCGACAGCAGCTCAACGGTGCCCATCTCGCGCAGATACATGCGGACAGGATCATCAGTACGGTCTGTCGGCTCCTTGGCGGCACGTGTCTTCGTGACACCGGTCGCCGCGGCGGGTGCGATCTCCCGCGGCGCGTCGGCGTCAACTTCTTCCGCCTCGTCTTCGTCATCCTCTTCGGGCTCTTCAGCCTCGATCACGTTGACGCCCATGTCGGAGAACTTCGACATGAGATCTTCGATGAGCTCCGACGTCACATCCTGCGACGGCAAGACAGCGTTCAATTCATCAAGCGTAACGTGACCACGTTGCTTCGCCGTCTTCATCAACTTTTTGATGGCGGCATCTGACATATCAAGGATCGGTTTGTCCGCACTATCGACCGCCGGCTCAACCTTGGCTTTGGTCGCGCGTGCCTTCGCCTTCGCCTTCGTTTTCGTCGTCGTTGCCATTCTCATCTCCAGCCGGATGCCACACAGCTGTGCTCCGCCGCCGGCCGCGCCCTCGCCAAGGTGCGCAGCCCGCCTCACGCTGCATGGAAATTGCATCGGCGCGCTACATGACGCAGCCCGCGCGTTCACTCTTTTCCGTCCCTGTCAGCCGCATCACGCGGCGTCTCCCCCGGTATCCGCGAACACGCGGTAACCGTCACGTCAGATCAGGCGTCTTCTCCTGCACGCGCGCGCCCCTCGGCTTCAGCTTTCTGGTTCTGGACGTCGATGAGCCTGGCAAAGGCCTGTTCGGAAAGATCATGTTTGAGATCTTCTCCGGCGCGGTGAACGTCGTCTTCCAGATGCTTTTCGTTGTGTAGCGCGAGCGTGTGGAGCCACCCTTGTCCGGCCTCTTCCAACGAGGCCTCCGGTTCCGCGAAACGGTCGCTCTTGTGAGCAGTGAGGCGCCCAATAAGCGCGCGCCCGGCTTCGCAACCCGATCGTTGCAAATGGCGCTGCACTCCGAGTGTGTCAAGAGGGCCCCCGCCGGCGTGCGCGGCGAGCAATGCGTCCCGGACCCCTGACAGCGCTTCGTTGGTGAACAGGATCGCAGCGATGTTATCAAGCTGCTCATCGATGAGGTCCGGGTGATTGATCAGCGCATGCAGCAAAAGTGCTTCGCGACCAAGCGATTGGCTGGATCCGTTGCGTACGATCGCGCTCTGCAGCAAGGCCGATGACGCCGTTGCGCCGTGTGCTGCCTGGCCGCGCGTCATTGCAGCTGTGCTGGATCGCGATTTGGCTCGGTGCCCGCCTCTCGTTTGCGACCACTGCGAGGACTGATGGCCTGCGTTCTGGCGCGCGGTCGTTGCGCCGCGGCCCGTGTAGCCCGGAGATGACCGCTGGGCGCGCCATGCCTTGAACAATCGGTCTGACATCTCGCGCTGGTAATGGTCGCGGACACTCTCATCGCCAATGCGTGACACTGCGGTTCGAATGGTCTTTTCGAGCTGCGCTCGACGTTCCGGCGTGGACCAATCGCCCGATGCCCACTCTTTGTCCCAAAGGACATCTGCAAGTGGCTTCGCATTGTCGATCACTGAGCCGACAGCATGTGCACCTTCACTCTTGAGCAGGTCATCAGGGTCTTGCCCGCTTGGCATGAAAGCGAAGCGCAGGCTCAATCCCGGGCGCAAACCGGGGAGCGCCGTGTCAATGCCACGATGGGCGGCCTTGCGTCCCGCTGGATCCCCGTCGAAGCATAGGACTGGCTCGTCTGCCATGCGCCAGAGCTGAGCGATCTGCGCTTCTGTCAAGGCCGTGCCGAGAGGGGCAACGGCATTGGGTACGCCGGCGCGCGCCATCGCAATCACGTCCATATACCCCTCAACCACAACGATCTGGCCCCGATCGTAGGCGGCCTTGCGCGCGCCGGCGGCGTTGTAAAGCACGTGGCCTTTGTGAAAGAGCGGCGTCTCTGGGCTGTTGAGATACTTTGCCGGAACATCGCTGGAGAGCGCGCGACCTCCGAAAGCAATGACACGGCCCTTGAGATCGGTGATCGGGAACATCACACGATTGCGGAAGCGGTCGTAGGGGGTGGCAATGTCTTCACCACCGATCAGCATGCCGGCGCTTACGGCATCGGCCTCGCTGAACCCGGCTTCTCGAAGATGCGCTTTCATCGCGCCGCGATCGTCGGGGGCGAAGCCGAGACCAAACTGCTCTTGTATTGCCGCGTCGAGACCGCGCCCAGCAAGATAGTCGGCGGCAACGCGTCCAGCACCGCTGCGCAGCCGGGCTCGGTAGAACCTCTGCGCCGCGTCCATAAGATCATACAAGCGTGTGCGCTCGTCGCGACGTGCACGGTCTTCCGGCGCGTTGCTCTGCACCGGCATCGGCACACCGGCTTCGCCTGCCAATTGCTCAACGGCTTCAGGGAAGCTCAGGCCTTCGGTGGTCATCAGGAACTTGAAGATGTCGCCGTGCTCGCCCGTCGCGAAGCAGTGGTAAAACGCCTTCTGGTCATTGACCGTGAATGACGGGGTTTTCTCCGTCTTGAACGGGCTGAGCCCCTTGAACTCACGACCGGCGCGCTTCAACGGCACGCGCCGTGACACGACAACGCTGACCGGCACGCGCGCCCGTATCTCGTCAAGGAAAGCGTTGTCGAAACGCATGGATCTCCCAGTCTTAGCTGAGGCCGGCTCGATGCCGTTGGGCGAGAACTACCGTGATTCGAAAGTGATTCGATGCTGTGCGTCGCGGTGCGAGAGCGACTGCGGAAAACCGGTGGACCGGCTGTCACACGCGGCACTTACCCAAGCTTCTGTTTCACCATCTTCGAGGCGAGCGAAAAGTCCATCTGACCGGCATATTGCTCTTTGAGCTTGCCCATGGTTCGTCCCATGTCTTTCAGGCCGGAGCACTCGAGCTCGGCGAGCGTCTCTGTGACCGCAGCTTCGGTCTCTGCCTCGCTGAGTTGGCGCGGCATGAACTCTTCGATGATGCCGATCTCGTCGAGTTCCTGCTGCGCCAGTTCCAGCCGCCCGGCTTCTTCGTATGTCTGCACGGACTCGCGGCGCTGTTTCACCATCTTCGCCATGATCTCGAGGATATCAGCATCACTGACGCCATCATCACTCTGTGATCTCGCGGCTATATCGCGGTCCTTGATCGCAGCATTGATCAACCGGAGCGTCGACATGCGCCGCTTGTCCTGTTCGCGCATCGCGCTCTTCAGGGCTGTGTTCAACTGGTCGCGCATTGGATGTCTCCAGTCTCTATAAACGAGCTTTTTGCAACCCGGTTCCACGTCGAGCGGCATTGCTTTCAAGCCTAACGACGTGGTCATCGCGATGATGGACGACACGAGGAAACGCACCTCGTATTCCGACGCCCGCCACCCGCCGATCGCTTCACCACACGAGGCGGTTGACACTCACGGATTCGCGTTAACGAAAGGATATCGGTTTGCGCGCTGACCGATGCGTTGACGCGTCCAGCACCGCAGCCTAACTCACGGACAGACGGGCGTGGGTTGGACGCGCTACGGAGCTGGTCAGCACCACCTCTCCCGTCCATATCGGCCGACCCAATGATCGTGCAACCTGAGAAGCTATGTGCCTGACGCATACGTCAGCTTGGCTACGTCACCTGAACGAGGACATCCCGATGAGCGAAACCGACACCGGTCGGGGGGCTAACGCGGCCTGGAGAGATCAACCTGCGTCAGCCTATCTCGTGCTCGCCGATGGCACAGCGATCCCCGGCCATGGCATCGGCGCGATTGGAACCGCGACCGGCGAGGTCTGTTTCAATACGGCGATGACGGGGTACCAGGAAATCCTGACTGACCCGTCCTACGCCGGGCAGATCATCACCTTCACATTCCCGCACATCGGAAACGTCGGTACGAATGACGACGATATCGAAACGGCAAGTCCGGCGGCGGCGTCCGGTGTTCGCGGCTGCGTACTGCGCGCGGATGTGACCGATCCTTCGAACTATCGGGCAGCGCAACATCTCGATGCCTGGCTCAAGGCTCGGAACATCATTGCGATCACGGGTGTCGATACCCGCGCGTTGACAGCACATATCCGATCGCACGGCATGCCAAACGCTGTGATTGCTCACGTGCCAGACGGCACGTTCGATCTCGGCGCGCTGAAGGCCGACGCCGCTGCGTTCCCCGGTATCGACGGGATGGACCTGGCGAAGGATGTGACATGTGGACAAAGCTACACATGGAACGAAGGCCTCTGGCAGTGGAATGAGGGCTTCCAACCCAGCGTCAGCGACAAGCCGTTCCATGTTGTCGCGATGGATTTTGGCATCAAACGCAACATCCTGCGCTGCCTCGCTTCAGCGGGGTGCAATGTGACCGTCGTTTCTGCCACGACGACGGCGGAAGACATTCTGGCGCGTGAGCCGGATGGAGTTTTCCTCTCCAATGGTCCGGGGGATCCGGCTGCGACAGGGGAATACGCCGTGCCCGAAATTGCAAAGCTCGTCGAAAGCGGCAAGCCGGTGTTCGGCATTTGTCTCGGCCACCAGATGCTCGGTCTCGCCGTCGGCGGCGCAACGCAAAAGATGCATCAAGGCCATCATGGCGCGAACCACCCGGTGAAGGATCATACGACATCAAAGGTCGAGATCACTTCGATGAACCACGGGTTTTCGGTGGATCGCGATAGCCTACCGGACGGCGTCGAGGAAACGCACGTCTCGCTTTTCGATGGGTCAAACTGCGGCATTCGGTTGAAAGACAAGCCGGTCTTTTCGGTCCAGTATCACCCGGAAGCATCGCCGGGGCCGCAGGACAGCCACTACCTGTTTCGCCGGTTCACCAATTTGATGAGGGATGCAAAAGGTGAACAGCGGATTGCCGAGAGCTAACACTGCGGTTCCTCAGAACAACGTGAACTTTCGTCGGATCGTTGCTGCGGTTGTGACCGGCGTGATGTTCCTGATCGCATCGCTGATCATGCCGCGGGAAACAAACGCTGAGCAATCCGGGACGCTGGCGCTTCGCGACCATCCGTTGTCTGGGAAAATCTACGACACGGCGGCGCAGTCGTTCATCACCAGCGATCAGATGGTGCGTGTGCTCGCGACGAGCCCGCATGTGCTGCTCGGTGAAATTCACGACAATGTGGATCATCATCGCCTCCAAGCGGAAATGATCGCCAGGCTGGTCGCCGCCGGTCAGCGACCGACGATCGTGATGGAAATGCTCGGCGCGTTGTCAACATCGACGCTCGAAGCGCTCGAGGCGGAGCGGCGGGATGGTCAAACGGTGACGGCGGCGGACTACGCACGCCGTCTGAAATGGGCCAAGAGTGGTTGGCCCCCATTTGAGATTTACGCGCCCATTTTCGAGGTTGCGATTGCAAACAACCTACCGCTCGTTTCCGCACGCCCGGCTGCAGACAGTGGTGGGAGCGTGCAGACCATTCTCGATGCGGCGCCTCTGCCGTCGGATGAAAATGAGGAACTGCTTGCAGAACTTACGTCGTCGCACTGCGGGCTTATCACCGGAGAGAAGGCGAAGAAAATGCTCCCGAAGATGCAGCGTGCGCAACGTAAGCTAGACATCGCACTCGCCGTCACAATGCGGCAGGCATCAGGGGCGAGCGTGCTTATCGCCGGGAGCGGGCACACCCGGATGGACCGCGGTGTGCCGCACTATCTACGCCACTTCGAACGCCAAAGTGTGACGGTGAATTTCCGCGAAGTCGTGGCCGGCAAAACCGATCCCGCAAGTCTGATCGATGACGGAGAGGCGGACTATATTTGGTTCACACCGCGGGTCGCGCGCGGCGATGTCTGTGCACAGATGCGGGAAATGTTCGCGAAGAGAAAAAAGCCATGAGCGACACCGTGCTGTACGGCATCCCGAACTGCGACACAGTCAAAAAAGCGCGGAAATGGCTCGACGCCAACGGGGTCCCCTATCGGTTTCACGATTTCAGAGCTGACGGAATTGAAGCCGGACACGTGGAGCAATGGATCGGCGCGGTCGGTTGGGACGTTGTGATCAATAAGCGGAGCACCAGCTGGAAGCAGCTTGATGCCGACGCGCGCGATCGCATGGATGCGTCGTCAGCTGTGTCCGCAGCAATTGCAAGCCCAACGCTGATCAAGCGCCCGGTATTGGAGCACGGGGGTGGGGTGCACCTCGGCTTTTCCGCAAATGGCTACGCCGACATTTTTTCCTGAGCCTTGGGCTGTTGGTCAGCCTTTGCAGCACGACCCGACGGCGCGTAGCGCGCGATGGCGATGCCGAGGAGGATCACGGCTAACGCGATGAACGCGCCGCTGCCCAAGTCTTCCCCCAGCAGTGCCACACCGTAAAACACGCCGATCAGCGGGATCAAAAAGTTCACCTGGGAGAAAAACGTCGCGCCCTGCCGTTTGATGATCCAGAACAGCACCAATGAGGCGAGGGCTGTGTGGAAAATCGACAGCGTGGCGGCTGCGATCAGGGATCGCGTACTCGGATCGAGCTGCCACGGCTGATCCCAGGAAAGAGCAATCGGCGCCATCATGACGGTCGAGATTGCCATCAGCCAAGCAACCAGCGCCTGCGATGGCTGGCCGCTCAACTGTTTCGAAATGACTGCATTCAGGCCGTAGCACATCGCGGCACCGGCGACGGCGAGTTGCCGCCAGGTTTCATTGCCGAGCGTTGCGAGCTTTCCCGGGCCAATGAGAATAACAACGCCCGCAAAGCCAAGCGCGACGGCAATCACTTTCGGGACGCTCAGCTTCTCATCCCGCGTGAAGATGTGCGCCATCACCAATGTGCTGAGCGGCATAATCGCCATGATGATTGCCGAGACGCCGCTTTCGATCCGCTCCTGACCCCACGCGATCAACATGAAGGGCAGCGCGTTGCCGAAAAAGGCGGCGAGCAGCAGCCAAACCCACAGATTTTTCCTCCAAACGAGGCGCTGCCGGAACAGTGCAGCTGTTGCGAACAGGAGAACTGCAGCGCCGACGAGCCGGGAGAGGGTGAGGGTGGCTGCCGGGATCGTTTCAACGGCAAACTTGATGACGAGGAAGCTGCTACCCCATAGCGCCGCCAATCCAAGCAGCACTGCATAGTCGAGAAGGCCCGGTTGTTGCTGCACGTCGGACATATCGGCCGTGGTATCCGGTTGGGTGGCGAGGAGCGGTGCGCCACCCATATCGCTGGTCGCGCGGCTTGGCGAGTGGCGCCTTCGTGCGGGGAACGCGTGCGCCGTCGCTCATGTTCGTCGGCATCAGCAAGCCGGGGAGTTCGCGCCAGTTGCGTCCCGCTGTGGCCACGAATCTGAGACACGG
>JBCBXF010000004.1:0-30346 GCA_039816705.1 Pseudomonadota bacterium | reverse complement strand
CTCGGTTGTTCGCCGGCGGCCACCAGAGCATCGGCCGCTCGGCGCCCGCTTGGTGCATGGGCACCGCAGGCCAAGGCGTCGAGCTCGGCGCCCGAGGCGTGAAGCATGGCGGTTGCCGCGGTGACGTGGGTTGGTTCGCCGTCGTGCGATGCGCAGGCGAGCGCGAGATGCTCGTCGGCGAGAGCGAAGGCGTCGGCCGCGCCCGATGTGACGAGCGGGACAGCTTGAAAAATCTTGATCGACGAACGGGGAAAAATCGGCGTGTCAATGTCGCCGAGCCGGGCCACCACGCCATCAGTCGTCGCGATCGCGTATGCGCCACGGTGCGCACTTTCGATGATGCCACCGCGGGTTGCGTTCACGAGGATCGGGTTGGCCATCGGTGTCGTGTTCGCTACGCGGGGAGGATCGTGTGTGGGATCGACGGCTCGTCGCCTGCCGCAGGAGCCACCCAGATATGCGCTCGGGCGCTGGTCGGTTTTATGGGCCGGGGGCACGCCTGAGCCGTATCAGCTGAGGCGAAACTGGCTGGGGCGGTAGGATTCGAACCTACGAATACCGATACCAAAAACCGGCGCCTTAGACCACTTGGCCACACCCCAGCAGTTGCGTCGCGATGCGTGAACGGCAAAGCGCGTGCAACGTGACGTGACTGGTATCGGGTGGCGCGACGCGGTGCAAGAGGGGCGTCGGGCGTTGTGCGTTTCTGATCACGCCGTGGTGGTCTTGGGCCGGTGCTGCGAGCGCGGACCACCAGCCTTGCCTCCGCGCCAGCGGCTCGCTATTCACTGCGCCAGCGGCACGGCGTGCTCCCGAACGCGCGCCGATAGAGCTGCTTGTCGGAGTGTGGCGCAGCCTGGTAGCGCACCTCGTTCGGGACGAGGGGGTCGCAGGTTCAAATCCTGCCACTCCGACCAACTTTAAGACGCCCCGAACGATTTCTTGCACAAAAAAAGCCGCCGGGATTGTTATCCACGGCGGCGATTTGCTCATGTCTATGTTTCAGAGCGCGCGTGTCGGTCGCTCAGCTTAGTAAGAGCCGCGCTTGGACCGCACACAGCGGCCGAGCTTGGTCGAGAAGCGCTTGCCCTTTTTGCACTTTTTCTTTGCTTCGAGTGTGATTGTTTCGGCCAGAGACGCGCCTGCAAGGTTTGTGGTAGGCGTCGCTGAGATTGCAGCCGTCGAGAGCGCGAATGTGCATGCGCCTGCGCAGATGAGTGTACGGATCATGGCATTGGTCCTTGGAGATGGGTGATGTCCTCATCGCAACGATGACGCAGGCACGCGGAGAGTGCGATTCACAATCGCGTTGGTTGATTGGGAGTTCGCGTGAAGCGCGGTCCGCGCTCTAAGCCGTGCACAGAGAATAAAGGGGGTGTTTTGGCCGACAGTATTCCGCTGAGCCGTGAGATGACGTTCAGCTATGGCGAGCCGCGCGAGATGCAGCCGGGCGTGCGCCGGATCGTCGCCAACAATCCTGGCCCGTTCACATTCAAGGGCACGAACACGTACTTGATCGGGGATGATCACGTGTGTGTGATCGATCCCGGGCCTGATGATGCGGCACATCGCAATGCCATTCTGCGGGCGGCAGACGGCAAGCAAATCACGCACATTTTTCTGACGCATACACATCGCGATCACTGCGATGGACTTTCCGCCCTGAAAGCCGTGACCGGTGCGAAGACATATGCGTTCGATCCGGCGCGGCTCACGGGACAACGCGGTAGCGTCGAGAGCAGTCCAAGTGGAAGCGATTTTACAGATACCGACTTTTGGCCGGATCACCCCCTGGCGCATGGCGACGTCGTCAAGGTCGGGGACTGGCTGCTGAACGCGCTGCACACACCGGGGCATGCGCCAGATCACCTCTGCTTCGGGCTTTCGCACGTGGCGTCCGGCGAGACCGGTACGCTGATCTCAGGTGATCATGTGATGGGCTGGAGCACCACTGTGGTGGCGCCGCCGGAAGGGAACATGGGAAACTACATGCGCTCGCTCGAGCTGTTGCGCAGCCGGGAAGACAAGATTTTTCTCCCCGGTCATGGCGGCGCGATCCGCACACCGCAACGCGTCGTCAAGGCGTACATCATGCACCGGCGATGGAGAGAAAGTGCGATCCTCGATTGCATCCGCGATGGTGTCGCGGACATCGATGGCATTGTTGCGCGCTGCTATCCCTCGCTTGACGCCTCGCTTATTCCTGCCGCCGGCTTGTCTGTGCTGGCGCACGTTGGCGCCTTGGTCGAGAGCGGCGCCGTTTCCTCTTCCGGGCCCGTGACGATGGACGCGCATTTTTCCGCCGCTTGACGTCTGAACTTGATTTGGCCGGT
The DNA here is from genome assembly GCA_039816705.1 of Pseudomonadota bacterium. Taxonomy (GTDB): domain Bacteria; phylum Pseudomonadota; class Alphaproteobacteria; order Rhizobiales; family CALHAX01; genus CALHAX01. The sequence continues at coordinate 28,013 of JBCBXF010000004.1, read as the reverse complement.
TTCTTCTCTTTCGCCGTTGCTGTGTCGTCGTCTTCAGTGGGGATATCGAAGTCGAGGCGGGCGCGCAGGAGGCGTGACAAGCGACGGACGCGCGCAGCGTTGCGACCGAGATCGTGCTGGCCGTAGCGTGAGGCTGAGCGGAGATCGATGCGCGTTGCGCGTCCCTCTGGTCGCACGCGGATGACGACATCGTCGCGGAAGCCCATGACTGTGGTTTCGTCAAATGCCTGAATGGTGCCGACACGTGCCGTCGCGTCGGGCGGGCTTTCACGTACGATCTCGAAGCCCTGTTTTTCGGCAATGGCGCGCGCCGCGTCGAATGCGGCCGCAGGTGAGCGTGTGACGCGCAGTGGTGTCAGATCGGGATAGGCTTTCTGCTGAAGATCGGCGCTTGGCCCGCTCCGTTCAGAGGCGAGGAAGCCGGATGGTCGCGGCGCTTCGGGCGTGATGACGAACCCGGGTGGTGCAACAAGATCGGTTGAGACGTCGTTGAGCAGTGGGAGGCGCGCGGCCGTCGGGGCGCTGCTGCCGGGGATCGCAATGGCGACGAGCATGACGAACACTGCAAACGCGCCGCGTAAGCCGCCGCGACCCCCATTGTTCCAGATTTGCACGAACCCGATCAATGCCAGCAGACCGCCTGCGATCGCGAGGGCGCCAGCGACCGAGAACAAAGCGAGACCAAGCGGCGTCGAGATCGTGTGGGTGCGATGCAACAGGAAGGCGATGACGAAAAGCTGGATCGCAAACAGCGCGATCCGGGATGCCCAGAGTGTCCAGCCGTTCCGGACCCAGCTTTCGACAATAAGGCCCATCGTGTCGCTCTTCTTTTGAGGGTTCAGATGCGGCAGGCGGACAATACGTCGTGCCAAACGGTTCACCAATAGAGCGCGACGTGCTGCGTGTTCGCCATGCCATTTGCAAAGCTATCTGCCAACCCGGGCGAAATGCAGGACTTGAGGATGTGCACTCTGATGCCCGGCGTTGCTGGGCCTTCGACTGGAAAGACCTGATTAAGCGACTCAGATTAGCTCTGCCATCAGGAGGTTGGGATGACTGAGAGACACAGCTCAGGCGTACATTACGTGAGACGTCACGGGCTCGTGCGGATCGCGGCTGCTTGCACTGCTGTCGCGGTCATCGCTGCACCGACGTGGGCGCAGGACAACTCCGAGCAGGCTCCGCCGGAAGCGACGGAACGCCGAGCCGTTGCGTCGGCTTCTCAATCGGCCGAGACGCCGCTGCGGCTGATGTCGCTCGATCTGAATGCCTTTTGGCATCAGCCTGATGACCCGCTTCGTGCAGGCGCTCCGGTACGTAATGTCGAACAGCTGCGTGCGATGAGACGTGCGGTATTGCGCGCAAAGCCGGATCTCGTCGCCTTGCAGGGCGTTGGATCGCCAAGGGCGGCGCGGTTGTTGTTTCCGGCACGGAACTACTACGTCGTATTCTCGCGCGAGTTGGCGGTCCGCCAGCAGCGCAGCCGCGACATCCTGCGGAATCCGTCGATCCGGCGCAGCTACTCCGCCGTCGTCGTGCGTCGCGGATCCGGTTTGCGGATGCTGGCTCGCAAGCACATTCTCGAAATGGCGGACCCTTCGCCCGCATTGGGGGCGGAACGGCCGCAGGGCCAAAGCGGCGTTGCAGTGAAACTCAAGCATGGGGCGCGCCAGTTCTGGTTTGCGTCGGCGCGGCTGATGGACGGTTGCGGCAAGGGTGCGTCGCCAGCCGCCGAGCGCGGATGTCGTGCGCTGCGCGATCAGGTGCAGGTGTTGAATGTGTGGAAGAGCGGACAGGCGGCACGTCGTCAGGCGGTGATCATCGGGCTCGCGGTCCCGCGTGCTTCTGGAGAAGGTTTGTTGTCGGAGGCCGTGCGGTCTGCCTGGCAGGTGCTTGAGCGCAGTGATCCGTCGCGGGTGACGCTGGCGCATCGTCGGGCGCTGGCACGCCTGCGCAAGTCGGGCGATATCCGCCGCTTTGTGTTGTCGAATCCGGTGCGGCGTGACGCGTATGGCGGGACGATCGATGGTACCACACGCACGATAGGCGGCGGTCGTCAGGTCGCGGAGCTGCGGGGACCATCGCGCTCACCCGGAAAGCCGCTTGTCGATCTCAGCAATACGCCAGCGCAGTCTGCGGATACGCTGGTCGTCTCAGCACTGAAGGACTTTGCGCGGGCTGCGCTAACGCCCGATCGTCGGAGTGAGACGGCAGATGAAAAAGCAAAGCCGGCCAAAACTTTTCGTGCCGGTGGCGCGACCTCGAAACTGACACGCCGTACGCTTGCAGGGTTAAGCACTCTTGCGCCGAAGCGCGGCATTGCTGCCAAAGCGACGGCGCCGCATGAAGGGAAGACGCCTACCGAACAGCGGCTCCATTCGGCTGACGCATCACCGTTTGTTCGCAAGGCCATGCCGCATGCTTCTTGCAATCAGGGCACGCTGCGTCAGTCTGTTTTCCTCCTCTCTCGCGCTCTCGTAGAGGGCAACACACCGGCGGACCTTACGAAAGTTTCTGCGCTACGACGAGCGCCGGCGACCGGCCTACCGGATCAAGATGCTGCGGCTTTTGCGTGCGCACCCATTCTGGCGTTGCCTCCTGTCCGGCGCGTCAGCAGATAGGCAAGGACCTCTGTCAGCAGGCTCAGGGGTACAACAGGCTTGTCGTCCAATCGCTTTCGATTGTCTCGCGCCGGAAGACGACGCGTTCATGCAGGCGGTATGGTCGATCGTGCCAGAACTCGATCTCGACCGGGGCAAGACGAAATCCTGACCAGTGTGGCGGGCGAGGAATGTTCTCCTCGGAATATTTCTCTTCATACTGCGCAACGGCCTGCTCCAGCGCGTCGCGATGTTCGAGCGGGCGTGACTGGGCCGAAGCCCACGCGCCGACGCGGCTGCCATACGGGCGCGTGGCATAGTATGCGTCGGCCTCCGCATCGCTCACAGGCGCAATGGCACCGCGCGCACGGACCTGTCGGCGCAGCGTCTTCCAGTGAAAGCAGATGGCGGCCTTGCCCTGACCCAGCAGCTCTCGGCCCTTTGCGCTCTCAAAGTTGGTGTAAAGCACGAAGCCGCGCGGATCTGCGTCCTTGAGCAGCACCGTGCGCACATTCGGGAGCCCGGTTTCATCGACGCTCGCAAGTGCCATGGCGTTCGGGTCGTTGATTTCATGCGCCTTCGCGTCTGCCATCCATGTGGCAAACAAGACAAACGGATCTTCGGCGCTGGTGAAATTCTCGTCGGGTGGGCCGCCATAATAGTCCGGCTTGGCTTTGTCGAGCATGGGATCTGGCTTTCCTTCTACGTCGCTTCCTGCCGCAACTGCTATCGGATTTTCTTAAGTCTGTGCACTGCGGCTTGCTGGCTTCGCTGCGCAAATCTGCATCAGCTTTTTACGTTGAATTAACGCTGTCGCGTCACGCTGGCGGCCGTCGCGATGTTTGCGACCGGCTGAATGGTTTTCAGTCGAGACGTTCAGTTTGCGTACGGGTGTGTCATGCGTTTCTCCCGAATGACGGCTGCCATGGGCGGTCGTGCCAACATGATTGGCAACACGATTGCCGGCTGCCTGGCCGGGCTCCTCTCATTTACTTTTGTCAGCCTCATACCCGAGGCACACGCCGGTGATCGCGCAACCGGTGATGGGTGGTCGGTGACTGTCGAACGTGGGGCGCCGATCGCTGAAGACGGCAACGTTGTGGCGCGGCGGGCGACCGGCATGACCGGACCGTTCCGCATGCGGCTTGGTTTTGATGACAAGCGGGCAGCGTTGCAGGCGCTTCAGTTCGCGCTCAACGAGGTTGCGGATGGCGCAACGTTTGTCTGGCATCGCAAGGCTGGGCTTTTGAGCGGCACCGTCAAACCGACGGCCGTCTTTCTCGATGAAGACCAACGGCTGTGCCGCCATGTGGTGTTCACGCTCAATGCGGGTCCGCGCAAAAGCTCTATTGAAACGATCGCCTGTCGGGATGAGGATGGTCACTGGTCGATGTAGTCACGCGCATACGCGAGCTCGAACGGCAGGGGCTGGTGACGTGCCCCGCCGCTGACACCAGTGCCCCACCCAGTGCTGCATGCGTGAAGATCATGTCAGACCTGCGCCTGAAATTGGGTTAGCCAAGTGATGGGTGATCGGCTAAACCGCCGAAATGCACGGTCGCAGGCCTTGCGGCCCAACGGGGCATTGAAACCCAGACGATTTCATCGCCTGTGCACCCTCTTTCAGCCCCGCTGGCGATGCGAGGCTGGCTCACGCGCTCAAGGAATGGCTTGCGATGCCTGGCGGCGGAAATTTGATGGAAAACAAACGCGGCCTCATCATGGGTGTCGCGAACAATCGCTCGATTGCGTGGGGCATTGCAAAGGCGTGCCATGAGCAGGGTGCGGAGATAGGTCTAACCTATCAGGGTGATGCGCTTTTGAAGCGCGTTCAACCGTTGGCGGGCGAGCTTGGGTCCGACCTCGTCCTGCCGTGCGATGTGACAGATGCGGCAAGCATTGATGCTGTCTTCGAGACGCTGAAAGACAAATGGGGTCGGCTGGATTTTGTGGTTCATGCGATCGGGTTTTCTGACAAGAATGAACTGATCGGCCGGTACGTCGACACCAGCGAAGACAACTTCACGAAGACGATGAACATCTCATGTTTCTCGTTCACAGCCGTTGCGCAGCGTGCCGAGAAGCTGATGACAGACGGTGGATCGCTCCTCACTCTGACCTACTACGGTTCGGAAAAGGTGATGCCGCATTATAATGTCATGGGAGTCGCGAAAGCGGCGCTTGAAGCGAGCGTGCGCTACATGGCGAACGATCTCGGCAAGCAGTCAATCCGCGTCAATGCGATCTCCGCGGGGCCGATCAAGACGCTGGCCGCTTCGGGCATCAGCGATTTTCGGTACATTTTGAAGTGGAACGAATACAACTCGCCGATGCGGCGCACCGTCTCAATCGACGATGTGGGTGGTGCCGGGCTCTATCTGCTGAGTGATCTATCGCGCGGTGTGACGGGAGAGGTGCATCATGTTGACAGTGGCTATCACGTCGTTGGCATGAAGGCGGAGGACGCACCGGATATCGTTGCGGAAAAATATCAAAAGCAGTCGGCGAGTGACGGCTGAGCCGGGGCTTTTTGATGCCACGGATATTTTTCATCAGGCACGGTGAGACCGACTGGAACGCGGCCGCGCGTTTGCAGGGAACGACCGACATTCCGATCAATGCAACCGGTCGAGCACAGGCTGACCGGAATGGCGCTACGCTTCGCGATCTGATCGGGGAGGCGGCAGGTTTCGATTTCGTCTCCGGTCCGCTGTCGCGGACTGTCGAGACGATGCAGCGGGTCCGCGTCGCGATGGGGCTGCCCGCCGATGACTTCCGTCGGGACGAGAACCTGATCGAGGTCGGGTTCGGCGCGTGGGAAGGGAAGCGGTGGCCGGAGATCATCGCGGAGACCCCCGAGCTCGTCGACGCCTATCGCGCCCATCCGCTCTCGTTCGTGCCGCCGGATGGGGAAGGGTACGGCGGTGCGCATCGCAGGGCACTTGCCTGGCTCCAAAGCATCGAACGGGACACGGTCTGCGTCTCGCATGGGGGGATCAGCCGGGTTCTAAGGGGGCATCTGTTGGACTTACCGGAGCCGGAAATCGTGCTGCTCAAGGTGCCACAGGATCAGGTGATGGAAATTGTGCGTGAGGCAGCGGGACCGGATCGACCGCGTGGCGTGCTCTGGCATTGAGCCATGCTCCCGTGTCACGCAGTCGCCGCGATGCGCCGACCAATGTGACCTGATCTGGCCATAGACGGCGAACCTTTCTATAGCTTGTAGTCACTCCAATCGATGTGATGGCCACCTTTGCGCCGATCACCTGCCGCTTAGTTTTTCCCATGTCCCACAACAGCTTTGGCCATCTCTTCCGCGTCACAACGTGGGGCGAAAGCCATGGGCCCGCCATCGGTTGCGTCGTTGACGGGTGCCCGCCGGGCATTCCTTTGACCGAGGCGGATATTCAGACCTTCCTCGATCGTCGCAAGCCCGGGCAATCCCGTTTCACAACGCAGCGCCAGGAAGCGGATGCCGTCAAGATCCTGTCCGGTGTTTTCGAGGATGAGCGGACCGGCGGCCCGGTCACGACGGGGACGTCGATCGGCCTTGTGATCGAAAACACGGATCAGCGCTCGAAGGACTATTCCGAGATCCGAGATGCCTTTCGGCCCGGTCACGCTGACCTGACGTATCAGGAGAAATATGGCGTTCGGGATTATCGCGGTGGTGGGCGATCGTCGGCACGCGAGACGGCGATGCGCGTTGCGGCCGGTGCGATCGCGCGCAAAGTTGTGCCGGAGATGCGCATTCGTGGTGCACTCGTGCAGATGGGAGACAAACATGTCGATCGTTCGCGCTGGGATTGGGATGAGGTGGAACGCAATCCATTCTTTGCCCCGGATGCGAAGGCGGCCGAAGAGTTTGCGACCTATCTTGATGCGGTTCGCAAAGCCGGGTCATCGGTTGGTGCTGTCATTGAGATTGTGGCCGAAGGGGTGCCGGCCGGGCTCGGCGCCCCGATCTATGGCAAGCTTGATCAGGATATCGCGTCAGCTTTCATGAGTATCAACGCGGTGAAGGGCGTGGAAATCGGCGATGGCATGGCCAGTGCTGCGCTCACCGGAGAGGAAAATGCGGATGAGATCCGCATCGGCGATGATGGGACGCCGGTGTTCACGAGCAATCATGCCGGTGGCGTTCTCGGGGGACTTTCGTCCGGTCAGCCGGTTGTGGCACGGTTTGCTGTGAAGCCGACGTCGTCGATCCTGACACCGCGCAAGACGATTGACCGCGCCGGCAACGAACGCGATCTGCGGACCAAGGGGCGGCATGACCCATGCGTTGGGATACGGGCTGTACCAGTTGGTGAGGCGATGATGGCGATCGTGCTTGCAGATCATTTTCTGCGCCACCGCGGGCAGGTGGGTTGAATGATCGTTGGGGAGAAAATTGCGTCCTGCGTACTGATGGAGGTGGCGAGCGATGCGTGCCGCTGAGGAGTTGTATTTTGATAGCCAGGAGACGCGCGATCCGCAGGCTCGTGAGGCGTCACTTTTTGCGCGGCTGCCGGATCTCATTGCACATGCGAAACACGCGGATGGTTGGGCCGAACTTCTTGACGGAGTCGATCCCGCGGCGGTGACAGACCGTGCCTCACTTGCCCAGTTGCCAGTTCTCCGCAAGTCGCATCTGGTCGAACGTCAGGCCGCCGCACCCCCGCTCGGTGGCTTTTCCGGTGGTGCCGTTAGTCGGCTGTTTGCTTCCCCCGGTCCGATCTATGAGCCACAAGGCGGCGGTGCCGATTTCTGGCGCTCGGCGCGCGCACTCTATGCGGCGGGAATCCGACGTGGAGATATTCTCCACAACACGTTCTCCTATCATCTCACGCCGGGTGGATGGATCATGGATGCAGGCGCGCGTCATCTCGGATGCACTGTGATACCCGCCGGACCCGGCAACAGCGAGCAACAACTCGCGGCGATCGCGCATCTGAAACCCTCAGCCTATGCCGGCGTACCTGATTATCTAAAAATCCTGCTCGACAAGGGTGAGGCTGCCGGCTCGGACACATCGTCGATCCTGCATGCCTTCGTCTCCGGTGGGCCGCTGTTTCCATCGCTCAGAGAGGAATATGAGTCGCGAGGTATTTCCTGCATGCAGGGATATGCGACGGCTGACGCGGGGATGATTTCGTATGAGACGCGCGGGCCGGACGGGGTCTGCCCCGGTATGGTGGTGGACGAGGATGTAATTGTTGAGATCGTCACGCCGGGCACGGGTGATCCGGTTGCGGTTGGCGATGTCGGTGAGATCGTCGTGACCGTCTTCAATCGAGACTATCCCATGATCCGTTTCGCCACCGGGGACATGTCTGCAGTTCTTGATGCGCCAAGCCCTTGTGGGCGGACTAACATGCGGATCAAGGGCTGGATGGGGCGGGCGGATCAGGCGATCAAGGTCAAGGGCATGTTCGTGCGCCCGGAGCAAATTGCGGTGTTGCAGAAGCGGTTTCCGGATCTTGGGCGTTTGCGCCTCGTCGTGACGCGCGATGGTCAGCAAGATGTGATGACACTGCATGCCGAAGCGAGAGAGCCGCACAATGACGATTTGGCAGCAGCGCTTAGCGATGCACTCCGTGCGGAGACAAAACTTGGAGGCGCTGTTACGCTCGTTGGCGTCGGTACGCTTGCGAATGATGGACAGGTGATCGTCGACGAACGATCCTACGATTAAGCGACGTCTCTTTCAGGCGGAAGAGAATAAATCAGCGTAGGTTTCGCGAAGGGCCGCTTTCTGCACTTTGCCCATTGTGTTGCGCGGCAACTCGTCAACCACGAAAATCTTCTTTGGCTGTTTGAATCTCGCCAGCTGGTCAGCAAGGGCGGCCCGTACCGTGTCAGGTGAGACATCGGCCTGACGGGTTGTGATGACTGCGACAACCCCCTCGCCGAAATCCGGGTGCGGCACGCCTATAACCGCACTTTCCCCGATGCCGGGTATGTCGTCAATCGCGCTTTCGATCTCCTTGGGGTAAACGTTGAACCCGCCGGAGATGATGAGATCTTTCGCGCGGCCCACGATCGCGATGCGCCCATCCGCATCGGCGCGGGCGAGATCGCCGGTGATAAAGAACCCGTCAGTGCGAAACTCCTCTGCGGTCTTGTCCGGCATCTGCCAATAGCCGCTGCACACATTTGGCCCGCGCACTTCAAGCGTGCCGATCTCTCCTGCATCGAGTGCAGTGCCTTTATCATCCGCGATGCGGACGCTTACGCCTGGCAGGGCGTATCCGACCGAGCCTGCGATCCGTCCCCCGGGTTCGTAAGGATTTGACGTGATCATCCCCGCTTCCGTCATGCCGTAGCGCTCAAGGATGCGATGGCCTGTGCGGGCTTCAAAATCGGTATGTGTTTCGGCGAGCAGGGGCGCAGACCCGGCCACGAACAGTCGCATGGCGGCGACCAGCTCACGATCGAAGCGCTCATCCGAGAGAAGGCGCGTGTAGAACGTCGGCACACCCATCATCACAGTGGCGCGCGGCAGACGGGCGATGACAGCATCCAGATCAAACCGAGGGAGCCAAAGCATGGTCGAGCCATTGAGCAGCGCTGTGTGCAGGCACACGAAGAGGCCGTGGACATGATAGATTGGGAGTGCGTGCAACACGACGTCCCCCGGCTGAAAGCGCCAGTGGCTGTGAAGCGTCTCCGCGTTGGAGCTTAGATTACCATGCGTGATCATTGCGCCCTTGGATCGGCCGGTCGTGCCTGACGTATAGAGCAGGCAGGCGAGATCGTCTTTGCTGCGCGTTGCAATCTCTTTGAGCGGCGCGGTGGCGGCAGCGCGGTCGGCGAGTGTGCCACTGCCGTCGGCGTCCAGCGTCTCGATGGCCGTGACAGCGTGCTTCGCTGCAACGGAAGCAAGGGTTTCTGTGAACTTCGGGTCAACCACCAGCAACGTTGGTTTGGCATCGCCGATGAAGTAGTCGAGTTCGGCTGCGGTGTAGGCGGTGTTGAGCGGGTTGTAGACCGCGCCGATCTGGAGTGTTGCGAGATACAGCAGGACGTTGGTGCGCGATTTTTCAACCTGGGCAGTGACCCGATCGCCGGGAAGAAGGCCGAGAGCGACGAGTGCAGCGGCCATCCTCCCGACGTCGTTGCGCAACACGGAATAGCTTGTTGACGTGCCGTTTTCCTCCTCGAAGGCCACAGTCTCGCCAGCGCGGCTCATCGCATCCGCGAGTGCCGCGTAAAAGTTTTTATTTCCGTCTACGCCAGACATGGTCGCTCCTCCGTTCGCTCAGCCGTCTCACTGGGGATGTTGTGCCCGTTGCAGCCGATGTGCGGGCGTTCATAACCGAGTGTGCTCAGCGTTCCAACGGGGATGGATGACCTCGATGCGAAAGCCTCATGTCACGCCGCTCAGCCAGTTGCCCAGGCGTTGGAGGGCGGCGCGAACGTGCGGTTCGCTCCGGGCGTAGCTGAGGCGGAGGAAGCTTGCGCCGCGGGCTTCGTCAAAATCGTTGCCTGGCGCGGTGGCGACGCCCGCCTCAGACAGGAGGCGCTGAGCGAAGGCGTTGGCGTCAGAGGTGAGATGCGAGATATCCGCATAGATGTAGAACGCACCGTCCGGGGGAATGATCGTGTTCAGCCCCATTGCGAGCAGGGCGTCGATCATCTGTGAGCGGTTGCGGGCGTAGACGGATTTATAGTCCTCAAGTTCACTTTGCGCATCAAAAGCGGCTTCTGCTGCGATCTGCGATAGTGTTGGTGCGCTGATGAAAAAATTCTGCATCAAACGCTCGACCGGGCGCAGCACATCTTCCGGCAGCACCATCCAGCCAACGCGCCATCCCGTCATGGAGAAATATTTAGAAAACGAATTGATGATGATCGCGTTGTCGTTGTGTGCGAGAGCAGTTGTGGCTGCGCGATCGTAAGTCAGGCCGTGGTAGATCTCATCTGAAATGAAGCGGATGTTCTCCTCGGCGCAGTGCCGGGCGAGGGCTGCGAGGCGGATATCGTCCAGCGTCGTGCCGGTCGGATTTGCAGGTGAGGCGAGCAACAGCCCGTCGAGGCCGCCGGCCTGAGCCAGCATCTCTGGCGTTGGCATCCACCGGGTTTCGGCGGTGGTCTCGAGAATGACGGGTTCGAGGCCAAGCGCTTTCGCGATATGTCGGTAACAAGGGTATCCGGGGGCAGGCAGTGCGAGGCGCGCGCCGGGATCAAAACTTGCGAGGAATGCCAACACGAAACCGGCCGACGAGCCGGTCGTCACTGCGATCCGCTCGGCTGGAATGTCCAGGCCATACCAGTCGGCATAGTGCTGCGCGATACGAGCGCGCAACGATGGGCGACCGAGCGCATCGGTATAGCCAATCAGATCAGTGTCGAGTGCTGCTTTGGCCGCGGAACGCGCGGCGGCTGGGGCCGGCGTGCCCGGTTGGCCGACTTCAAGATGGTAGACATCGTTGCCAGTCGCCTCGCGCTCGTGGGCTGCTCGCATGACATCCATGACGATAAACGCATCGATGGCGCCGCGTTGTGATCTGGACATGATACCGCTGTTCGCCTCTTGTCCCCATTACCGCCACAAACGCGCCGCGATCATTGGCGACGCGTTTGGGGGCGCTGCAGCAAAGCCTGTCAACCGTGAGAGCCTGCGTTGCTATCGTCATGTGCAACAGCTACCCGATGACCGCGGGAACAGCGAGCGGCATTCGCCTGACGTGATGCGGCAGTGAGGATGTTTCTCGGTTGTCTGTCGACGGCGATTGCCCGTGTTGCGGTTGATGTATGTTGCAAGAGAACGTGTATCTGCTCCCCTGATCCCAATTCAGAGGTCTCAATCGATGGCTGCCCCGACCTTTCGCATGACACGTACCGTGACATCTTTGCGGGCCCGCGTTGGCGCGAAGGCTGGCGCCGCGGCACTTGCGAGCGTCGTCGCGCTCAGTCCGACACTGGCCGAGGCCCAGGGTTTTCGCTTCATTCGCGATACCGAGATCGAGGATCTGCTGAACGACTACTCTCGCCCGATCCTGCGTGCAGCCGGGCTTGGCGGAAGTCGCGTGAAAATGCGGGTGCTGAACAATCCATCGTTCAACGCCTTCGTGCTCGATGGCCGCAACATTTTCATGAATACGGGCACGTTGATGCAGGCGGAAACGCCAAACGCCGTGATCGGGGTGATTGCCCATGAAGCCGGACACATTGCAGGGAGCCACCTCGCTGGGCTCCGCGCCAAGATCAAACGGGACTCGACGAGGCTCCTGTTGGCGCAAATCCTGGGTGTCGGCGCACTGATTGCAGGTGGTGCCTCCGGCAACAACCAGACGGGTGAAGTCGTTGGCGGTATCGGCAAGGGGCTTCTTGGCGGTTCAAGTACCGTGGTCCAGCGTTCGATCCTCTCCTATCGCCGGGTGCAGGAAGCGGCGGCGGACCAGGCAGCCGTCGATTATCTCAACGCCACAAGACAGTCCTCCCGCGGCATGCTGGAGACGTTCGAGATCCTTGGGCGGTCGGAAATTTTCACGGCACGCGTCCAGGACGTCTACACGCGCTCACACCCTGTTCCGCAGACCCGGATTTCACAGTTGCGACGCCGGGCGCAGGCCAGTCCGTACTTCGACAAGAAAGACCCGGCCGAGCTACAACTCCGGCATGACCTGATGCGTGCCAAGCTGAGTGGGTATCTCGACAACCCGAAAACCGTGTTCAACCGCTATCCGAAGAGCGATCGTTCGATGCCGGCGATTTATGCGCGGGCGATTGCGTCATCGGAGCTTGGAGATCTGAACTCAGCGGTCCCGCGGGTCCGCCAGCTGATCAAAGCGCGCCCGCGCAATCCGTATTTCCATGAGCTTGAGGGTGAAATCCTGTTTCGTGCTGGACGATCGGCCGAAGCGATCGCGCCACTGCAGCGGGCTCTGCGACTGCGCAAGAACGCGCCGCTTATTCAAATCCGGCTGGCGCAGGCCATGTTGGGGACGAACGCGCGTAAGCATGTACGCCCGGCGTTGCGGCTCCTGCGACAGGCGACGGTGACGGAAAAGCGTTCCTTGCCGTTTCGGCTGCTCGCGCGTGCCTATGCGGCTGAAGGCAAGCGGCCAGAGGCGCAGCTCGCGTCCGCGAAGGCCTACTTTTACGAGGGCAACCGCGGTGATGCCCGGCGTCAGGCGGAGCGTGCGAAGCAGAAATTCAAGCGCGGTTCTGCGCAATGGGTTCAGGCTGACGACATCATCAGATACACCAAACGCAGATAAAGTCGCGCTTCGGCACGCTCATCGCATTGCGCTTAGGCGGCCCGCGCCAGATGCCGACGACCACATGACCTTACCTCATGCCGACCGGTGTGACGGCTTTCAAAGGAACCGAGCGCCATGAGCGAATCGACTGCACCCTCCTCTCGTGATCGCAGCCGCATCTTTCTTGCGGGATGTGCGGCCGCCGCCGTTCTCGTCGTCGTCGGTGCGGTCGTAAATGGTGCGACGGCGCCGGATGGGAAGGTCGCAGGCGCCGCGGTTGCCCAAAGCAGTGGTGAGGCAAACACCGGGTCAAGTGCGCGTGGATCGACATCTGGTGCGGCGTCCGCGACGGCGGCCGGCACGGTGCCTGAGCAAGGGCCCTATGATCGCGCCACCATCGGGAAGATCGTGCGCGACTACATCCTGGCAAATCCGGAAATCCTGCTCGAGGCGCAGCAGGCGCTCGAGGTCAAGATGCGGGCTGAGCAGGAAGCCAACGCCAAGGTCGCGATCCAGGCCAACGCTGCAAAGATCTTTCGTGCCTCAGGTGATCCGATCTTCGGCAATCCCGACGGTGACGTCACTGTTGTCGAATTCTTTGACTACAATTGCGGGTTCTGCCGCCGTGCGATCCCGCACCTCACCGATCTCGTCGCCAGCGACAAGAATGTGAAGGTGGTGTTCAAGGAGTTCCCAATTTTTGGAGAAGAGTCCGAACAGGCCGCTTTGGCGGCACTGGCGGCGCGGGAACAGGGCAAGTATTGGGAGATGCACGTCGCGCTCCTCGAACGGCCGGGGCGCGCGAACCGACAGAAAGCGCTCGATATCGCAGCGTCGCTCAAGCTCGATGTGGACAAACTGAAAGTTGATATGGCGAAGCCGGAACTGCGCAAGGTGATTACTGATGTGCAGGCCCTTGCGACCGACCTTGGTATTCAAGGAACGCCGCATTTCCTGGTTGGGCCGCAGCCGATCCCCGGCGCACCAGAAGATCTGCTGCAACAGATTCAGAGCCGCGTCGCTGACGTGCGCAAGGAGGGCTGTACAGTCTGTTGAGCCTTTCGCAGGCATGGTTTTGGCCGGATGCGCGAAACCTGCTAGGCCGTGCGCGCACTTTCGAAGCGATGGCCCCGGCAGACCACGATGATCACAACAGTCGCGATCCTCAACGGACCGAACCTCAATCTTCTCGGCAAGCGTCAACCGGACATCTACGGCACGACGACCTTAGAGGATGTTCGCGTACGATGTGAGCGGCGGGCCACTTCCCTTGGATTGACGATAGACTTTCGACAATCGAATGACGAGGGCGATCTGGTGAGCGCAATACAGGAAGCGCGCGAGAGCGCCGTAGCGATCGTGATCAATGCGGCAGCTTACACGCATACGTCCGTTGCTATTCTTGATGCGCTGCTCGCGAGCGATCTGCCTGTGGTCGAGGTGCATCTCTCCAATATTCATCGCAGGGAGAGCTTTCGGCACACGTCGTTCGTCTCCCAAGCTGCGACCGGCGTGATCTGCGGGTTTGGTGCACAAGGCTACGAGATGGCGCTTGACGCCGTGGCGGCACTCATTGACACACACGCCTGAGTGAAGACGCCGCACGTGCCACGCAGTTTGCGTGCGTGGCTTGAGTGGGACGGTTTCCGTCGCGAGGCGGTGACAATGCGCTTTCGAGGGGACGAGGATGTCCGACAAATCAACCGAGGGCAGTGAGACGCAGGCGATCCGCGAGCTGGCGGAGCTGCTCGGCGAAACCGGGCTGAGCGAGATCGAGATCGAGCGCGAGGGGTTGCGCATCCGCGTGGCGCGCCAGCTTTCGGCGTCCGCAGCCGTCGCCGTGCCGGCAGCCGCCGCGGCTCCCACCGTCGCGACCGCATCACCGCCGGGTCCATCAGCGGATGGTCCTGATGCCCCGGGCGTTGTGACCTCGCCGATGGTTGGGACGACCTACCTTGCACCTGAGCCGAATGCAGCCCCGTTTGTGTCAGTGGGCGCCGCGGTCAGCGAAGGCCAGACGATCATGATCGTGGAAGCCATGAAGACGATGAACCAGATACCCGCGCCGCACGCGGGGACGGTTCGTGAGATTTTGGTCGAGAACGGGCAGCCCGTCGAATTTGGTGAACCGCTGATTGTGATTAACTGATCGCGGCAGGTGTCGATGAGCGTGTCACAGTCTCCGGATGCGATGCGCCGCAAAGATCCAGACTAAGCTAGACGAGGCCGTAGCACGCGCATGTTCGACAAGATCCTGATTGCGAACCGCGGCGAGATCGCTCTGCGTATTCAGCGCGCGTGTCGCGAGCTTGGCATCTCGACCGTGGCAGTGCACTCGACCGCCGACGCGGATGCGATGCATGTGCGTCTTGCCGATGAAAGTGTGTGCATCGGCCCGCCGTCTGCGACCGAAAGCTACTTGAACATTCCGTCTATCCTTGCGGCCTGTGAGATCACCGGCGCGAACGCGGTCCATCCGGGCTACGGATTTCTCTCCGAAAACGCCCGGTTTGCCGAAATCCTCGAAGAGCACAAGATCACGTTCATCGGTCCGACGTCGGAGCATATCCGCGTCATGGGCGACAAGATCATGGCCAAGGAGACGGTGAAGTCGCTGGGTATTCCGGTTGTACCGGGCTCTGACGGTGGCGTGGGGAGCGATGCGGAGGCTTACGCTGTCGTCGACACCATCGGCCTGCCGGTGATCGTGAAAGCTTCAGCGGGTGGCGGTGGTCGCGGGATGAAGATTGCACGCACGCGGGAAGAACTGCCGGTTGCGCTCGCCACGGCGCGGAGCGAAGCCAAGGCCGCGTTCGGCGACGATACGCTCTACATCGAGAAGTTTCTCGGTCAACCGCGCCATATCGAGGTGCAGGTGTTCGGTGACGGGCAGGGTGGCGGTATCCACCTCGGTGAGCGTGACTGCTCGTTGCAGCGCCGCCATCAGAAGGTTTGGGAAGAAGCGCTGTCGCCCGCGCTCAACGAGGCGCAGCGGGCGGAGATCGGGGTGACGTGCGCCAAGGCGATCGCCGATCTCGGATATCGCGGTGCAGGCACGATCGAGTTCCTTTACGAGAATGGCGGGTTCTACTTCATCGAGATGAACACGCGCCTGCAGGTCGAGCATCCCGTCACGGAGATGATCACCGGCCTCGACCTTGTGATCGAGCAAATCCGTGTCGCATCAGGTGCGAAGCTCAGCGTCAAACAGGACGAGGTGACATTCAGCGGCCATGCGATCGAATGCCGGATCAACGCGGAGCATCCGGAGACCTTTGCGCCCTCTCCCGGTCGGATCAGCTATTTTCATCCGCCTGGAGGCCTCGGTGTGCGGGTCGATAGCGGCATCTATCAAGGGTATGCAATCCCGCCGTACTACGACAGCCTGATCGGCAAGTTGATCGTGCATGGCAAGACGCGCAACGAGTGCATGATGCGCCTGCGGCGTGCACTTGGCGAGGCGGTGATCGACGGGATCCATACGACAATCCCGCTGTTTGAGCGGTTGATTAACGAGCCGGATATCGTCAACGGCATGTACGACATTCACTGGCTTGAAAAGTTTCTCGAAAACTCGAGCGATCCGGCGTAAGCTAAGTGCCTGAGTTGGCGTCGTATTTGCGTTCCGTTGCCTATGAGTTCCCTCAACGACATCATGATCGAGATTACGCCTCAGGTCCTCCTGAAGGCGTACTCCTGTGGCATTTTCCCGATGGCTGAGAGCGCTGATGATCCTGCGCTCTACTGGATCGAGCCGAAGGAGCGGGGAATTCTGCCGCTCGATCAGATCCATTTGCCGCGGCGGCTGGCCCGCACGCTGCGCGCCGGCCGCTTCGAGGTCCGCGTCGACCACGATTTCCAAGCCGTAATCGATGGCTGCGCTGCGATCCGGACGGGGCGAGAGAGTACATGGATCAACGCGCGCATCCGCCAGCTTTACACCGGGCTGTTTGATCTGGGGCATTGTCACACGGTTGAAGCGTACGACGATGGCGTGCTGGTTGGCGGCCTCTACGGCGTCCATCTTGGTGCGGCGTTTTTCGGCGAGAGCATGTTCTCAACCACGCGTGACGCCAGCAAGGTTGCACTCATGCACCTTGCCGCGCGGCTTATCGCAGGCAACTTCAACCTCCTTGATACGCAGTTCGTGACGGATCACCTCAGCCAGTTCGGCACGATCAACGTGCCACGCCACAGTTTCCAGAGCCGATTGACCGAAGCGCTTTCCTATGACGCGGATTTCTGGGCGGCTGATCGAGACCTCAGCGGAGACGATGTGGTGAGGTTGGTCCGTGAGCGTGCAGCAACACGTGCATCCGTAAGCCCCGCCGCCTAACGGCTGTGCCTTGGGGCGCATTTGGAGGCTTCTGTGGCGGATCGTTTCGAGACCCAACTGTCTGGTGGTCATCCGAATTCGCTTGGCCGGACGGCAGAGGTTGTTCAATGCGTGCTCCGCGATCCGAGCCGCTTTCCGGAGTTGTTCGACTGCTACGGGAGCGATGACCCGGTTGTTCGACTGCGAACGTCAAACGCGATGAAACGTGTGCAGGCGGAACGACCCGATTTTATCCTCCCCTTTACAGATCGGTTGATCAACGAAGTTGGCGCACTCGACCAGGCTTCCGCGCAATGGACGCTGGCTCAGCTCTTCGATGCAATGTGGGATGAGATGACGCCACGACAGCGCACGGCTGCACTCAAGCTTATGAAGCGCAACATCGCGGAGCACACAGATTGGATCGTCCTCAAAACGACGACCCAGTCACTTGCGGCGATCGCAACACTGGATGCCGCATTGCGGAATTGGCTCCGCCCGCATCTTGACCGTCTGACGGGCGACGCACGAAAGTCGGTCGCGCGCACTGCGGCAGTCGAGAGGGAACGATTACAAGCGGTCAAAGACGACTGAACCCGCTCAACGCCGCCGCTTGCGTCGGCGACGACGTTTGCGCTTGGTCTTTTTGCCGATCACCTTCTGGACTTCACGGTCAACCAGCTTCTGGTCTACGCCTGCGCAGCCCGTGAGCCACACGTCAAACACGGGATGCTCAACGGAGTTTACGCCTGGGCTTTCAGCAAACATCCAGCCGGAGAAAATCCGTCGCTCGCTGCCGTCAAGCTTGATCTCGGTGACTTCGACGAATGCGGTGGTCTTCGGCGGTTCGGTGGGCGGTCGGGAATAGCAGACCCGCGGCGTAATCTTAAGTGCGCCAAACTTCGATGTGTCATCCAGTCCGACCTCAAGTTTCGAGATCCGTGCGGTCACCTTGTCGAGCGCTGCGAACACCGCCGTTGGATTCTCCAGGCGTCGTGCGTCGGCGACCGTGTTCGGCAATAAAACCGTGAGCGCTGCGATGATCGAGCCCAACACGATGGCGCGCACCGGAGCACGCGCTGCGGGCACAGGAGAGCATGCGTTCTGGCGGGCGAGATACGACATCGGTCTCGTTTTCTTTGGCACGACGCAAGGACGCGTCACTGCTTTTCGTGCGATTCGTTGTCGACGCGAAAAATGTCACCGCCGCGACGCCTGCGCAACCTCGTGCTGGTACGCGGAGACGCCATGCGGGCTTTAGCCTGGAAATGCCTAGGCCGCGCGTTTGGATGCTTTGTGCGCTACGTGCTGCCGCCCGGCGACCACGGGACATAGTCCGCGTTGCCTTCGTCATCTCCGGATATGCCCGTATTCAGCAGGCTACCGCGAGGACGGTACGCATCGGGCGTGCCGGTCATGTTCGGTTGATGGGGTTTCTCCCACGACCGGCGCAGATAGGACTGGTCCGAGGGCAACTCATCTGTCGTGTAGTGCAGCCATCCATGCCATTCGGGTGGAACGGTCGTCGGGTCCGACGCATCGACGTAGGTCACCCAGCGCCGCGGCACCCCCAGAGGACCGACACCCCTGCGCTGACGGTAATACGTGTTGCCGAAGCTGTCTGTCCCGACAGCCTCGCCATGACGCCACGTGAAAAAGCGGGTGCCAATGGTGTTGCCGGTCCACCACGCGAAGATTTGTTTGATGGTGCTCATGCGTTGCGCTGCCTGTCGTAACCTGCCGTTGCTGCGTCTGACCAAGCCCGGACGCGCGGGTTATCCCAGTGCTCGCCGTATGGCATTGCGCATCGCGCGATGTCCAGCGAACGCGCTTGGAAATCGGCAAGATGAGATAGATGTCGCGGTTGTGTTGAAGCTGCCAGACGACATCTAGCGATGTGGCTTTTACGCAGCGCCTGAGGTCTTTCGCGGGGGGCCGAGTTTCCCACGTTTTTGCCACAGGATCGTCACAGTGCAGCGGGTGATGATCTATATGTAGTAGTTCTCACCGCCGATGCCCGCAAGCAGTGGACGTTTTCGTTGATGCTGCATTTGATCGTGTGTGGGGAATCGCTCATACCGCGAGGACTGACGACGGGGCTCGATGCGCCGAGTCGGGGGAACAGTTTTTCTTATTGAGGCGTGCCGTGATTGGCCGGGCAGTTCTCGGTAGCGCGGGCAGGGGGCTGCGCACCACGTCTCTGTTTCATCACAGTAGCGGGCTTTCCAGTCCGCTGTCGCGTGCATCGTGCATTCGGTGGGCGAACGAATTGTCGTGTCTTGCGTATCGGTGCGTGTGGTGGGGGAGAGCTCACCGGCATGCGCCGCACTCAATCAACATCGCGACGCCGCGCGCACAGCGCCGTTCGCGCAAGAAACACTGCTGAGGGGCAATCATGCGGATTGAACGCATTTTTACGAAGTCGGGACAGTCTCCCTACGCCGAGCTCGATTTTCGGGCGACGACCAGTGAGATCAAGAACCCGGATGGTTCCGTTGTGTTCCGTCTCGAAGACTTCGATGTGCCCGCGCATTACAGCCAAGTGGCCGCTGATATCCTCGCTCAGAAGTATTTCCGTAAGGCCGGTGTCGCAGCGCGCCTGAAGAAGGTGGAAGAGCCGACGGTGCCATCATGGCTGTGGCGCAGTGTTCCGGATGAAGCAGCTCTGGCCGAGTTGCCGGAGGATGAGCGCTACACATCCGAGAGCGATGCCCGGCAAGTGTTCAATCGGCTCGCGGGGACGTGGACCTACTGGGGCTGGAAGGGCGGTTACTTTTCTTCCGAAGAGGACGCGCGGGCGTTCCATGATGAGCACTGCTACATGCTCGCGAACCAGATGTGTGCGCCAAACAGCCCGCAGTGGTTCAACACCGGCCTGCATTGGGCCTATGGCATTGATGGCCCGGGGCAGGGCCATAGCTATGTGGATTTTGAAACCGGCAAGTTAACGCGCTCGACGTCGGCCTATGAGCACCCGCAGCCGCATGCCTGCTTCATCCAGTCGGTCGATGATGACCTTGTGAGTGAGAACGGCATCATGGACCTCTGGGTCCGTGAAGCGCGCCTTTTCAAGTATGGCTCGGGCACCGGATCGAATTTTTCGGCACTGCGCGGTGAGAACGAACCGCTTTCAGGTGGAGGAAAATCGTCCGGCCTGATGAGCTTCCTCAAGATTGGTGACCGCGCGGCGGGTGCGATTAAATCCGGTGGTACAACACGGCGCGCGGCCAAGATGGTGGTCGTTGATATCGATCACCCGGACATCGAGGCCTACATCGACTGGAAGGTGAACGAGGAGCAGAAAGTTGCGGCGCTCGTCACTGGTTCAAAGATCTGTGCGGAGCGGCTGACTGCGGTGATGAAAGCCTGCGTCAACTGCGAGGCCGATGGTGATCAGTGCTTCGAGCCGTCGAGCAATCCGGCGCTCAAGCGGGAGATCAAGGCAGCACGCAAGGCGCTTGTGCCGGACAATTACATCCAGCGGGTTGTGCAGTTCGCGCGTCAGGGTTTTGAGGAAATCGAGTTTAAGACCTACGACACAGACTGGGACAGCGAAGCTTACCTGACAGTCTCTGGGCAAAACTCGAACAACTCGGTGCGGGTGACCGACGCGTTTCTCGAAGCCGTCGAGAAAGATGCGGATTGGGATTTGATCGGCCGCATCTCTGGCAAATCGGTGAAAACGGTGAGTGCGCGTGAGATCTGGGACAAGGTTGGCCACGCGGCTTGGGCCTGCGCCGATCCGGGCATCCAGTTTCACACAACGGTGAACGACTGGCATACCTGCCCGCAATCCGGCCCGATTAACGCTTCGAACCCGTGTTCGGAATATATGTTCCTCGACGACACGGCCTGCAACCTGGCCTCGCTTAACCTCATGCGGTTCCGTCGGGAAGATAAATCGTTCGATATCGCGCGATTTGAACACGCGGTGCGGCTTTGGACGGTGGTCCTCGAAATCTCGGTGCTGATGGCGCAATTCCCGTCCAAGCGGATCGCGGAGCTGAGCTATCGCTACCGCACGCTCGGTCTCGGTTTTGCGAACATTGGCGGTCTGCTGATGGCGTCGGGTTACTCTTATGACAGCGACGAAGGCCGTGCGCTTTGTGGTGCGATCACCGCGGTGATGACCGGCACGTCTTATGCGACGTCCGCGGAGATGGCCCAGGAGCTGGGGGCATTCGAGGGCTATGCCGACAACGCGCAGGACATGCTGCGTGTGATCCGCAATCACCGTCGGGCCGCTTATGGGCATGCCGAGGGATATGAGAAACTGTCGACGGCGCCGGTTCCGCTGAACCATGCGGCTTGCCCGGATCAGGCTCTCGTCACGGCAGCGTGCCGCGCATGGGATCGGGCGATCGAACTCGGTCAGGTGCATGGCTATCGCAATGCGCAGTCGAGCGTGATCGCACCGACCGGCACGATCGGGCTCGTGATGGATTGCGATACGACAGGTATCGAACCCGACTTCGCGCTGGTGAAGTTCAAGAAGCTCGCCGGTGGTGGGTACTTCAAGATCATCAACCAGGTGGTGCCCGAGGCGCTTGAAAATCTTGGCTACGATCAGGCAACGCGCGAAGATATCATCCAGTATGCGGTTGGTCGCGGGACGCTGAAGAATGCGCCGGGCATCAACCACGACACGTTGCAGGCGGTCGGCGTCACGGCAGAGAAAATCGAGATCGTCGAGCAGGCACTTGTCACCGCGTTCGATATCAAGTTCGTCTTCAACAAATGGACACTCGGGGAAGATTTCTGCACCGGCACTCTGGGCGTGCCTGCAGATCGGATCGACGCGCCGGACTTCGACCTTCTCAGCTTCCTTGGTTTCACAAGGACCGAGATCGAGCAGGCCAACGAATTTTGCTGCGGGTCGATGACCCTCGAAGGCGCACCGGGCCTGAAAGACGAGCATCTCGCCGTGTTTGACTGCGCCAACCCGTGCGGTCGCAAGGGCAAGCGTTATCTATCCGTGGAAAGCCACATCCGGATGATGGCGGCGTCGCAGCCGTTTATCTCCGGGGCGATCTCCAAGACGATCAACATGCCGAACAGTGCCACTGTCGAGGAATGTAAGGCATCGTATCAGCTCTCGTGGCGGCTTGGTGTGAAGGCGAACGCGCTCTACCGCGATGGATCGAAACTCTCTCAGCCCTTGAATGCCGCGTTGCTCTCCGATGATGCGGAGGAGGCGGATGAGATTGCCGAGACCCTGATGGCGGATAAGCCGGCGGCTCTGCGCACCGAAGTGGCGGCGGAACGCATTGTTGAGCGGATCGTGGAACGTGTGCGCGAAAAGGCGCAACGTGACAAACTTCCAGGGCGCCGCAAGGGCTATACCCAGAAAGCAAATGTCGGCGGCCACAAGGTTTATCTCCGCACAGGCGAGTATGATGATGGTCGCCTCGGCGAGCTGTTCATCGACATGCACAAGGAGGGCGCCGCCTTCCGCGCGATGATGAACAATTTTGCGATCGCCGTCTCACTCGGCCTGCAGTACGGCGTGCCGCTCGAAGAATATGTCGACGCTTTCACGTTCACGCGGTTTGAACCGGCGGGCATCGTCCAGGGCAACGAGACGATCAAGAACGCGACGTCGATCCTCGACTATATTTTCCGCGAGTTGGCGGTTTCCTATCTCGAGCGGAGTGATCTCGCTCACGTCCAGCCGAACGAAGCGCTCGGCGCGACGACTGATGCGGGTGCGGCGGAGGAAAACAACGCGCCGGGTGTTCAGGCTGATCGCTACATGTCACGCGGCTTTATGCGTGGTTCGCTCAACAATCGCGTTGTCATGCTTTCGGGCGCTGACGAGGTGAAGCGCGAGGCAACGACGGGTAGCATCGTCGGAGACATGCAGCAGGAAGTCACGACCGCCTTCGCGAAGACGGAGACGATCAAAGCGCCGACTGTCACCGTTGAGACCACCTCGGAAGTTACTGAAACGGTCACGACGCTGGCTGATGGTGAGACGATGCTCGCCACGCGCTCAAAGGCCGATCAGATCGCGGAAGCGCGGGTGAAAGGCTACGAGGGCGAGGCCTGCCAGGAGTGTCAGAACTTCACCCTCGTGCGCAACGGCACCTGCCTGAAGTGCGACACCTGCGGTGCGACGAGCGGGTGTTCGTAAGTTCAGCAGGGAGGCTCAACCCACCCTGTTGATCACGGGAATAACCGAAGGGGCCGTTCGCGGCCCCTTCGGTGTTTCTGGGCGAATCACTTAGCTTCGACGGCGAGGTTCGACGCGGCGGGATCGGGACGCGCCACGGACGTTTGGGAGATATGGCATGGCGTTGGATGGAAGACTGGATGGCGCCGTTTTTGGCATAACCTACAGTCGCGACGCCTGTGCTGAGTATCTTGCCGACCATATTGACGAGGCACTGGCACTCGCTGAACAGATCGCGACCGCCGAGCTTCCTCCGATCCGACTGACCGTGACGGAAGATGCCGAGCATGACGGCACGTGGGTCATGGGCGGGGATGAGATATTCTCCCGCTTTGCGGAGATCCGCAGCTATGTCGCGCAATTGCGTGCGCTTGAACTTGCGCTGACGACGCGGATCTCGCAGGCCCGTGTCTGGGCAGAACGGGTGCGCCGGTATGACCCGCGTCTTGACCGTGTGGCAGAGTTGCTGCTGGCCGGCACACACGCCTTTGTGGATGCGGGCGCGCGCACTGCCGATACGACCAATCGCGATTTTGCAACAGCTGACCCGGCGCTGGCCTGGCTGAAGAAGCGTGGGCTTGTCGCGCGGGACTGCGTCAGCCTGGACGACGTCGGTGCGATCACGCCGGGTTATCGATTTGCGATTTTTGGCGGAGTGCCGTTGTTTGATCTCGCGGAGCTGTTGCATGCGATGCAGAGTGCTGCCGACGTGCATTACAACCTCTATGAGCCGAACGCGGAGGATATGTCCGACGCCGATGCGGCACAGGCCGCACCGGTGGAAGCGGGGGGCGGTGCCGGGCAATTTATCGACGCGTTCGAGACGTCTGACGATCTGGCGGATGATCCATCTGACGAGACTGACGTGAGTGATGCACTGGATTCGGATGACGAACTGCAGGCGTCTGATGAGACGGCCGTTGGCGCGCGTGTCTCGGTGCCTGATGATGCCAAGACAAACGCGAATGATCTCGATGCCAGTGATCTGACTGACGACGATATCGATGATCCACTCGCTGCCGATGCCGACGAGGATATCGACAACGACGGTGACGACCCAGATCTCGTCGCGGGGGACGATGAAACAGTTGACACGGTGGTTGCTCGGTCTCAGGGCGAGGCCGCTGACGACATTGCGGACGAGAATGCCAAAACCGACAGCGGAGATGCGGAGGGCGCGGAAGACGCAACACGCGACGTGACATCGCTTGCGAGCCCTGTACATGTGATGGGTGCGATCAAGCCGGAGCCCGATGCCGAAACGACTGGCGCTCACGCGGAAAATTAATCCCTGTACGCTGTGCGGCGTCGGCCTACTCTGGACGCCTTGTTTCTGACCAACCGCGTGCGTCGAGTGCGGATTTGATCTCCGCCGTTGCACTGGCGAGCTGCGCCGGATCGGTTGAGCGCAGCACCATCTGAGTTCCATACGAACCATTCTCGAAAAACGGATAGCTGCCCATTGCAACGTCGGGCCAGGCGTCCTGCGCTGCGCCGAGCAGATCGGAAATCTCGCTCTCCGGGCGGTGCAGCGCGATTGTTTCAGACAGCATCTTCGCGCCGGTGCGCAGTTTTGGGGTCACCGCGTCGAGCATGACCTGCATCACCTTCGGAATACCGGCCATCACGATCACATTGTCGAGCATGAAGCCTGGCGCATTCGAAACTGCGTTCTCGATCAACTCTGCGCCGTGTGGGATGCGCGCCATGCGCCGCCGCGCGTCCGTAAACTCGAGGCCGCGCTCGGCGTAGTAGGGCGTCATGATTGCCAGTGCGCGTGGATCCACATCAATGGACACCCCGAACGCGGCCGCCACGCTGTCGGCTGTGATGTCGTCATGCGTCGGGCCGATCCCACCGGTCGTGAACACGTACGTATTGCGAGTACGCAACGCGTTGAGCGCTTCGACAATCTCGGTCTCTACATCGGGCACAATGCGCACCTCACGCAACTGGATGCCGATGGTTGTGAGATGGTCGGCGAGATAGCCGATGTTCCGGTCCTTCGTGCGGCCGGACAAAATCTCATCGCCAATCACGACCAGCGCGGCTGTGATCGTCTCGCTTTCCCCAGCACTCATGAGTTGCCTCGTCTTTCGCATTGCGAGTCTTTCGTGCGCTTTCTAACGTTGCGCCATGAAATTCGATACGCCTCTCGTGCGCGGCACGCTCATCAAACGCTACAAACGTTTTCTCGCCGATGTGAAACTCGACAGCGGGGAGACCGTGACGGCGAGTTGTCCGAACACCGGCTCGATGAAAGGGCTGACGGAGCCCGGGTGTCCGGTGTGGCTCTCGACCTCGGACAA
Organism: Pseudomonadota bacterium; assembly: GCA_039816705.1. Classification (GTDB taxonomy): domain Bacteria; phylum Pseudomonadota; class Alphaproteobacteria; order Rhizobiales; family CALHAX01; genus CALHAX01. Next base: position 2,427 of record JBCBXF010000004.1, on the reverse strand, counting down.
TCCGAAACGCAAGTACGCGCATACCTTCGAAATGATCGAGGTCGACCTTGGTGATGGGCCGTGCGTCGTTGGCATCAACACCGGCCACCCTAACAAGCTCGTCGAAGAGGCAATACTCAGCGGCCGGATCAAAGAGCTGAAAGGCTACCCCGTGCTCAAGCGGGAGCAAAAGTACGGCAAGAACAGCCGAATTGATCTGCTGCTGGCGAAGGGCGAGGATGACGACGCGGCGCGGTGTTACGTCGAGGTGAAGAACGTTCACTTGATGCGGCGCGCCGGTCGGGCGGAGTTTCCTGACAGTGTGACATCGCGCGGCGCCAAGCATCTCGAAGAGCTCGGTGACATGGTCGAGGCCGGCCACCGGGCAGTGATGGTTTATTTGATCCAGCGCGGCGATGCGAAAACCTTCTCTTTCGCGGAGGATTTTGATCCGGACTATGTGGCGGCGTTCGCGCGGGCAAAATCCCGCGGCGTGGAAGCCATCGCCTACGTCTGCGACGTGACGCCAGAGGGCATCGAGGTGAAGCGGAAAGCCCGCATGTATTGAGCGGACGCCAGGTAGTGGGTCAGTTTGGATTGATCCACCGCAAGTTTCACAAAATTCTGGTCAGGCATGGTGACTCATGTTAACTGACCGAACATGCCTGACCGCTCAAGAAAAAAGCGTCCTCGGGACGCGAACCAGCTCGCCAAGCTTGTCGCAGATATTGCGACCGGCGACGAGTCCGATCAAGAGACATCAACAACAGATGATTCCGGCAAGAATCAAGCGGCTGTGGCGCTTGGGCGACTTGGTGGAAAGAAGGGCGGTCGTGCTAGAGCGGTCAGCCTTAGTGCAGAACGAAGACAGGAAATCGCTCGAAAAGCTGCGCAGTCCCGTTGGACAGCCCGTGACAATGACGGTGATTCATAATGCAAATGTCTTCTGATGGCGTTGTCCGCAAGCAGCTCGACACTGCACTAAAAAAGATCGAAGACATACTGGATGGTTCAGCATTGGTTTTTGTTGGTCCGTTGCGTTTCGGAATTGATGACGTCCTTCGTGATGTGGAACGAAGGATGAAAAACAAGCGGGAACGTTTGATTGTAATTCTCGAAACTCCGGGAGGCTTTGCAGAAGTAACGCAACGAATTGCCGACAAAGTGTTTCGGAATAATTTTTCAATTGTCGACTTTGTTGTGCCAAATCACGCGATGTCTGCTGGCACTATCTTAGTAATGTCTGGTGATGCCATCTACATGGATGATTATTCCAACCTTGGACCTATTGACCCACAAGTAGAAAATTTCAGAGGTCAAATGGTCCCTGCTAGTGGGTATCTTCGGCAGTATGACGGCCTACTACAGAAGGCAACGGCTGGAACTATTACTCCTGCCGAAGTGCAAATTCTAGTTGATGGATTCGATCAAGCTGAGCTGTACAAATATAAACAGGCCGAGCAGTTGTCAGTAAAGCTTCTCACGGACTGGCTTGTCCAATACAAATTCAAGGATTGGCAAACAACAGAGACTCGTAAGCTTCCCGTGACCCCACAAATGAGAGCGGATCGCGCATCGGAAATTGCCCAAAAGCTCGGCAATCCTGATCTTTGGTTCTCCCATGGTCGGGGCATCACATTGAAAGATCTGCAATCCGAATTAAATCTGGTGATAGATGATTTTTCACAGAACGTAGCTTTGAACACGGCCATCACTGAGTACAATGGTCTCTTGCATGACTATATGGCGGTGAAAAGTCTCACAAGTGCAGCCCATGTCCGAGGGCATTTCCGGCAGATATCAATGAGGTCTGCAAATGAGTAAAACAAAAAAGGCCAAAAGCGATTTACGCAAAGCTGTACCCACGCACATCGACTGGGATGAAATCGAAAAGCAAAGCGATCTAATAGCTGAGCGTCGTGGACTTGGGGGGAGTCGTGCGGGGTATCGTCTTGCCTTACCGTACGGGGGGAGACGCATCGAAACGACGGAGCAAAACACTTCGTTTGTTCTTACCTCGTCGCATGAAAATGACCAATAATGCTTGACCGGTAACGCATTCGGTCATATATGTAGGGCATGAACAGATTGCCCCTACAGAAGCGCGTGCAGATTATCGGATGTCTCACCGAAGGTATGTCCATCCGTGGCACCACGCGCGTTGTCGGATGCTCCAAGAACACGGTTGCAAAGCTACTTGCTGAGGTTGGCGAAGCTTGCCAGTGGCATCACGATGAGCACGTTCGCGGCCTCAAATCTGAGCGCATCCAAGTGGATGAAATTTGGTCGTTCACCTATGCAAAACAGAAGAACGTAGCCGCAGCCAAGCGCCAGGACATGGCGTATGGAGATACATGGACGTGGACCGCTCTGGATGCTGACAGCAAGCTGATAGCCGCATGGCTCGTTGGTGGTCGTGATAGCGACTACGCGTCTGCGTTCATCAAC
>JBCBXF010000049.1:0-16193 GCA_039816705.1 Pseudomonadota bacterium | reverse complement strand
CGAAAGGACGATCTGGTCGACGTAGGCGGACGCTTCAGCCTGCATGACTGCGTGCGCGATCAGAGACCGCCCGGCGATTTGTGCGAGGTTTTTGCCTGGCAATCCCTTTGATCCGCCACGCGCTGGGATGAGCGCGAGCACATGCCTGTCATCGATCATGCCCTGACTTGCCCGCCTGCGCCGCGTGTCACTGTTTCAGGAAAGCATCGAGAATGGAGAGGCCGACCTTGCCGCTCTTCTCCGGGTGGAATTGCACGCCGGTGAGATTGTCCCGCTTGACGGCGGCGCCGATCAGCACACCGTTGTAATGCGCGTCCGCCTACGTCGACCAGATCGTCCTTTCGACAGACGACGAGGCACTCGCCGAAGAGGGGCGTCAGGTCGGTGCACAAGTGCCTTTCGTGCGACCGGCTGCGCTTGCCACGGACACCGCAACCGCTGTCGATGTTGCGCGCCACGCTCTTGCAGCGTTGGCGGTTGAGGAAGGTTATCTTGTGCTCCTTCAGCCCACCTCGCCACTGCGAACCTCAGAGGATATCGACACCTGCATTAAAGCCTGCACGCGCAGCTCGGCAGGAGCGTGTGTTTCTGTTCAAGAGGTCGATAAGACACCTTACTGGATGTTCACGCGGGGTGAGGACGGTGTGCTGAGACCATTTGTCGAAGATCGCCCGATCCCCTCTGCACGGCAACTCGCCCCTCCCGTTTATCTGTTGAACGGCGCGGTCTATGTCGTCGACATTGGTATGTTCCAGAAAGCCGGCACCTTCGTTCCGACAGGCGTGTCGTCTCACATCATGGGGCAGGAACGCTCGATCGATATCGACAGCGCCGCCGATCTCGACGCCGCCCGGCGTCTCGTTGAAAAAACCTCCCCGGCCTCATAATCCTCTCTTTCGCACGCGGAAACCAGCCATGTCGCTTCTCAAATCAGGCAAGATTCTCGTCACCGGCGCGGACGGTTTTATCGGTTCGCATCTGACCGAACGCCTCGTCCGTGCCGGGCACGATGTCCGCGCATTCGTTCTCTACAACTCATTCAACTCGTGGGGCTGGCTCGACCGCGCAGACGATGACGTCAAAGGTCACTTCGAAGTTTTTTCAGGCGACGTGCGTGATCCCCATGGCGTGCGTGCAGCGATGCAGGAGTGCGATGTCGTTTTCCATCTCGCCGCGCTGATCGCCATTCCCTACAGCTATCACTCGCCCGCGACCTACGTGGAGACAAATGTCACCGGAACACTCAACGTTATGCAGGCGGCCCGCGATCTCGGTGTCAAACGCGTTTTGCACACCTCGACGAGCGAAACCTACGGAACGGCGCAATACGTCCCGATTGACGAAAAACATCCGCTTGTTGGCCAGTCACCCTATTCCGCCACGAAGATTGGCGCTGATCACATGGCGCTCAGCTACTACCGCAGCTTTGAGACCCCGGTCGTCGTCGTGCGGCCATTCAACACCTATGGCCCTCGCCAGTCTGCCCGCGCCGTAATTCCAACGATCATCACGCAGATTGCCGCTGGCGCGAGAGAGATTAAACTCGGCAGCCTGACCCCCACCCGAGATTTCTCCTATGTGGCAGACACGGCAGCAGGCTTCATGGCACTCGCCGATTGTGACGCCGCAGTAGGCGAGGAGGTTAATCTCGGCAGCGGCTTTGAAATCTCGATCGGCGATACGGCCGCGCTGATTGCGCGCGTCATGAACAGCGATGTTGAGATCAAGCTCGACGAGCAGCGGGTTCGCCCGGACAAGAGCGAGGTCGAGCGTCTCTTCTCTGATATGAGCAAAGCACAAAGCCTGACAGACTGGCGCCCTGAGTACGGCGGGCGAGAAGGGTTCGAGCGTGGCATGGCAAAAACCGTCGCATTCTTCAGCGAGCCGGAAAATCTCAAGCTCTACAAGCACGATATCTACAATATTTGAGTGCGCGATACGACGCACGCCCCTCAAGCCCGCAGAGCAATGCCCACGATGTTTGACGCCAACGATGCTCTGGAACGCATCCGGTCAACGATCGGACATGACGGGACATTTGTTCCCCTTCACGAACCGCGTTTTGTCGGGCGTGAAGTCGACTATGTCACCGAGTGCATCGAGACGGGTTGGGTGTCATCTGTTGGCGCATTCGTCGACCGCTTCGAGGAGGACCTCGCGCGCACCTTCGAGATGAAACATGCCGTCGCCGTCGTGAACGGAACCGCTGCGCTCCATCTCGCGCTCATTCTGGCAGGCGTAACTCGGGACGATGAAGTCCTGGTCCCCGCACTCACCTTCATCGCGTCAGCCAATGCGATCGCCTACTGTGGCGCGGTTCCGCACTTCTGTGACAGCGAAGAGGCCACGTTGGGCCTCGACGCTGCGGCTCTTGCAACCCACCTCGAGGACATCGCCGAATTGCGTGAAGGGAATGCCGTCAATCGTGAGACCGGGCGGACCATCCGCGCCGTTATTCCGATGCACTGTTTTGGGCATCCATGCGAAATGGACGCGCTGGTTGCTGTCTGCACGCGGTGGAACATCGCCATCATCGAGGACGCGGCAGAGGCTGTGGGCAGCAGGAAGAACGGGCGACCGATCGGTCATCACGGTCGCATGGCAACCCTCAGCTTCAATGGCAACAAGATCATGACGACCGGCGGTGGTGGCGCCATCCTGACGAACGATCCGGAGCTGGCGAAGCGCGCAAAATACCTCTCGACGACCGCCAAACGTCCACACCCCTATGAATTCCACCACGACGAGGTGGGCTACAACTACCGTCTGCCAAACATCAACGCCGCTCTGGGCGTCGCGCAACTCGAGACATTGCCTGATTTTCTCTCTGCCAAGCGGGCTCTGGCCAAGCGCTACCAGACCGCCTTTGCCGATTTCGCAGGAGGGAAAATATTTACTGATCAGTCCGATGTGGAAAGCAACTACTGGCTGGTCGCGCTGATCCTCGAAGAGGGCGATGTCGCCACCCGCGACACATTTCTGAAACTCAGCAACGACGCCGGTGTGATGACACGGCCGATCTGGACGCTGATGCAGCGTTTGCCGATGTACACGCACTGTCCGCGTATGCCGCTTCCTGTTGCCGAGAGCCTCGAAGCGCGGATCATAAATGTCCCCTCGTCCGTGCGTCACGGCGTCGAGGCAACATGAGCACGCAGGTGGATCGGACACGCGTCGCGCTGGTCACCGGCACGCGTGCGGAGTGGGGACTGTTGCGAGCGCCAGCCCTGGCCATCCGCGCGAGCGACCGCCTCGACCTTCATCTCATCGCCACCGCCGCGCATCTGAGCGCAAATCACGGCGAGACGGTCAACGAAATCATCGCTGACGGCTTCGAGGTTGACGCCCGCATTCCAACGCTGGTTGACGGTGACGACACCCGCGCCATCTCGAAGTCTCTCGCGAATGGCGTCGCAGCCTTTGCAGATCACTTCGCGCAATTCCGCCCCGATATGGTCGTTGTGCTTGGCGATCGCTACGAGATCCTCGGCGTGGTGCAGGCAGCGCTTCTTTCCCGCATTCCGGTCGCGCATCTTTGCGGTGGCGACATCACGGAAGGCGCATTCGATGACGCGATCCGTCACGCGATTACGAAGATGGCGCATGTTCACCTCGTCACAAACGCCGATGCGGCCCGGCGCGTCCGTCAGCTCGGTGAGGACCCGGCGCACATCCACAATGTCGGCTCGCCAGCGATTGACGCGATACTTGAGGTGGAACGCATCTCTCGATCGGATCTCTTCGCGGACCTTGGCCTGCCGGAACGTAACCGACTGATCACGGCGACGTTCCATCCCCCCACACTCGAAACGACTGATCCGATGTCGCAGATGGAGGCGTTGCTCAATGCCTTTGATGCACTCGGCGACGATGTTGCGATCATTCTGACAGGCAGCAATGCTGACACCGGCGCACAAAGGCTGACCAAAATGGCTGAACGGTTTGCCAGCGAACGCGCGCACGTGGCCTTCGTCACGTCGCTCGGCCAACGCAGATATTTCTCCGCACTTGCCGTCAGCGATGCCGTCGTTGGAAACTCATCATCCGGTCTCTACGACGCACCGAGTTTCGATGTCCCAACCGTCAACATCGGCACACGTCAGCAGGGCCGGCTTCGTGCGACGTCCGTCATCGATTGTGCCACCACGACGCCTGCGATCACGGCTGCAATTGCCAAGGCATTCGCGATGGACTGCACAGGGACGGTCAACCTCTATGGTGATGGGCATGCATCCCGGCAGATCGTGCGCATTCTCGAAGCTATCGAAGACCCGGCGAGCCTCGTCGTGAAGCGATTTCACGAGGTTTGCTGATCGCAATCAGGCGCCCCGTCGTGACGGGCTGCGTACCAACGACAGGTTTCTGCAAGACCGTCCCTCAGCGCGATCCGATGCGCCCAGCCAAGTGCGCGCAATCTTGAGACATCCAGCAGCTTGCGGGGTGTTCCATCTGGGCGTGTCTCGTCAAACATGAGTTCGCCGGTGTAGCCGGTGAGCTCCGCAAGACACTCCGCAAGATCACGGATGGTAGTATCTACTCCTGTGCCCACGTTGATCGCTAGCTCACCGGAATAAAACTCTGCCAGATGAACAAGTGCATCGGCACAATCGTCGACATGAAGAAACTCCCGGCGTGGCGTGCCGCTACCCCATACGGTGACCGTCGGCGCCCCATCTTGAACAGCTGTATGAAACTTACGGATCAGCGCGGGCACGACATGGCTCGTCTCCGCATCGAAGTTATCGCCTGGGCCGTAGAGATTGGTCGGCATCGCGGAGATAAAATCACAGCCATACTGTATACGGCAGGCGGCAGCGAGTTTGAGCCCGGCGATCTTGGCGATCGCGTAGGCCTCGTTCGTTGGCTCCAGCGGCCCGCTCAGAAGGACACTCTCGGAGATTGGCTGCGGCGCGAGGCGCGGATAGATGCAGGATGAGCCAAGTGCGACGAGTTTGCGTGTTCCCGCCCGACGCGCTGCGTCAATCACATTGCATGCGATCATCATGTTTTCGTGCAGAAACGAGGCGGGCGCAGCCATGTTTGCTGCAATCCCGCCGACCCGGGCTGCTGCCAGGAAGACGAGATCTGGTTTTTCCGCCGCGAGAAATGCCCGCGTCGCCACCGGGTCAAGAAGGTCGAGCTGCTGGCGGCCCGCCGTGATAGTTTCGCAGTCGCACTGCGCCAGCCGCCTTACGAGAGCTGACCCCACCATGCCGGTGTGACCCGCCACCCAGACACGGCGTCCATCAAGCGAAAACAGCTTGTCCACTGGGCGGGATAGCTTATCCGACATGATCGTCGTTGACCGGGCTTGTCCCGCGCAGGTCCGCGTCGACCATCTCCCGCACCAGATCGTCAAAACTTACCGTTGGACGCCAGCCCAGCAAATGGCGCGCCTTGCTGGCGTCACCGCGCAGGATGTCGACTTCAAGGGGGCGATAATATCGCGGATCTATCGCGACAAGCGTCTCGCCGCTGTCTGCATCAATACCGGTTTCTTCAGCCGCTTCGCCTTGCCACGCCACCTGCCTCCCTGCGTGGCGGAAAGCGCGCTCCACAAACGCGCGTACCGTGTGGCTTTCTCCCGTTGCGAGTACAAAATCATCTGGCGTGTCATGCTGAACGATCCGCCACATACCCTCGACGTAGTCGCGCGCATGCCCCCAATCACGTTGGGCATCAAGGTTGCCGAGATAGATGCACTTTTGTCGGCCCTGCTGTATGGCCGCGATCCCACGCGTGATCTTGCGCGTGACAAACGTTTCGCCGCGCATCGGGCTCTCGTGATTGAACAGGATACCGTTCGTTGCATGCATGCCGTACGCTTCGCGATAGTTCACTGTCGCCCAGTACGCATAGAGCTTTGCGGTCGCATACGGTGAGCGCGGACGGAACGGCGTCTCCTCGTTTTGCGGTGCATCCGCGGCATTGCCATAAAGCTCAGAGGTGGATGCCTGATAAAAGCGCGTTTTATTTTCCATCCCGAGAATGCGAAGCGCTTCAAGAAGGCGTAGCGCCCCGACAGCATCCGCATTCGCGGTGTATTCGGGCGTATCAAAACTCACCGCGACATGGCTTTGCGCTGCCAGGTTGTATAATTCATCTGGTTGCACCGTCTGGACAAGGCGGATGAGGTTTGTCGCATCCGTCAAGTCGCCATAGTGGAGAAAAAACTTTGTCTCGTGTTCGTGCGGATCGCGATAGAGCGCGTCAACGCGTTCGGAGTTGAGTGACGATGATCGTCGTTTGACACCATGGACCGTGTAGCCCTTCTCGAGCAGAAGGCGCGCAAGATAAGCTCCGTCCTGTCCCGTAACGCCGGTGATCAGCGCGACTTTGCTCATACCGCCGCACTCCGGTCTTGTTCTTCTCCGCCGGCAATCCCGATCGCCTTATCAAGTGGCACACGCGGATAGACATCGAGATATCCGCCCGCCGATGCGTTGATGATCTCCTGCCCGCGTCCATGTGCCAGCCGACCAAGTGCTGCAAAAGCGCGATACTCGCAAAGTGCGCGTGCCATCAGGTCGACCTGTCCTTCTTCGAAAAGCTCGGCAACGGGGCGGTTATCAGCAATGTAGGGGCTGTCGTCATACGCATGGCGATAAACTTCGTGCGGGCGCACATGATAATCCATGTCGCAGCCAATCAGCACGATCCGCGAAAATCCCATGTACAACGCCACGACGATTGCCGCGTGGATGACAGACTCGTAACCGGGTTGTGCCGCCGTCAATTCGATTGGGACGGGGCGGCCATGCGTCTCCCACAGACGGCTGCGCATAATCGGATGCAGCCACGCAAGATCAACCGACTTGGCAGCCTCCAGTGTCGTCATCGCTGCGTGCCCCGATACGTTGGCGAAGAGCAACGTATCGCGGGCTGCGCAGAACGACAGCAGATCCCGCATGAACGGCACGAAGTTCGGTGTGAAATACATCTCATCGACAACGACAGCATAATCCGGACGGATGCCGCGAGCCTCGCAGAACAGAAATCCCTGGTTCACAGTAAAGAGCGGGACATGCGCAAACTGAGAGATGTCAACAGACTTGAGCGACGGTCCTGTCCCGAGAATGATGCACGTCTCACCGCTATGGCGATCAGCGAAACGCGCATTGCTCTCTAGCAGCGCGCTGATGGTGGGTTGCGTCAACCAGCGCATGGGTGTTCGGAGAGTAACCCTGTCAGCACCGTTCGCTACGGCGCGTCCGGCCTGCGCAACGAGGTTGCTCGTCATCCGCACCATTGCGCCGACAGTGCCGCTCTCTCGGCGGACCCGCTTCAAGCGCTCTGCCAGCCGCTCGGCCATTGCAAGACGCAATCAGGATGCGGCAAGTGACATTGACAGCCGGTCGAGGCAGATGCTGCGCTTGCGTGTGTCACTCCCGGATCCGACGTCGGCAAACGAGGCAGGCGTGGGCTCAACAAATGCGATCCTCAGCGGTCCCTTCGCGGCGTTGTAGACCGCGGGCGAGATCTTGAACGTTTGCACCCGACCATTCGCTTCGGACTTGAACTGCAGCTTGCCGACCAGCGAACCGTTGACGATGAAGTTGACCGACTGGCTTGGCCGCGACGCGGATACCAGCCCCCGCGAGTTCACCCGCATTTCAACGGCCTGCGCTGGTGTGAAAACTTTTGGCAAAGCAAGTTCGGCCCGCCCGCCAGACCAGCGACAGTCTGTCCGCGCATCCAGCCAGCCATTGCGTAGGATGGCGCGCTCGCCCTCAGCGCCGCGGCCGAAGTCGTGGGACGCAAAAATGCTCGGATCTGCTTCAGTCGTCGATGACGCGGAAGGTCCGGGGAGAACGAGCTGAACGGCAACAAAACTCGCCACCATCACAGCAACGAGCGCGGCTCCGAAAGCGAGTTTCGATTGTACAACCGACATCTGTTTTTCTCCCACGGGATCAAATGTCCCCGCCATCAGCTGAAGCGCCAACGTCGATCCGTGATGCACCAATCAACCCGGCGATTGTGTCGCTGATCCGCTCGCCACTCTTGCCGTCATGCATCATCCACTGTTCCCGGCTCTCATGCATCTGCGCGGCAAGGATTTCCGCCACTGTCGCATCGCTCAGTATCCAGCGCATCGCGTGATCGAACTGCTTCGTCGAGACACAGGTCAGACAGCCCATCTCAGCAAACTCCCGATAGCCATAATCATAGCAGTCAAAATTGACTGCTGGAATTGCGCATTGCACGGCCCAGAGAAGCGTTGTGGATACTGTGGCGACAAAGAGATCCGCCGTATGAAGATAGCTGATCAGTGGCCAGCGGATGACGTGCAGCCCAGCGGCCTCCATTTCTGCGATATCGACGACGCCATAGAGCGTTGGATGCAAGCTGATCCAGATATCGACGTCGTGTGTGTGTGCAAAACGCACAAACCTCTCGACCAGCCAGCCGTTGAATTCCTGGTAAGTCTGATGAGGTGGGACGCTCCGTTGGCTGAATTGATTCGCCGGCCACGCGACAATGACAACCCGCCGCTCGGTCTCCATGTTTTTCGCGTGACGTTCCCGCAGGAGCGCCAGCTTCAAGCGGCGGTCATAAGTTTCGAGAGAAGTATCCGCTTCGCGCGTGCTGACGGTCGCGTCCAGTTTTTCCAGCAGCGTACTGTGCGCGTCGAGCGATGCCTCGACCATTTTCAATGCAGCACCCGGCGTTTCATCCCAGATTGCATCAAGGATCGAAGCGGGCACCTCAAATCCTTCGTTGGCCGCGAACGCGCGGATGCGCCGGATGTGTGCAGTGAGGTTGAGAGTCCGCCGGATGAGTGCACGATCGGCGTCCGCACGCTGCTGTGCCTCCGCAAGATCGTCGTTCCAGAGCGTCCCGGTCAGCTCTAGAGACGCCTCGTCTCTCCCGACAGACGCATAGTATGCTCGGTCTTTCGGACTTTGGGCGAGGAGCTTGGCGCGGCTGGCCTGCGGCGACCAAGGATGCTTCAAGCTATTGCCGGTCAACTCGAGCGCAATGATCTCGCTGATCGGCAGGCGGATCAAAAGACGCCCACGGTAGGGCAGCGTCCACTTGCGGAAGAAGGTCAGGAACAGCCAACGTTGGAAGCGGCCGCGCAGCACATACTCCGGCATGCCGTAAAAAGACTCCGCCGTCTCGCGGGAGGTGTACATGGCGAACGGCACAATCGCTGCCGGGATTTTCTTCCTGCTTGAGTGCTTGAGAAGCAACGCATTGTAGCTGCCGGGATAGTCCTGACCCATGAGGATGACATCGGGCTTGATCACACGGAGCACTTTGCCTGCGTGCCTACTCCAACGCTTGATGCGCGAACGGGCCAGCAGAATGCGCGGGAATTGGAAGATGCTCTTCGAGGCGATGTATTCGCGCAGCTTCACGTTCTGCGACAGGCGGGCAATCACATAGCGCAGAGCAAAGAGCACGATCAGGACAGTTGTCAGAACGATCAGCGGGAGGACGAGCGCGAGACCGATCAGGATTGTAATCGCGAGTAACGCGAGCGCTGCAAGCCGGCCGTTGACCGGAACGCGGTTGCCCTCGGCGACCGACGATGGCCGATATCCCTCATCCGTGCGTGCAGCATCCTTCTCGCGCCAGCGCCACTCCGCCAGTTGGTCATAGTCCGTGCTCAGGGCTCGAAAGCCAGCCTCCTTCGCTGCCTGACCGTGCTGCTGAAGTCGGCCATAGTCGTCGCGGGCAAAGAGGAACACACCGTCGAGATCGATGGTGCGTTTCAGGTGCTTTGCAAGGCGGAGTAACTCGGAAAACTCCCCGTACTCGTTGACCAGATACAATGCGGTGCGCGCAGTCATTCGTCCCCACAACCCCGTCACTCTCGCAAAACCAGTTGCCCTCGCGGCGCACCGCGACTGCCCCCGCCTCAGACCTGCGTATAAAGGCGATAGCCAAACCGCCGCATTGCCATCCAGCCGAGCCAAAGCAGCACTGAACTACCGACAAAAATCCAGCCGAGTGCCTGAAGGTCGGCAGGGATTTTCCCCTTGAGCATGATGTCATGCATCGCCGGCATCAGATGCGCAAAGGGATTGAGCTCATAGATCGGGCGCGCCCAATCGGGAATACGTCCGATGCTGTAGAGACCAGGCGACATGTACCACCAGAACCAAACAATGTGCGCAACGAAGCGACTGAGATCGCGCACGAACGTGCCGAAGATCGAGAGCCACACGACGAGCGCCATCGAGAACAGAAACTGCACGAGCCCGAGCACAACACCCGCTGCCCAGATCACATGCGCGTCGTAACCAGCGATTACGAGAAAGATCACCAGGACGGCAAAGCGGATCGCGAACAGGAAAAACTCGTAGACGAAGTGTTCGAGATAGGCCGTGTCCACACCGAGGTTCTGCTGGATGTAGTGGTGCCCCTTCGCGATGAAGAACAGCGAACCGCCAGCCACCATCGTCGCATGCGAGCGCCAGAAGGTAATTGCGGAGAAAAAGAATGCAAAGCTGATGTCCGCCCCGCGGATCGCAAAGACAAACTTGATCAGGAGATAATAGGTGAGCGCCTGCAACATTGGCTCGAGCACCAGCCAAATGTGCCCAAGCGATGAGCCGTAGGCCTCTTTCTGCAGGTTGAACCAGACAAGATAGAACACCCTAACGAGCTTTGATCGCGCGGCCGAAATCCGCTCGCCGATTGCGCGCGATGGACGGCGCAGCCCGGCCGGCGTGATGACGAGGCTGTACGCGTCATCGTCCGCCGAGTGGCGGCCCCTCCCGTCTGACGGCACGTCAGCCATGCGTCACAGATCTCCCTGGTAAAGTTCCGCAGCGATCTTCGGGTCTCCGTAATACACCGCACGTCCGGCATTCAGATACAGGCACTTGGTGCAGCGACTGAGAACGAAGTCGAGACCGTGTTGGACGACGAGGACAACCCGTGCCTTTTCGATGAAACTGTCGAGGCGCCGCATGGCCTTCTTCTGAAATCCGATATCGCCTGCGCTCAACAGTTCGTCGAGCATCAGGATGGTTGGCGAGACGGCAGTGGCCATCGAAAAGATCAGCCGCGATCGCATCCCGTCAGAATAATATTGATACGGACGATTGATGTGCTCGCCAAGCTCTGAAAAGGCGATGACATCATCAATGATCGCGCGAATATCCCGCGTGGAAAGCCCCATATAAAGTCCGGCCTGGAAGATGTTCTCTCGACCGGTCAGTTCCGCCTGCATACCGGCACCGGGGCGCAGCAGCACGGGTTTCTCCCGTGCACGGATGATGCCGGAGGAAATTGGGATGGCGCCAATCAGTGTGTGTAGCAGGGTGGTTTTGCCAGCCCCGTTTTTGCCGAGGATGCCGACGATGTCGCCGGGATAGACGTCAAAGCTCACGTCCTTAAGGATTTGGATTTTTTCTCGTTTCCGCCCGGTGAGCGTTCCAAAAAGACTCTTGTCACCCGCCGCGTTCGCAGAGACCTGCACGCTGATGTTGTCAACGGAGATCACCGGTGCGGGCGTCGTATCAGGAACCCGGTCAAGCGGACCTGGCACCTCAGGCAGCAGGGCGCGGAGATGTGAACGATACGGCCCGTCAGACGTGACCAGCTGGCGTTGTCCGGCTTGCAGAACAGGATCTTCCGGCACCAGCGGGAGATCGCGAAACGCATGCATAAGGCGCGCGAAGGCGTCGACGTCTGAGCGCAATGCGCGATGTGCGAGGCGAGCGCGCGCCTGATGCAACACCTCCGGAGTGATCACGAGAGGGTGGTCTCTCGCCACGAGCCCAACCCAGTGCACATCAAGCGCGACATCACCGCCGCTGACACCGAGCAGATCGAGATTGAAACCGGTCGCGAGACCTCCACCATGACGTGGCGCAAACCAGACTGGAACACCGTCCAGCATAACCAGAAGCCGATCGCCACAGACATGCACGCCGAGAAGCCTTGGGCGGACCGTCCATGACATGTCCTCGCGGTACTGATTGCCAATCAGGACATCCGCGACACCGGCCGAAAGCACAGGTTCTTCCGGACCGGCTCCTCGAAGGAGTCGCAATGCAAGGGTGAACGCCGCACTCGGAGACGGCTCTACTCCCAAAAGCATATGTATGGAGAAAAAGTCACCCAGCTCCAGGCCGTCGCGAATGAAACGCGCACGACCGTCCGGCGACACGGTCGCTCGCACACCGCTTACCGTCTCCACGCCGCACGTGTCTCCAATACCGACCTGCGACATTGCAATCAGATCATGGCGTGCAGAGGCGTCGCTGCTGGCAGGTAGATCGAGCAGCACACGCGCACTGGCCGTGTCCAGAACCAGATGGCTCAGGCGCTCGACGCCCGCGGCAAAGCTCTCCGGCGCCCCTCTGCTGCCCTGCAGCAACATGAGAAGGTCCACCAGGGCCGCCGCATCCGACGGCGCTTTGTAAAAGCCGGTTGAGGCCCTCAGATCGCCATTGGAAAGCGTGGCGTGCAGTGTCTGGCCAAAATCCGCATCCGACAGCTGGAATTGCTGGGGCTCCCTGTCCTGCATAGGCATCGACATCCTCGTCACCTGCAATGCTCGTGGCCCGACGCCGCGCAATGTGTGACGCGGCAGGGTCGGTACGTTATGCAACCACTGGATGGGGATAGCTGTCTTCTAGCGCATACGGTCCAGAGTGGCTATCACGTCGCTCAGCGCGCGCGAGCGCTGCAGGAGAAAGGGTGCAACATGGTCACTGTGTTGGCGGAGGCCGGGGTTAACCACAACGGTTCCCGCGACCTCGCCCATCGCCTGATCGATGCCGCGGCTGAGGCCGGCGCAGATGCCGTGAAATTCCAGACATTTCGCGCCACGTCACTTACAAGCGCTTCCGCACCGAAAGCGCGCTACCAGGAAAAGGCCACCGGCACGAGCGAAACGCAGCAGGAGATGCTCGCCCGCCTCGAACTGTCACCGGACGATCATCGCGCGCTGATGGAGCACTGCGAGCGCGTTGGCGTCGCATTTCTCTCGACCCCGTTTGACCGCGACAGCCTCGATCTGTTGGTCAACGATCTTGACGTCGCGACCCTGAAGGTCGGCTCCGGTGACATGAACAATCAGCCTCTGCTGCATGCGATCGCACTGACTGGGAAACCGGTCATTCTATCGACCGGCATGGCCACGCTCGAGGAAGTTGAGGAAGCGCTTGGCGTGGCGGCCCACGGATTCCTGGGTGAAGTCGATCCCGGACCCGAAAACTTTGCCGCCGCGTTCCGCAGTTCCGAGGGGCAAGCCGTACTCGCGGAAAAGCTGACCCTGTTGCACTGTACGACCGCCTATCCAACGCCGCCGGATGCGATCAATCTGCGGGCGATGGATACAATGCGAGAGACGTTCGGACTACCGGTGGGGTTTTCGGATCACAGCGATGGCATCGCGATCCCGATCGCCGCCGTCGGTCGTGGCGCGACCATGATCGAAAAGCACATCACGCTCGACCGCACCATGGACGGTCCAGATCACGCCGCTTCGCTTGAGCCGGACACGTTCCGCGAGATGGTCGACGGCATCCGGGGTGCGTCACGCGCGCTCGGATCGCCAGTGAAGGCGCCAACCGAGATCGAACGTGCCAACATGGCGGTCGCCCGCAAAAGCGTGACAGCGGCAAGCGCAATAAAACGTGGCGAGATGTTCACGGACAAAAATCTCACACTGAAACGCCCCGGTGACGGGCTTTCGCCGGCGCACTTCTGGTGGCTGATCGGCAAGACGGCAACGCAGGATTACGCTCCCGATGACAAAATCGTGGACGCGGTCTCGTGAAGCCGGTGGTGCTGCTGGGGTACGGCGGTCACGGGCGTGTTGTTGCCGATCTGTTGCGCGTCTGTGGGCGCGATATCCTTGGATACACCGGCCCTGAAAGGGTTCAAATCCCGAAGGGTGCCGAAGCCCTTGAGTGGTTGGGTCCAGATGATCAGTTGATACGAATGTTTGCCGTTTCCGAGATCGAGTTGGCGAATGGGCTGGGGTCGATCGGTGATACGACATTGCGGCGAACGGTGTTCGAACAATTGGCCGCAAGCGGCGGGGTGTTTCCAAATCTCCAGCATCCCTCGGCCTGCGTTTCGCCCCGCGCAACGGTTGAGCGTGGCGCACAGATCATGGCCGGCGCCGTCGTCCAGACGGGTGCATTTATCGGCCCGAATGTGATCATCAATACCCGCGCGTCCATCGATCACGACTGCAAGATTGCAGCACATGTTCATGTCGCCCCGGGATGCGTTCTCTCTGGCGACGTCGATATCGCCGAGGGCGCCCATCTTGGGACGGGATGCATCGTTGCCCAGGGGGTTAGGATCGGTGCGGGCGCAGTGGTCGGTGCGGGCGCAACGGTGCTTGCTGACGTTGCAAGCGGCGCTTTTGTAGCCGGGACGCCGGCGATACCGCGACCCAGAGGTCGGTGACACTCAGATGAGCACGTCCGACTCGTGGAAGTTACCGAGATAAAATCCCTCAAGGACGAGACTGTCACTCATGCTGAAGTTCAGCGTGGTGTCTGCGCCATCCCAAGAAGCGATCGCGAGAACATCCTCGAAAGAGGAAAACGCGTAGGTGCTGAGATCAATCGTATCTTGGAACCCGAACCCACCTTCGAAGTCCGAAATGACATCCGCACCGAACCCCGCCGCAAACACGAACGTGTCGGCACCGCCACCTCCCGTGAGCTGATCCATCCCAACGCCGCCGGAGAGTAGATCGTCCCCCGATCCTCCATCCAGCATGTCGTCACCGACACCACCATTCACGCGGTCGTCGCCACCATCCCCGAACAGCTGGTCGTCACCTTGCATGCCAAAGAGATAGTTTCGCGCGGCATCTCCGTATCCGACATCGTTCCGGGTGCCGAGGATAAGACCCTCCACGTCTATGAAGGTATCGCCTGCAGCGACGCCAGTTCCTAGTGAGAAATCAGCGAGTGAGACGGTGAAGCCGTCGTACGCGTCATCATTGTAGCGCGCATAGTCGAGCCCGCTTCCGCCGTTGTGAACGTCGGCTCCCCAGCCGCCATAGAGCATGTCGTTTCCGGCACCGCCGTGCACGAGATCATTGCCGCCCTGTCCAAACAGCCGGTCATGTCCCTGCATGCCGTAAAGATAATTGAAGGAGTGATCGCCGTAGCCGGTATCGCCCCCGACCCCGAGGATGAAACCCTCGATGTCGATAAACGTGTCGCCCTCGGCAACGCCGGTACCCATCGACACGTCTGTGAGCGAGACCGTGAAACCATCGTGTGCGATGCCGTTGTAGCGGGCATAGTCGATCCCGCTGCCGCCATTGTGGATGTCAGCGCCCACGCCGCCGTAAAGCATGTCGTGACCATCGCCGCCGTGGATCAGGTCGTTGCCACCATCACCGAACAGATGATCGTTCCCCTGCATGCCGTAAAGATAGTTGCCGGCACCGTCGCCATGCCCGACGTCGTCGCCGACACCGAGGATCAGTCCTTCGATGGCGGTGAATGTGTCGCCATCGGCAGCACCTGTGTTCAGTGACGCATCGCCGAGCGATACGATGACATCCCCATAGTTGGCATCGTTGTAGCGCGCGTAGTCTATGCCGCTGCCGCCGTCGAGAGCGTCCGCACCATAGCCGCCGTAGAGCATGTCGTTGCCGACGCCACCGAAGAGTGAATCATCGCCGAGATCACCAAAGAGAAAGTCATTTCCTCCCGCGCCATTGAGTGCATCGTCCCCGTCGAGGCCGCGCAACCAGTTTCCCTCATCATTTCCGAAGCCGAAATCATCACCGCGCGTGAGGATAAGGCCTTCAATGTCGACATAGCTGTCGCCGACGGCTTCTCCCGTGTTCAGCGAAGGATCTGCCAGCGAGACCGTGATCCCGATATCGCGCGACATATCGTATCGTGCATAGTCGAGACCGGCGCCCCCATCGAGGACATCCGCATTGAGGCCGCCATGCAAGCTGTCATTCCCGTCACCACCAAACAGGTGATCATTCCCGAGATCGCCGAAGAGGAAGTCGTCCCCTTCACGTCCATGAATGTCGTCGTTTCCCTCCGCACCAGCCAGGAGATTTGCACCGGGATTGCCGAAGATCGTGTCGGCGAAAAAAGAACCCTGTGCCCCCTCGATAGAGGTCAATGTGTCGACACCGCCGCTGTCCGTCACCAGACCGGACCCAAGATCGATGGTCACAGAGGCCTCTGCAGCCCAGTAATCCACCATGTCGCTTGCAGAGGTTCCAACGA
>JBCBXF010000048.1:0-16468 GCA_039816705.1 Pseudomonadota bacterium | reverse complement strand
TCAGGATGCTCCGACACCCAACCTGATCATCGTTGAATCGATGCAGGAGCGTGATGGCATGCTCGCCGAACTCGATCAGCTAGCGGGCGTCTGCGACTCCGGCACCAAGGTCGTCGTCATCGGTCACGTCAACGACGTGATCCTCTATCGCGAACTCCTCCGCCGTGGCGTCAGCGAATATGTTGTCGCACCGGTCAGTGAGCTGAAGATCATGGAGAGTATCTCCAATCTTTACAACGATCCGGAAGCAGATCCCGTTGGTCACATCTTTGCTTTTGTCGGCGCCAAAGGCGGTGTCGGATCAAGCACGATTTGTCACAACGTCGCCTGGGCGCTCTCACGTGAACTGAAGAACGACGTCGTCATTGCCGACCTTGATCTTCCTTTCGGGACAGCTGGGCTCGATTTTGACAAGGATCCCGTCCAGGGCATCGCCGACGCATTGTCTTCGCCCGATCGCCTCGACGAAGTCCTGCTCGACAGGCTGCTCGCAAAGTGCACCGATCATCTGAGCCTATTTGCCTCCCCAGGCACGCTCGACCGTGACTATGAGATCGCGCCTGAAGCTTATGAGTGGGTCATCGACGTCGTGCGCCAGAATGTGCCGTACGTCGCCGTTGACATGCCGCATCTCTGGTCGTCGTGGAGCCGTCAGTTGCTCACACAGGCCGACGAGATCGTGATCACGGTCGCACCGGACCTCGCCAACCTTCGCAACGCCAAAAACCTGATCGACCTGTTGCGCGAACGGCGGAGCAACGACAACCCGCCACATCTGGTGATCAATCAGGCCGGCATGCCGAAGCGCCCGGAGATCCCGGCCGCAAAGTTTGCCGAAGCCCTAGGCCTCACGCCGGCATGCGTCATCGATTTCGATGGTGAGAGCTTCGGCATGGCCTCGAACAACGGCCAGATGATCGGTGAGTTTGCGGAACAGGCAACGGCAGCAGCGCAACTGCGCAACCTCGCTCTGCGCCTGGTCAACCGTCCGGAAACTGTTCCCGAAGCAACGTCCACGTTCGGCCCGTTGCTCGAGAAACTGAAACTGAAAAAATAGGGACCTATCCCGATGTTTGGTAAGCGAAACAGCGGCAGCGGCGGCGGTGAACTCAAGCAGGTGACCCGCCCGCAACCTGCAGCACCCGCACCTGCGGCTCCTCCTCCTCCGGCTGCCCCTGCGGCGCCGGCTGCTCCTGTTGCGCAACAAGCACCGCAGCCGC
Organism: Pseudomonadota bacterium; assembly: GCA_039816705.1. Taxonomy (GTDB): domain Bacteria; phylum Pseudomonadota; class Alphaproteobacteria; order Rhizobiales; family CALHAX01; genus CALHAX01. Next base: position 15,248 of record JBCBXF010000048.1, on the reverse strand, counting down.
CAACCGCAGCGCCACAGGCAGCAGCACCGCAGGCGCCGGTCGCAGCACCAAAACCAGAGTAGAAACCTCAGTCACGGCGATCGGAGGAATATTACGACGTCAAGACAACGGTCTTCAACGCGCTGATCGACACCATCGATCTGACGCAGCTCGCCCAGCTCGAGCAGGAAGCCGCGCGGGAAGAAATCCGCGACATCGTCTCGGAGATCATCCAGTACAAGAATGTGGTGATGTCGATCGCCGAGCAGGAAGAGCTGCTCGAGGACATCTGCAACGACGTGCTCGGCTATGGCCCGCTCGAACCGTTACTGGCTCGCGATGACATTGCCGACGTCATGGTGAATGGCGCCGATACGACCTTCATCGAGGTTGACGGCAAGGTGCAAGAGACCGGTGTTCGGTTTGCTGACAACTCGCAGCTGATGAACATCTGTCAGCGCATCGTGAGCCAGGTCGGGCGTCGCGTCGATGAATCGAGCCCCATCTGTGATGCGCGTCTGCCGGATGGTTCGCGCGTGAACGTGATTGCGCCGCCGCTCGCAATCGATGGTCCTGCACTGACGATTCGTAAATTCAAGAAGGACCGCCTCAAGCTCGAGCAGCTGGTCAATTTCGGTTCAATCACACCGGAAGGTAAAACGCTTCTGGAGATCATTGGCCGCGTGCGCTGCAACGTGCTCGTCTCGGGCGGCACGGGCTCAGGCAAGACAACCCTGCTCAACTGCATCTCAGCGTGCGTCGATATGGATGAGCGCGTGATCACCTGCGAAGACAGCGCCGAGCTACAGCTTCAGCAGCCACACGTCGTGCGCCTGGAAACACGTCCTCCGAACCTTGAGGGCGAAGGCGAAATCACGATGCGTGATCTCGTAAAGAACTGTCTGCGTATGCGTCCGGAACGGATCATCGTGGGCGAGGTGCGTGGCCCCGAAGCATTCGACCTTCTGCAGGCCATGAACACTGGCCACGATGGCTCGATGGGGACATTGCACTCCAACAGCCCCCGCGAGGCGATCAGCCGCCTCGAGTCCATGATCATGATGGGTGGCTTTGCACTGCCCGTGAAAACCATTCGCGAAATGATCACCGGCTCCGTTGATGTGATCGTTCAAGCCGCCCGCCTCCGCGATGGCTCACGTAAGATCACGCACATCACGGAAGTGGTGGGCATGGAGGGCGAAGTCGTCACGTTGCAGAACCTGTTTGTCTACGACATCCACGGCGAAGACGAGAACGGCAAGCTGATCGGAGAGCATCGCTCGACCGGTATTGCCCGTCCCGTTCTTTGGGAGCGTGCGACCTACTTCAAGGAAGAAGGCCGGCTCGCCCAAGCTCTCTCAGCTTCCGAACGAACCGATATGAACGGCAGCGTGATCGGAGAGCAAAATGTTTGATCTCTCGCCGGCTGTGATCCAGTTCGCCGTCATTCTTCTGGCCGCGATCAGCGTTGGCATGATTGCTTTCGTGGTCGCCTACCCTTTTCTCTCCGGAGAAAAGAAAACCGAGAAGCGCACGGCAGAAATCGCTGCCCAGACCTCGAAGTCCCGCGCCGCACGGTCATCAGAAAGCCAGGAACTCGCGCACCGCAAAAAAGCGGTGGCCGATACCATGCTGGAGATCGAGAACCGGCAGAAGGGCAAGGGGCGGGTTACGCTTCGCACGCGCCTTGAACGTGCCGGTCTCAGCATGACGCCGAACGCTTTCTACATCGGCTCGCTCATCCTCGGCGTCGGTGTCGGGATCACGACATTCGTGATGGGTGCACCAGCGGCCGCGGCCGCAGGGGCTGCATTTGTCGGCACCCTTGGCTTGCCACGCTTTTTGCTCAACAAAATCACGCAGCGACGCCAGAACAAGTTCGTCAACGAGTTTGCCAACTCGATCGATGTTATTGTTCGCGGCGTGAAATCCGGCCTGCCACTCAATGAGTGTCTCGGCATCATTGCACGGGAAAGCCCTGAGCCGGTCCGCTCAGAGTTTGCTGAGCTCGTTGAGCAACAACGCATCGGCATCCCGCTCGGTGATTGCTTTGAACGCATGATGACCCGGATGCCGCTGCCTGAGGTAAACTTTTTCGCCATCGTCATCGCAATTCAGAGCAAGGCCGGGGGCAACCTCGCCGAAGCACTCGGAAACCTGTCGGACGTGTTGCGCGCCCGCAAGATGATGGCGGCAAAGGTGAAAGCGCTCAGCGCCGAAGCGAAAGCATCAGCCGGCATTCTCGGTGCGTTGCCGTTTGCCGTCATGGCCATGGTGCACTTCACTTCGCCCAACTACATTTCACTCCTCTTCATCGACCGCACGGGGAACTTCCTCCTCCTCATTGCCGGCGTCTGGATGACCTTCGGCGTTCTGACGATGAAGAAGATGATCAACTTCAAGTACTGACGCGTCGCCGCCCGGGGCTGTGTGAGGCCCAGGGCAAACCACCGAACTGCGTTGACCAAGGATGTCTGAGCAATGACCGCAATCATCAATACCGTGACCGACCCACGCGTCCTGTTCATGGTTCTGATCGGGATCACGACGTTCCTGACCATCGTGATGATTGCGCTGCCTGCATTGTCGCGGGATCAATCGAACAAGCGCATGCGCGTCATGGCGCTCGAGCGCGACAAGATGCGTGCCGCACGCATGTCCGACTTGAAGGCCGAGGCGGCCGGCGGCAGCCTGCGCAACGAAAGCAAAGGCGCGATCGCACAAATCGTGGAGCAGCTGAACCTGCGAAAGCTGTTCGAATCTGAAGATCTCTCGAACACGATGCGCATGGCAGGTTTTCGCGGCCAGCGTCCACTCGTCATCTTTTTCTTCTTCAAGCTGGCAACGCCAATCATCGTCTTCGTCGGGACGTTCATCTACATGTTCTTCGCCTACGAGGGGGAGATGATCCCACTCATCAAGTTGGCGATCTCACTTGGGGCCGGTTATGTCGGACTTTACCTCCCGACCGTCTTCGTCAAGAACATCATTCAGAAGCGTCAGGACTCCGTCAGCAAGGCATTTCCGGATGCGCTCGACCTCCTGCTTATTTGCGTGCAGTCGGGGATGTCCATTGAAGCCGCCTTCGGCAAGGTCAGTCAGGAAATCGTCGCCCAGTCGCTTGAATTGGGCGAGGAACTGACGCTGACCACGGCAGAACTCTCGTACCTGCCGGAACGTCGCCAGGCTTTTGAAAACCTCGGCAAACGGACCGGCTTGCCATCGATCAAGGCGACCGTCACCGCCCTGATCCAGGCAGAACGCTACGGTACACCGGTCAGTCAGGCCCTTCGCATCATGGCCAAGGAAAACCGTGATATGCGGATGTCGGAAGCAGAGAAAAAAGCAGCCGCACTTCCGCCGAAACTGACGGTGCCGATGATTGTCTTCTTCCTGCCAGTGCTCTTCATCGTCATCCTCGGACCGGCCGCCATCCGGGTCAGTCGCTCTCAGTAACGCTCGACGCGTCGGCTTCAGGACGCAGATGGCCGCGATAGTGCACCAGCATGCCGAAGATCGGCAGCGAAATCTGGACGGAAAAACGAAACACGCCATCAACCTCCTGCTCGAAGGCGTCGCATCGCGGGGCGAGCATGCTAGGTAGCGGAAGTCCGAGAAAATCCCAGCGCATCACGTCTAGCCGCAGTGTTGTTGCATCGCTCAACACCGCGAGCCCGAAGCGCATCGGGCCAAACTGCTCGACAAGCATCCCCTCATACCGCCCTGCGCCAACGTACTGGATCGAATGGAACTTCTGTCCATTGAAGTCGCGCCGCCAGATCTCTTTCTCACCCTCGCGCTCAAGCGTCACCGCCACCGGAATATCCTCCATATCTCGGGGAAAACCGACGATCCTGGCGACAACCCATGCAATGAGACCACGCGCTCCGGTCACGCTTGCCCGGCCGGAAAACCGCCGCCGGACCGTCACCTCATGAAGATCCCGAACGGCTGCCGGTAGCCGGTCAAACGCATCTTCGAGCACGCGTCGATAGAGCGGTCGCGACTGCTCTTCGACCATGCCAGCCTGTGACGTCGCGGTGATCTGCAAATGCGTCTGGATGCCCTCGCGCGCGAACCAGGGTTCATAGTCGGCAAGCCCGGCGATCTCATGCCCGGCGAACGCACCAGGCGACGCATCCGCACCGCGCGCCCGATGCAGAATGAACGTCGCCGCCACCATCACGGGAATGCGCGGACCGGCCGCCCCATCGGCGAGCAGGCTCCAACGCGCATGGCACGGTTGCCCCTCGGGATCCACGCCATCCACGTCGACAACAAGCCCGCCGCGATCAACACCCCAGCGGACATAGCGGCTCGCCAAACTCATAGGTGTCGCGATAACATCAAGCGGAGGAAAAAGGCGGTGCGCGCGCAGCCACGCCAACGCAACCGTGATCCCGTGGACCAACGGCGGTCGCAAACCCGCACCAACCTTGATCGATCGCAACTCCGGATGACAATTCTGAAGCACGCGATACTCAGGAACATCGACGAGCGAAAAACGAACCCGCGGTAGCGACGATTGTCCCGGGATACCAATCGCGGTGCGCCAATGGACACCAAGACCCGTGCGGTCTTGCATCCGTCCGTCCAGCCACACGCGAATACGCTCACCCGCGTAACTTCCGATCGCTGCGATGACATTGCGCCCAACACCGGCAAAGGGGGACGGCGCGATCCCCACGCGCACCGCGTGCGCTGTCACGCCCTGCACCGCAATGGCGTTCAAGACCCCGTTCGTCAAAACCGGAAACGTACTGAGACCCGAGACCACCGTAACACCGGCCGCCCGCGCTGCTGTATCAAGCACCTTTATGCCGTCAACAAACCGAGAACCATCTGCAAGATCGACATAGTTGATGCCTGCGCTGATCGCAGCACGGGCAACATGGTATTTCTCCGCGGCTGCTCCCGCTGCATCATGATAGCGTTGAAACGGGCCGCTCGCATCGACGACGATATCCGGCCGCAAAGAGGAGAGTACGCGCGCCAGATCGTCGTCGCGATCAAGAGCCTGTGCGATCAACATCGCACCACCGGATTGCTGGAGATCTTCGACAACAGCCTTGGATTTCGGCAGAGATCGACCGGCTACAATCAGGGTCAATGAAGGCACATCAGCGAGATATTGCACCAGCCGACGCCCGAACATCCCGGACCCTCCGATCACAAGGACACGAAGGTCACCCGGGGTCGCGTCAACAGGAGCGGGATCAAAGGAAGAAACAGACATGCGCACCTGTGCGCGAAGCTATCGGATGGGCTCGGCTGATAGATAAGGACACACCTGCCGCCGATGTAATGTGTCCCGACGCCGCCGCCGCTCATCTACATCAGCACGGCAAAAGGGCCCGCCGTCGTGAGACGCGGGCCCTTGAGTGCTCTGAGAACGGCGGTCGCGGTTCTACCGAAGAGCGGCGACTTCCGTCTGCCAGGTGTCAGCTGCTGCCGCGGTGGTTTGCGTCGCCCACGGCGTCAGTGTCATGGGTGCGTTGTCCAAACCGCTCGCCGCGCTCGCTGTTGAGGTCCAGCTTGCCGGAGATGACATTGGTGCTGTCTTCGGGCTGGCTTTCACCCACCGTTTCAGCAACTCGGTTTTGGTCTTCGCTTTGCCCTCGGTCATATAGACGGCCTGGGCAACATTCTGCGATTCATCGAACTTGCCCTGCACGCCGAGCACCAGTGCAAGGTTCTTGCGAATCTTGCGAATGTTCTGCCCGCGCGCCGCCGCCTTGCGAAGCAGCAGTTCGGCATCTTCAATGTCGCCGTTCAACGCATAGGCCAGCGCCAGATTGTTCAACAGCGGCGGATGCGCCGGCTTGAGCTGGAGGGCACGGAGGAAATGCTTCTGCGCTTCCTTGTGCCGCCCCTGTTTCGAGAGCCCGGCACCCTGCGCGGAGATCAAACGCCAGTCAGGACGCTTCGGGTCGGAGGCGCGTGCAATCAGCTTCTGGGCGAAGTCAACATCACCGACGTCGATTGCCACCCGCGCATACTCCGAGGCGATCAGCTTGCTCGATGAGTTTGAAAGCGTCGCGCGCTGCAGAACCTGAAGCGCTTTCTGTTTCTCTCCCTTGGCACGCAGGTTCCGGGCATAGGCAACCGCGGCTTTCTCATCGCCAGGATTTTTCGCGAAAATTTGCGACCAGTACTGGATGGCACGGTCAATCGGAGCAGCCGACTTATCGAGCGGCGTAAACGTCTTTGAAGCGGGCTTTCCAACGCCACCAGTCAGCCCGGCGAGGGTCTTGTCTGCACCACCGGCGCATCCCCCCACCGCGAGCGCCGCCAGCAGCACTGGCACAACCACTCCAACACGAAGTTTCGAGCACGCAGGACGCGGCTCGGGCGTCAACTTGAAACGCATCATGACACTTTCCTCATCGCCACCCGGAAACGCAGGAAGCAAACGCTGAGTGTCAGATTATGGGACAGGCGGTAACAAAGGATTAAAGCACCACACCCGGTCTCGTGATCGGATCAGGCGATCTCGGCTTGCGCCCGAGACGCGAACGCCTCCATCGCAGGCAGTGCCCATATCGTGGCCATGTAAGCTGCACTTTCCTCACCACCACCGAAGACATCGGGCGCGATGCCGTAGGTCCGGAACCGCGACACGACCGGCGCATATATCGCATCCGCAATCGAGAACGCGCCGAAAAGAAACGGCCCAGACCCGGCATACTGCGCCCGACAGTCACGCCAGATCGCAGCAATGCGGCGGACGTCACGCTCAACATCCGCATCCAGCGTCGAGACAGGACGTGACCGCACAAGGTCCATCGGATGATGGCCACGTAACGCTGAAAAACCGGAATGCATCTCCGCACTCACCGCCCGTGCATGCGCCCGCACCATCACATCCGTCGGCCAGAGCATAAGCTCCGGATGCAAATCGGCCAGCGTCTCGGCTATCGCAAGCGTATCCCAGACCGTTGCGTCGCCCACTTTCAACGCTGGGACGAAACCGCTCTCTGACACCGCGAGGATCGCCTCGCGTCGACCATCGACGTAGGCACCATCCGGCATTGTCAGTCGGACAAAAATCTCTTCGAATGGCAACTCGAAGTGCCGCATCAAAAGCCAGGCACGCAGGCTCCACGACGACGTATTGAAGTTCCCGATCACCAACCGGTAGCCAGCCATCGTCCTATCTCCTTTGCGGCACCGGCGAGACGACGGTCACCTTCGATGCCCCGAAGTGCGTGGATTTGCACCCGCGCGCAAGGGATTGTAAGCGGTAGCGCCGAGATGCACGCGTGCGAGGGGCATCGCTCGCGCAGGGTTGCACGCCACACCTGACCCGGATCGACAAGCCTCGTGACAAACCTCCACGACCACGCGACACGCGCAAGCGATGCACTTCTCCCCGCCGCATCACGACGCAAGACGATCCCTATCACGCGCGCCTCAAGCACCTCCAGCCGCGCCGATCTCGAGATGCTAACGAGTCCTGAGCGCACGTGGCTGAAAGCGTCAGGGTTCAGCTTCACGCCGGGCGACGTGATGTTGCTTCCGGATGAAAAAGGCGATCTTGCTCGCGTCGTCTGCGGTGTCGACTCGGCCGCCGAGGCGGGTGATCACGATCATCCCGCGAGTGCTTTCACGCTCGGCGCCATCGCGTCGCGCTTGCCAGCGGGAGACTATCACTTCGAAGGCCCACTCAACGACGAAGCGATGACGAGCCTTGCCTGGGTGCTGGCGACATACAGCTTCGACAGCTGCCGCAACAGCGAAGCGAAGCCGGTGCCACGTCTGAAAGTCTCGTCAGAAATCGATCTCGACACCCTGACAGCACAGGCAAACGGAGTTTTCTTCGGCCGCGATCTCATCAACACACCGGCAAACGTGCTCGGTCCTGATGAGCTTGAAGCAGCCGCAACCGCCTTTGCAAAAGCCTTCAAGGCAAAAATCTCTGTCACCACAGGAGATGACCTTCTGACGAAGAACTTCCCCATGATTCACGCCGTCGGACGCGCCAGCCCTCGCGCACCACGCCTGATTGACATCCAATGGGGGAAGAAAACGGCACCAACAGTCACCCTCGTTGGCAAAGGGGTCGTGTTCGACACCGGTGGGCTCAACATCAAGCCGGGCAATAGCATGGCGCTGATGAAAAAAGACATGGGCGGCGCAGCCACAGCGCTCGCGCTTGCCCACATGATCATGGCGGCAAAGCTGCCCATCCGCTTGCGTGTACTGATCCCGTGCGTGGAGAACGCCGTATCGGGCAACGCCTACCGACCCGGCGACGTCCTCAACAGCCGTGATGGCATGACGGTCGAGATCGGCAACACGGATGCGGAAGGCCGCCTGGTCCTTGCCGACGCACTGTCTCTCGCCGACGAAGACGCGCCGAACACGCTGCTGTGTTTCGCCACGCTCACGGGCTCCGCGCGCGTCGCTCTCGGTCCAGATCTGCCGCCGCTTTACACCACGACGGATGATCTAGCGGCGCATATTCTCTCCCATGGGTCTGCTACGAACGACCCGCTCTGGCGCATGCCGTTCTGGGATCCCTACGAACAAACACTCGCCAGCCTCGTCGCCGATGTGTCGCATATCTCAAGCGGTCCGTTCGCCGGCTCGATCACTGCAGCGCTATTCCTCAAACGCTTCGTGAAGAAGACGGTGAGCTTTGCACACATTGATATGTACGGCTGGGTCCCCGCGCCCAAACCCGCGCAACCGAAAGGCGGGGAACCGCAGACGGCCCGGGCGATATTCTCATGGCTGGCCAGCAGATGCGCAAGCGGGCAAGACAAATGACATCCACCGCGTCAAAGCTGGACACCCGTCGCCACGCGGTACGCGGCGATCTCGCCGATACGGCACTCCGCGGCCACGTCGAAGCGGCACGTTTTGTCGATGGGCAGATCGCGCAGGTCGCCGCCACAGCCCCGATGCGGGTGGAACCGCGCGACGATGCCATGCTGACGACGCAGATCCTCATAGGTGAGACAGTCAAGGTCTTCGACCTTGCCGAAGGCTGGGCATGGGTCCAAAAGCAAACGGATGCTTATGTCGGCTATGTCCCGGCCAATGCGCTGGCGACGGGAATTTCCTTCCCGACGCATATCATCACCGCTGCCTGCGCGCTCGCCTTTGCCAACCCGGACCTGAAGACCGCACCCGTCGCCCGGCACTATCTCGGCGAACAACTCGTCCTTGGCGCAAAAACGGGTGCTTACGTTAAAGCACCGGGCGGTGGATATCTGCACGAACGTACGGTTGCCCCGGTTGGCACCACCGCCGACGACGCCGTCACTGTTGCCGAACGCTTCATCGGCACACCGTACCTTTGGGGAGGCAAAACCGCCGAGGGACTGGATTGTTCAGGGCTCGTGCAGGTTGCGCTCAACGCTACGGGAACCTCCTGTCCGCGGGACAGCGATATGCAGGAGGCCGAGGTCGGCACATCGATCGGCTGCGACATCGCCAACCTGATCCTCCGCCGCGGCGATCTTGTCTTCTGGCGAGGACACGTCGGCTTTATGTGTGACGACAAAACTCTCCTCCATGCCAACGCATGGCACATGGAGACGGCCGAGGAACCTTTGGAAGAAGCTGTGCGCCGTATCGCCGCCGACGGATCGCCCGTCACAGACATCCGTCGGCTCTAAGCACAACACGCCGACACATATCGGCGCTCTGGTGCGGCACGCGATGCCTTACAGCTTGCCAACCAAGTTCAGGAAGACGCCTGAGTCGTCGAACGTGAGATCAGATACATCATCAGAAAACTCACCGAAGTTGTAACCAATACCCACCTTCACATTTTCTCCCACATGCCGATAGACGGCGGCGAGGAAGCCGGTCTGGGTGGTTTCGATCTCTGGCGTGTGCAGGATACGGCCCTCGAGTAGCACGTCCCAATGCTTCACGACGTGAACATCCGCGCGCAGGACGCCGAGGTGTGCCGATGAATCGACGAAGTCGTTCGAGTCCCGCGATACCGATACCTGCCCGAAGCGCGCGCCGTACTTGCCGCCGATCGAGAGATAGTCATTCACCTGATATGTTACGTCAGCGGAAATGATGTGGCTGCGCTGCGCCGGACCGTTCGTGCTACCGGAGGCGTTGACCTGATCGATGCCCGGCAAATCGTACAGATAGGTGTATTTGAACAGCGCATTCCACTCGTCGTTGTCGATCGGCCGATACGCGGCACCCAACGAGCCCTCGACATAATCTCCGTTGAGAATATCAGCCTGGCTGGACCGTGAGAAAGCCGCATCAACATTGGCGAGCAACCGCCAGTTGGCGTTGCGTCGGACGTTGAGACCGGAGCTGATCAGGAAGGTATCGCGATCGAGACGGGAGTCTTCCGAGTTCTCGAAGCGAACTTCGCCTTTGAGCTTCCAGGCAACCCGCTTCTCCTCGTTATAGGCAACAGAGAGCGAGACGGCCGTGCGCGCCAGATCAGCGGCATTCACATCCTCGATGTCGCCGTATTCGATACCACCGAGAACCGTCCAGAGTGCCGTTGGCGTATACGTGACGCCGTAGGTAGTCGCGAGCGAGCGACGGCGCCCGAAGATATCATAACTGTTCTCGGCATACCCGGAGAGCGTATCGGTGTAGCGCGTTCGCGCCCCGAGGATGATGCTGCCCATGTCGGTGCCGTAGAGCGTCGATGAGTTCGAGATCGTCCGCTCCGGGTCGAGGCGATAACTTGCGTAATAGTGATCGTCCGGCGTTTTGTCATACTTGATCCCGGCAAGACCCGCCCAACCGATACTGCCGTTCGACACTTCACCTTGCAGCCAAATTTTCTCCGTAACCCGTAGCTCCGCACCAACACCGGCGCGTGAGTTGTGACCAATCCCCTCATCGCTTGCCACTGTGGCATGCATGAAGCCATAGGCCTTCAAGTCGTCGTCGTCCTGATACGTCAAGCGAAGGCCGAGGTCATGGCGCGTACCCTCGCCTTTGATCTGCCGATCATTGATCGCGTGCGTGTGCTTGTAGGCCACGCCGACAGTCCAACCCGGCACGAAGAGAAACTCGACCTCCGCATCAGCCTGACGACGCGCAACACCGTTCTTGTTCTCAAAATCCTCATAGGCAAAGAGATAGCGCAGGTGATCGCTCACCTCGATGCTGGCATGGGCCGCCGCGGTGCGCTGCGTCACCGCCGTATTGTAGTCAATGGAGGAAAATCCCGCTTCGCGCTTGTCGTAGTAGGCACCGACCGAGCCGCGCAGCGCGTCGCTGACATCAGCCAGATCAACCTTGAGTTCGACGCGTCCGGCAATCGCCTCTTCGCGTGCCACACCGACGGAGGCTGTCGTCGTTGTCGTCAGGCCCCCGTTCACCGATGTCGAGCGGCCAAAACCAGGGCCTTCACTCTTCGCGATTTCGCCGTGCAGATGAGAGTTCTCCCCTATCTGCAGCCGCAGGTCAGCAGCAGCGAGCTGCTGGTCGACCGGCCCCGCCTCTTCCTTGATCCCCGTCGCTCCGATCCGCAACCTATCCAGCAGCCAGGCCTGCGCCCGCCCACCGTAGGAATAGCCATTCGTATCGCCGAGTGCCGGTGTATATTCGTACTGAACCACCAGGCTCTGGTGATCATCGCCAAGCGGATTGTTCTGTACCACAGGCCCGCTGCGGATCGTCGAGAACAAAGGCTTGTCGAGAATGATCACGCCCTGGATGTAATCGATCTGATAATCCTCACCATAGCGTAGCGCCGTACGCTGGCGGACAATCCCAGTGATCGGATCCCGCACCTCGATCGTCACCGTCTCCGAACCCTGCGTCAGATCCTGGCGAGAGAGAAAATAAGCCGACCCCCCCGTGCCACGGAGTACATCGCGCTGTGGCAGCGTGCCCGGTTGTGAGGCGTAGGCCTCCACTTCATAGCGGCGCTCACCGTACATCGTTGTCTCCTCAGAGCGATACTTCGCATGCGCGCCATAGAGCCCGCGCTCGCTCCGTGCGAATTCCGTTCCGTTGATCTGTGTCTTGAAATTTCCCCAGAGCACGTGGCTGTCCCCACGCTCCAGACGGACGTAAAACTTTCCGTTTGTCGGCGCATCTTCGAGGATCTCAGAGTCGTCGCCATAGACTGGATAGTACTTATCGGGATCGATCCGACGCAGAAGTTGGCGAGGGTCTTTGCTGTCGAGACCGCGGAAGATATTCTCGACGTCATCTTCATGCGTATCCGCAGCCGCCGTCAGGAGATACCGACCCCGGATCTTGCCCTTCAGATAGAAGGCGAGGCGCCCTTTCGCATAGGTCTTCTCGAACTCGCCAGGCGAGGTCTCAATCAGGGCACGATCGCCAAACCGGCGCCCAACGGTGAGGTCGGCAAGCCCGACATAAAACCATTCATTGTCCGGGATATGAATGTCCCGGGTGATCGCCACGTCACGCTCATAGGGATCGACAACCTTCACATCGATCGCATGCTGCCCGGGTGGAAGAATTTGCTGCGTGACGAAATTCCCATCCGCATCGATCGGTACAGGTTGACCTAAAGCGTAGGCCTTGGCGCTCAGCGGCACATGACGCCCATAAACCGTAATCGCGCCGCCATAGACCGGAATATTCCGCTTGGCCGTACGGTCTTCACCGTCACCGGCAGAGATCGCGGCTTCGTCAGGAGACGTTCGGTGCGTGGGCAGCTCGCGTGAGCTTCGCGAGATGGCCAGCGGACGGGTCTCATCATAGCGACCCAGCTGATCGTAGACACGGAGAATATAGCTGTATCGCCCGCTACCGTCTTCCGGCATGGTCCAGACTGCACGACCGCGCTCGACCGGCACCCGCACAATAGCGGATTGCGCTGCATTGAGCCCCAGCTCGCGGATCTGAACCTCCGCCCGCTCGATCCAACCGGGATAATTCGTGGTCGCGACGAACGTAATTTCTTCCTTGGCGCCAAAGCTGTGCCGCAGATCGATCGTCGCCACGTTGAGCATCGGCTTCACGCCAAGCCCATCGAACTTCACTTGCAAATCAACCTTGGTGAGATCGACATCGGCGCGACGTTGCGCATCCGGATCGCTCGGCGTTTCCACGTCGGCATGTGGTTTCGGCGCGGCCCCCGCGACCGCCTCACCATCAACACTAATGGAGAACCCGAGATCACCGGGATCATTTTCACCTGTCAGATCATCTTCCGTGTTGCGCCCAGCCGGAATCTCGATAATCCCGCCGCGCATCTGCCCAATGAAGGCATCCTCGCTTCGCACATCGCTCGGCGTCAGAAGGATGGCGCCAGTGAGTGACAACAGCATCGCAAGGACCATTGCTGGCGACACCGCATACCTTGTTTGTGTGCGCATCGTCATGGCTTAGCGCTCCCCAACGATCTTGGTTTCGACGTTGAGCGGCAAGTCCCCCGCCGTGCGTCGCCAGTGCTCGGCGATAACGGACTTGATCGCCCGCAACCGCTCCAGCGCCAGAGACCGGTCATACGTCCGTGTGTGATAGGTGATCCGCAGCAACGACGGCTCGCCCGTGTTCAACGTGGAAACGAGCTTGCGCACGCCGCGCAGCAGGCTTTCGCGCGGCTCAACGCTGTCTGTGACAAACGCCCGTGCATTGAGATCGACGCGCACGACCCGCGAGATCGAGGCACCAAAGTTCAGCTTGGTGATCTTGCCGCGCGTCAGGCGGACAACGCGGGGATTTTCCGATGTCACTCGATACCCGGTCGGCAAGGTCCGCGTGTCAAGCTTCAAGATGAAGTTCGAGCCGATCTTTGCGTCTGGGATCGCGGCACACGGCACATGGAACCGACCATGCTTGTCCGTCGTGATCAGCAGCCCTTTGACGGACGCCACACGCACCCCTGGCAGCCCCGGCTCGCCTTCGTTTTGATATCCGTTGCGATCAAGATCGTCGTAGACCTTACCAATAATCTCCCCGCAATCGAACACGTGTTCGTTCTCGCGCTTTACGACAGCTTTGCCGATCGTCGAGATGCGCCGGCCCGATACTGGATCTTCGACCCACGCGAGGTTGACGAAACGCTCAGCCGTTGCGCCCGCACCAACACCGAGATTGAACGTGATGGTGATCGAGGCCCCTGGCGCGAACGTCTGGTTCGCAAAGATCAAACGCCGACCGGCTTGAGCCGGCTCTACAGCAACACCGTCCACACGTGCTGACCCTGGCCGATACGTAAATCCAACCGGCAGGAAGTCGACGATGCTGACCGCGATCCGCGGAAACACATCGGGGTTCGTTGCCGTGATCGTGTAGGGAATAATATCCCCGATCCGGGCCGTAGGCCGTGCCGCAACCTTCTTGACGACCAGGCCGCCATTCGCGTTCGGAGACATCAGCTCGACGTCTGCCGTAGCATCATCGGTGTTGATCGGGCTGCCATCCAGAGGTGAAGCACCGCCAGCCGTCACGGTGTTTGTGAACGTGCCAACACTAAGCCGCGGCGAGACATCCACCGTGAACTCGAACACGGCCGCCTCACCCGGATTGAGCGTTCCGCCCGGCGCGATCACATTTGTCGACCCGGCTCCGTTGAACCCGCCATTTGGCGTAATCGTTGATCCGACAGGCGCGCTGACAAGGCTCACAGCCGTCACCGTGAAGTTGCCCGCACCGAACGTCGCGTTGAGATCGTCGGTCAGCGTGATGTTGTTGACCGGCACGGCGCCCGTGTTGCGGGTCGACACGCGATACGTCACGCGGCTGTCGCCCGTTGGCTGGGTGTCCGGCCCCGCCGTGACGGTCTTGCCCGCTTCGACGATTGCCGGCCCACAGAACTGAAGCGGGATATTATTGTTGAAGATCGTCGGATCACCGGCCTCGATATCGAAGACCGTGAAGAACGGATTGCCCCCTGCCGTAAAGTCGTTGAGCACGCCCGTTGCCCCCACTTCGCCGCCCCCGAGGACAGCCGGATCAGCAGGTAGCAGCGTTGAGACATCAAGCGTGCCTGATGTCAGGCGGCTGGTGCTCGCAATCCCACTAGAAGGCAGGGTGAAGTTGAGCGTGTAGCTGCCGGGGGCCGTCACGAAGAATTGGTACGTGCCGTTCGATCCATCGCGCACAATCGTGATGTTGTTCGACGACCCGATCCCAGACTGTGTGCCAAGCGGACCCGTGACCGAAATCTGACCACCTGTGAGGATGCGCCCGTCTTCTTCGCAATAGAAGTAACCGGTCGGATCATAATCCTGCGCATCCGCCGTTCCGTCACCATCACGGTCGTTTGTCGGCGACTCGTCACTATCCGGCGAACCGTCGTTGTCCGCATCCTGATCGGGTTCCGGTGTCGGGTTGGTGTCCGT
>JBCBXF010000047.1:16426-16786 GCA_039816705.1 Pseudomonadota bacterium | reverse complement strand
CCCGTGCGTGCGACGCTGGCCGCGCCGCTGTCGTTGGTCTGGCGTGGAGATGATGCTTTTCGATCCACGAAACCAGTGACGGTTTTGCGGATCAGATATGCCCGGTATGCATTGCCGTTAGGCACTGTTGACGAAGAATAAATCTCCGTCGCCAAGCGGGACAAACCGCGTCAGTTTTGCTCAGGCTCAATCCTTGAACAGGACAACAACCGCTCGGTAACCCTGCTTGGTGAGCACCGAGGGAAAGGGCGGTGCCTCGCCGCTGGACGCGGCGCCGGATGAGGTCAGCGACAGCGACGATGACGCCTTGTTCGGCGCGACACTGGCCAGTTGCGTCCCCCTCCGTGCCGCCTTTGAGAC
>JBCBXF010000047.1:0-16416 GCA_039816705.1 Pseudomonadota bacterium | reverse complement strand
GCCATACCGAGTGCCACCCCGCTCACGCTTCCAGAACCGCGGGACTTCACCCCAACGCATCGCCTCGGAAAGCACGCCGTCGCGTCCCCGAAGCCGGTCGAGCAGCGCCCGCGCATTGGGCTGTGTCATGCGAATGCACCCATGACTGTCGATCCGTCCGAGCTTGCGATACTTCGACCGTGTCGTGCCATGAAACGCGACACCGGAGCGCCGCCCGCTTGAGTAATGCAGATCGATGTAGGTGACGTTGATCATGCCGGGAACGGTATACCCGTAGGCCATCCGGTATTTGCGCTCGTCGATGGTGTAGACGCCCGTCGGCGTCGGGCCGGACTTGCGATCACCGCGGTAATGCCGCCCGGTTGAGACCGGCCAACTATACGGCGGCGTCATCGCGTTCGGCAGACCGCGGCGTCGCCAGTAACCGTCATCCCACATCGCGAGTGACCACGCACCACCGAGCGCGTCGCGCTGCATCATCCACATACGCTGTGCGTGCGGCCCCCTTGCCGCTGTATTGACGTAGAGCGCCATTGTGAAACGCGGATCGAGTTCGCTCGGCGCTTTGAAGCGTTCCTTGCCCTTGAGCCCTTCGAGATACCTCAACGCTGGGGTCCCGAAAGACCGGATAAGTGCCTCACGCTTTTCGGCTGCGATCGGTGAGAGAACAGGCAACGGCATCGCTGCGGATGACAGGACAGCCCCTCCTGATTCTGCAGCTGCAGGGGCGACCGAACCGTAAGCGAGCGACAACACGATCCCGCATCCGATCAACTTGAACCGTCGACACATCGCCCTGCTCCCACCAAGGCCGGTAGGTCGCGCCACGTATCGGCAGCATCAACAAACCGGATGTGAATCATTTCCGGTGCGTTGAATATCATCGGAAAACTGAAGGTGGAGCCTGCGATCGCCCGCGCTTGTGAATTTGCTCAAAGCTGTGGTTTTAGCGCCGCGGAACAGCAGTGAGGCCGATGGCGGGTTACAGGTTCAGGAGCCCATACGAGCCATGACCGCATCACTGATCTCGAAGTTCGCGTAGACGTTCTGCACGTCGTCTGAATCTTCAAGCGTCTCGAGCATTCGGATCAGTTTCTCGCCAGCTTCGTCATCGAGCGGCACGCTAAGCTTGGGCTTCCAGATGATCGTGGCCTCTGCTGCTTCACCGTGGCTCGCTTCAAGCGCCTTGGCCACTTCGTGCAGCGCCTCTGCCGCGCAATAGAGTGTGTGCTCTTCGTCGCCGGATTCGACGTCATCCGCCCCGGCTTCGATCGCCGCCTCGAACATCTCATCTGCGCTCGCCGTCGCGACAGGATACGTGATCGCACCGACGCGCTCGAAATTGAACGAGACAGCCCCCGTCTCCCCGAGGTTGCCACCGTGCTTTGAAAAGGTTGCGCGCACTTCACTGGCAGTGCGGTTGCGGTTGTCTGTCAGCGCTTCAACAATGACGCCGACCCCGCCTGTGCCGAAACCTTCATAGCGAACCTCTTCGTAGTTCTCGCCGCCTGCGTCCTGCGATTTTTTCACGGCACGATCGATGTTATCGTTCGGCATATTCTGCGCTTTGGCGGCACGGATCGCGAGACGCAGGCGCGGATTCATGTCCGGGTCCGGCGCGCCCATCTTTGCTGCGACCGTGATTTCCTTCGCCAGCTTGGAGAAGATTTTAGAGCGCTTTTTGTCCTGCGCACCTTTGCGGTGCATGATGTTCTTGAATTTACTGTGCCCTGCCATAATCGTCTCTCGTGCTCGCAGCGCCGGGCCCGCGGCGGGCGCGCCGGTATCTGATCTCAAGAAATGCGGTTGGCCGTTCGGTACACCCGCGTGACCGCGACGGTCAATCGGGACAGCCCCGGGGCCGTCACACACCGCCTTGCGCGGGCAGACAAGTGCTGCGGAACAGCGTTAACCTTTTGTTAACCAAATCAGCTGAGCGTCACGGCACCCACATTCATTGCTGCCCAGTGAATGTCGGTTCGACACCCGAGTATGGTGTCGTGATCATGGTGATGCGACACGCCTCACCCAACCGAAGAGAGACCACTCTCTTTCTCAAACGACCCAAAACTGCGGCTCGGCCGATCTCAAGGATCCCCCGAGCCGCAGCGGCTCGACCTTCAACGCCAGACCCGTTGCATCGTCGGTTTCAACGGCAACGCCGCAAATGCTCGCCTCGTTCTCACCAGGTTGAAACCGCCCGCGCGACAGCCGGGTGACAAAACGGTGCATCGGCTCGTCGGCATCCATGCCGAGCACACCGGAATAATCACCCGTCATACCCGCATCGCTCATGTAAGCCGTGCCACCGGGAAGCACGCGATCATCGGACGTCGGCGTATGCGTATGCGTCCCGACAACAAGGCTCGCCCGCCCGTCGACATAATGACCCATCGCTTGTTTCTCCGACGTCGCTTCGGCGTGGAAATCAACGACAATCGCATCCGCAGCCGTCCCAAGCGGGCACGCATCCAGTTCGCGGTCGAGTGCGCGAAATGGGCAGTCCATATCGTTCATGAAGACGCGCCCGAGCGCGTTGACTACGAGCACCTGTCGCCCGTCCTGCGCCTCGATCAGCGCCACCCCACGGCCCGGTGTCTCCGGAGGGAAATTCAGCGGTCGGACCAGGCGATCCTGACGGCCGATCCACACCAGCGTATCGCGTTGGTCAAATGCGTGATTGCCAAGCGTCACCGCATCAGCACCGGCGTCGAGGAACCCCTCGAAAATACTCTCCGTGATCCCAAACCCAGCCGCCGCGTTCTCGCCATTCACGATCACGAAGTCGAGCGCATAACGTTCGCGCAAACGCGGCAGATGTTCGGAAAGCGCTTTTCGACCGGACCGTCCGACAACATCCCCGATGAACAGAAGCCGCATGTCTAAGCCTCTCCTGAGATCGCGGGCACCGCATTTGGTGCGATTTTGCAGAAAAGCGTCCGGGTCGGCGTCACAATCGCATCAAGCGCCAGGTCGTGCGCTTCCCGTGGCACGTCATCAACCTCCTGGGCATCATACGCGAGCCCAAGCGTTGCAACCGGGTTTTCTGCAGAAAGCCGCGCGATCGCACGGTCGTAGTAACCGCCCCCGTAGCCGAGGCGATATCCCGACGCATCGAACGCGAGGAGCGGGACAAGCAGGGTCCGTGGCTCCTCCACCGATCGCGTATCCAACGGCTCCTCAACGCCAAAAGCCCCCTTCGTTAACGGATCGCCCGGGACATAACGACGAAACACAAGATCCGGATCGTCGCCAACGACCGTGGGCAACACAATCGCACACCCGTCACGATGGAGTGCCGCAATTGTCGGCCGCGTATCGATTTCTGTGCGGATCGGAAGGAAAGCGCTCGTCACCCGACCGGGCTCCACGCAGCCAATCTGATCAAGCGTAGCCATCAGGCGTTCCGCAAGTCGCAGTGCCGCATCAGCAGGGGCAGTCTGAGCCGCTTCAGCCCGCTTTCGAAACATCTCACGACGCAACACATCCTTGCATGAGGCGATAGCGTTCATGTTCGAGGACAACTCTCACTTGGTTCATTGAGCCGCGGAGGATAACCGGATCGGCACCGCTCGCGGCGTCGTGAGACCACAACACGGCGGTGTCAACACGCCATCGGTAAGTGGCATAGTAAAACCGTAGCAGCGACATCCCGATCCATGCGCACGAACACAAAGGTGCGATTCTCATGAAGAATGTGCTCGCCCCGGACGAAGCGCGGAGTTTCCGCCGCGGTGCCGCGAAGAAAGAGCCGGGCAGCACGTTGTTAATCGCCTGCGGTGCGCTGGCCCGCGAGATCGTTCAGCTTATCGAGCTGAACGGCTGGAGCCATCTCGATGTCACCTGCCTTCCGGCCAAGCTCCACAACGAACCGGAAAAGATTCCTGAGGCCGTCCGCGAAAAGATCCGCGCAGCGCGTCACGATTATGAACTGATCCGGGTCGTCTATGCGGACTGTGGCACGGGGGGACTGCTTGACGCGGTGTGTGCAGAGGAGGGTGTTGAGCGGATCGATGGCCCGCACTGCTACGCTTTTTTCTCCGGAAACGCAGCTTTTGAAGCGCGCGGCGACGCCGACATGACGGCGTTTTTCCTCACCGACTACCTCGTACGCCACTTCGACAAACTCATCTGGGAAGGCTTCGGGCTCGACCGCCGGGCCGACATGCGCGAGTTCCTCTTCGGCAACTACGAGCGTGTCGTCTACCTCGCCCAGATCGAGGATCAGGTCCTTGAAAGCGAGGCCCGCGCCATCGCAGATCGCCTCGCGCTGACCTACGAGTATCGCTTCACAGGCTTCGGTGATCTCGAATCCTTCATGCAGCCAGCCACAGATACCCCAACGCCGCTTGGGAGTTGAGGATTTACGGGCTTGTCAAACGCGCCAAAAAGGAGTGCGGTCGCATCTGGAAAGCAAGCGGTCGCGACCAAGACGGCACGGCGCGAAGTGAGCGCGCGAAGTCCCACAAGCACGGCCCAACGGATTGCAACAAGGTCATCCCGTTCACGCCAGCTTTGCCATGGAGAGAATTAATGGCATCTCAAGTTCCGGTATCAATCGAAGTCACGGCGAAACACGCTCTCGAGACTGATAATCTCGGTTCACTGTTCCCGAACGGCACGCGAGTGTACCTCGCTGACCTCGGGACGCATTCGGTCGATGAACTCGTCAAGGCCGCCGCCCGGCTGCACGGCCTTGGCTACCGCCCGGTGCCGCACATTGCCGCCCGCCGCATGACGAACGTGGCGGACGCCGACAAGCGCATCGCCCGCTTCATGGCTGAAGCCCATGTCGAGGAATTCCTCATGGTAGCCGGCAGTCCGGAAGCCCAGGTCGGATCCGTCGCATCGAGCCTGGAGCTGCTGGAAGCCGGCGTCCTTCAGAAAAACAGCGTCCGCAACATCGTCGTCGCGGGTCATCCGGAAGGCAGCCCTGATTTTCCGGACAGTGAGCTGTTGCCGGCACTGCAAGCCAAGCAGGCGTTTGCAAAAGCCAATAACATCAACATCGCTGTCGCCACCCAGTTCAGCTTCGACGTGCCGGGCATCATTGCGTGGGAGCGTGATCTCAAGGCCGCCGGTATCGATATGCCGATCCACATCGGGGTCGCCGGCCCTGCCAAGATCACGACGCTGATCAAGTACGCCACGCTCTGCGGGGTCGGTGCATCGCTCAGCTTCCTCAAAAAACGCGGCGGTGCAATTGCCACGATGATGACAGGTTTTTCTCCCGACGAGGTCGTGGACCCGTTGGAGTCGCATATCCGCAGCGGCGACGGAGCGCTCATCTCCGAAATCCATGTCTTCCCGTTCGGCGGTCTGAAAAAATCATCCGAGTGGCTGACGGAGCGCGGCAGCTGGTCGAAACCTGCAACAGCCGCCTGATATCAAGACAGACAGAACAATCGTAACTCCGGCGCTTGAGCGCATTTCCAGGGAACAGGAAAGACATGACGACTACCCTCGTGGCCTCCGCAACGCGCGAGGCGAAAATCGGGTTCGATCAGCCATTCTGCGTCATCGGTGAGCGCATCAATCCGACGGGACGCAAAAAGCTCGCGGCCGAGATGCAGGCCGGAAACTTTGAAACGGTGAAGGCCGATGCCTTGGCGCAGGTCGCTGCAGGCGCAACGATGCTGGACGTGAATGCGGGCGTGACCTCGGTAAATCCGAACGAGACGGAACCGCCACTCCTCGCCCAGACGATCGAACTGGTTCAGAGCCTTGTCGATGTTCCCATTTGCATCGACTCGTCTGTGCCCGCCGCGCTCGCCGCAGGCCTCGAGGTCTGCAAGGGTCGCCCGCTTGTTAACTCCGTCACCGGTGAGGAGGATCGCCTCGAAGTCGTCCTGCCGCTCGTCAAGAAATACAACGTGCCTGTCGTCGCAATCTCGAATGACGAGACCGGCATTTCCGAAGATCCAGACGTCCGCTTCGAGGTGGCAAAGAAGATTGTCGAAGCCGCCGCCGATCACGGCATTCCTTCACACGACATCGTCGTCGATCCGCTGGTGATGCCGATTGGCGCCATGGGCACCGCCGGGCTGCAGGTGTTCGCGCTTGTTCGCCGCCTGCGTGATGAGCTGAAGGTCAACACAACCTGCGGCGCATCGAACATTTCGTTCGGCCTGCCAAACCGGCACGGTATCAATGCGGCCTTCCTGCCGATGGCGATTGCATCTGGCATGACATCGGCAATTATGAATCCCTGTCGGCCGCAGGAAATGGAGATGGTCCTCGCGGCCAATACGCTGATGTCGACGGACCCGGATTGCACACAGTGGATCCGCAAGAACCGCGTACAGCCGGAGGGGGTCGTGGCTCAGGCCGAAGGCGGACGACGGCGCGGGGGGCGTCGCAACCGCACGGCCGCCTGACGAGAAGGCGCGCAAGGCGGACAAAAACGGGGATACGCAATGGACGAGCAAGTCGGTGACGTCGGCGGGGACACTGAAGCTGACCACGACACGGGAACGGCGGCGACCGCAGACGCGCTTGTCCTCTTCATGCCGTCCGGCCGTCGCGGTCGTTTCCCTCACGGCACCCCCGTGCTTGATGCCGCCCGTTCACTGGGTGTCTACATAGAATCCGTCTGTGGCGGCCGCGGCATCTGCGGCCGATGCCAGGTCGTCCCAACCATCGGCCAGTTCGCCAAGCACGGCATCGAAAGCAAGGCCGACCATCTCAGCCCCGGCAACTCTGTCGAACAGCGTTATGCTGACAAACGTACGCTATCCGTCGACCGACGCCTCTCCTGCCAGGTCAAGGTCCAGGGCGACATCGTCATTGACGTTCCCACCGACACGCAGGTTCACCGTCAGGTCGTCCGCAAGCGGGCCGAAAACCGCCGGATCACACGCGATCTGACGACCCAGCTCTGCTTCATCGAAGTCGAAGAACCGGACATGGAGCAACCGCTCGGTGATCTGGAGCGACTTTACAAGGCCCTGGAAGATGACTGGGGTTTTCAGAACCTGCGGATCGACCGATTTATCCTCCCGCGCGTGCAGTCGATCCTACGCAAGGGACAATGGAAAGCCACCGCCGCCGTCTACGACAATGGTGTGGGCCAACCGGTGATCACGTCGCTCTGGCCGGGTTTGCACAATGAAGCGCTGGGCCTGTCAGTCGACATCGGGTCGACAACGATCGCGGCCCACCTCTCGTCGCTGCTTTCCGGGCGTACACTTGCATCTGCCGGCACATCGAACCCGCAAATCCGGTTCGGCGAAGATCTCATGAGCCGGGTTTCCTACGTCATGATGAACCCGGACGGCGACAAGGCCATGACCCGCGTTGTCCGTGAGGCAATCGCGACGCTAATCCAGAAAGTCTGTGCGGAAGCCGACATGGACCCGACGGATCTGGTCGAAGGCGTCTTCGTCGGCAACCCGATCATGCACCACCTGTTCCTCGGCATCGACCCGACGGAGCTGGGCGGTGCCCCATTCGCACTCGCAACATCCGGCGCACAGACGTTTCCAGCACGCGAGCTTGGGCTGCCGATGAACGAAGGCGCACGCGTGTATACGCTGCCCTGCATCGCAGGGCACGTCGGCGCGGACGCAGCAGGTGCGACGCTGGCCGAAGCACCGCACAAGAGCGACGAGATGACCTTGCTTGTCGACGTTGGCACGAATGCGGAAATCGTCCTCGGCAACAAACATCGCGTTGTCGCCGCCTCATCGCCAACGGGCCCGGCATTTGAAGGCGCGGAGATCTCGTGCGGTCAGCGCGCAGCACCCGGCGCAATCGAGCGGATGCGCATTGACCCGGAAACGCTGATCCCGAAAATCCGTGTCATTGGCATCGACGCCTGGTCCGATGAAGAGGAATTTGCGGAGAAAATTGATAGCGTCGGCGTCACTGGCGTCTGCGGCTCTGGGATCATTGAAGCGATCGGCGAGATGTTCCTCGCCGGCATCATCTCTGAGGACGGCGTGATCGACGGATCGCTCGCAGAAAAGAGCGATCGCATCGTGCAAGACGGGCGCACCTTCTCCTACGTGCTTTGGCGCGGCGAACAGGAACTGCGCATCCTGCAAACCGACGTCCGCGCCATCCAACTCGCCAAGGCAGCACTCTACGCCGGCGTAAAACTGCTGATGGACAAACTAGAAATAAACTCTGTCGATCGGATCAAGCTCGCGGGCGCTTTCGGGACCTACATCGATCCGAAGTACGCGCTCGTACTCGGCCTCGTGCCGGATTGCGAAGTCGAGCACGTCAAAGCCGTCGGCAATGCGGCTGGAACAGGGGCCCGCATGTGCCTCCTCAACAAAGGGCACCGTCGCGAGATCGAAGAACTGGTTCAGCGGATTGAAAAGATCGAAACAGCGCTTGAGCCAAAATTCCAGGAACACTTTGTCTCCGCGATGGCCTTGCCGAACAAGCTCGATCCGTTTCCGAAACTTGCGGCTGAAGTTGAGTTGCCTGCACGCTCACCAAGCGCAGCGACCACCGAGGATCAGACGGCAGGACGACGCCGACGACGTCGCCGCGCCACCGCCTGATCGACATCAGGCTCATACCGTTAATCGGATCAGGGGCCACTGGACTGCGTTAACGTTCTGTTAACCCTTCACGTCCAGCGTCGCGCCTATGGCCGGGATACTCAAATGGTTGCGCCGCCGGGGGCAGGACGAGTTCGCCCTCGATGCCAGCCTCGATGACACGATCGATGCATGGCTGTCTTATCTGCAGCATGAACGCGCGCTCGCCGACAAGACCATCGAAGCCTATGCCCGGGATCTTGCGCAGTTTCGCAGCTGGCTCAACAACGACAAAGGATATCCCGCGACTTTGGACGACCTTTCGCGCGCCAAGGCCCGCGACTTTCGCGGCTTCATGTCATCGCGACGACAAGCCGGTGTCACCAGCCGGAGCCTCGCGCGAACGCTGTCCGCACTCCGCATGTTCTATCGTCACCTTGATCGCCACGGCCTCGCGCGCAACCGTGCCATCCATGCGGTCGCCATGCCGAAAGTCGGGCATAGTGTTCCAAAGCCACTAACGGTGACAAAAGCGCTCGCCGTCGTCGAGGACGCAGGCGATCACGAGGACGCGTGGATCGCAGTCCGCGATATGGCCGTACTGACCTTGCTCTACGGTGCCGGCCTTCGAATTTCAGAAGCACTCAGCCTGAAGGTGCAGGACATCCCGGGCCCCGGCAGCGACATCCTGCGCATCACCGGCAAGGGAGGAAAAGCGCGCGCAGTCCCCATTCTCACCGTGTCTCAGGATCTGATGCGCCGCTGTCATGAGCTGTGTCCGTACCCGCAGGAGCCGGACGCGCCACTCTTTCTCGGCGCGCGCGGCGGGCCGATGAACCCACGCATCGTCCAAAAGCGCATGGCCGGTCTCCGTGAAAAACTCAACCTGCCCGACACCGCGACACCGCATGCGCTACGCCACTCGTTCGCGACGCATCTGTTAAGCGCCGGTGCGGACTTGAGACAGATCCAGGAACTCCTCGGCCACGCGAGCCTTTCCACCACGCAGATTTATACCGAGGTCGACCGCGATCGTCTTCTCGCAGTCTACGAACAGGCGCATCCGCGGGCCGCCACGGGGAATTAACTTCCGTCGAAGTAGCGCAGATAGCGGCTGTGCGCCCAGCCGGTATACTCGGCATACGAAATTTTCAGCCAGCTCCCACGACGTCCCTTCACGATGATGCATTGCGTGCCATTGCGCAGTGCCGTGACCACAGGGAAGCGTGGCCCCGGACCGGTGCGGACATAAAGCACATCATGAGAGGCAACGCCGAACACCTGATAGCTGCCGCAACAGGCGCACGCTTGTGCCGGTTTTGAGCCGGCACTGAGAACACCGGCGGCCAACATGGCAGGGGCTAGAGAGAAAAACATCAGGAACAGGAAACGGCGAAGCATGGGGCACCTCGTTGGTTGACCGTGACTTGGGGCAATCGACTGACGCAATAACATCCCTCCGCGTGAACCGGGAATGAACCACACCAAAGCGTCTGGCGGAGATGCACATGAGGGGCAAAAAAAGAGGCGCCTCTCTCGAAGCGCCTCTTCGTCAACGTCTATCGTGGCCGAACTTCGACTATTCAGCCTGCTTCCGCCGATAGGCGGCGTTCTCGTGACGCGCACCCACGATGAGCGCAACCACACAAAGCACGGCGGATGCGATCAACCACATTCCTTCCATGCCGGAGCCGGCGCCCGGATAGTACGCCGCACCCTTGACCGCGTCCCATGTCGCTTCTGCGCCTGGAAAACCCATTTTTTTCTCCTTTCGATGTCTATGCGTTATTCAGCAGGGGCGGCCGAAGCGCCAATGCCTTCAGGATAGGCCGAGGCCGGAACCTTGGTCGGATCAAGACCGGCAAGCTCTGCGGCTTCGCCAACGCGGAGTAGCCCCATCGCCCGCAGGATCAACGAGACGACATAGCCCGGCACAAACCCGAGGAGGAACATCACAACGGCGCCAATCGCCTGACCGACAATTCCGATGGTTACCCCACCTGCATCGCCGCCAAGCGCCGGATACCCCGACGCAAAAATACCGACAGCAAGCACGCCCCAAAGACCGAGTGTCCCGTGAACAGTCACAGCACCCACAGCATCGTCGATGCCGAGTTTTTCAAAGAAGCGATATGACGCCGGCATCATGCAGGCACCGATGAAGCCGATCACGAACGCCATCGGCGGCCACCACAGATCCAGTCCGGAGGCGCAGGAAATGATTCCACCAAGCGCGCCAGACATCATCCAGAACGGATCGCGTGTGACGAGCCAAGCGCCGATGATGCCGCCGGCAAAGCCCATCAGGATGTTCATCGTCATCCCGCCAACAGTCATCGGCGTGCCGTAGATCGTGTTCCAGCCCGTCGCAGACCAGGACCACGCCTCGCCCGGCACGATCACACAAGCCATGAGGAAACCCCAGAAGCCGGCAATGATCAGCATCAGTCCGATCAACGTGAGTGGCATGTTGTGCCCGGGAATATGGTTTGCCGACCCATCTGCGTTGAACTTACCGATCCGAGGACCGAGGTTGATCAAGACGCCAAGCGCAAAGAAACCGGCAACCGCATGCACGAGCCCGGCAGCACCGAAGTCGTGATAGCCCCAGCTTTGAACCAGCCAGCCATCCGCATGCCAGCCCCATGCAGCGCCAAGCACCCATGCGAAGCTGCCAAGCACGATCGAGAGGATCACAAATCCTGCGACCTGAATGCGCTCGATCACGGCGCCCGACATGATCGAAGCGGTCGTTGCAGCAAAGAGCGTGAAGGCACCGACGAACACGCCTGTGACGTTATCACCGAGGTTGGGCCCCATGACGGAGCTGAACGGATTGGCCGCGCCAACCGCAACTTCCCACCCGGAAATCCCGTTTGGTCCGGGCGCCATGCCAAAGCCAGTCGGGAATGCATAATAGACGAACCAGCCAAAGTAATAGAACGTCGGCACCATGAAGGCGAAGGCGAGGATATTTTTAATCCCCGACGCCAGGACATTCTTTGTCCGCGATGCGCCCATTTCGTAGGCGAGAAAGCCCACGTGGATGAGAACCATCAGCGGGATGGAGAGGAAATAGTAGATCTCGGCAAACATCGTATTGCCGGTCCCCGATTTCGTCGCGTTCGCCGTAACCGAGTCGATCAGCGGCTTCAGTTCAGGGCTGTTCTTCAACAGCTCTGCGAGTGCTTCTTCCATAACGATTTAATCTCCCTATCAGCGCTCCGTGTTGGAGGGCGACGTCGATCCGGGCAAGTAGCTTCATGGCAGCCATCGCGATTTGCAGACCGTACCCGGTGTTTCCCCTCGTCGATCGGCAGCCATGACATGGCTGCTGAATAGAGCTGCGACAGCTTGGCACAAGCGGTCGTGAAAGCAAACCAATCTGGTCCAATAACGGACCAATTTGTGTATCGTTCGCCGCATTGGTGCGCGGGTCTGGTCCGCGCGTCTGCATGCGCTTTGCCGGAGGGAGTTGCACTATGACGACGAAGGACGATGTGTTGCGACCGGCGCCGGCCGGTAAAATCCAGGACACGTTTCTCGGCTGGCAATGTCGTGTGCGTCAGCTCGCCATGCGTAACGACGCGGGACGCCCGTCCCAGGCAATGACACCGCGCGTGAGTCACACCGACGGCACACCACTCCTCGAACAGATGGTCACGCTGATCGTCCCTCAGCAACCCTATGAAAGCACAGCGTTTTTCAAGCATCAGGTGCGTAAGAGCAATGACCGACGCGAGGTTATGGAGAAGGGCCTGACGTTCCTGCAATCCACATATTACCAGATGGCCACCGGCTTTCGCGACGAACTCACCGCAATGTTCGCCAAAGACTCACAGGTTGCTGCAGCGATGATCGGTGCCGAGGAAGTGGTGCTCGATTTCGAGCAGTTCAGCCAAGCCTACCGCCTGCCCTGTCGCACGAGGCGCCTTGACGTCGAGAGCGGGATCTACGCCGCGACGCTCTGGCACAACCGGCTGTTCAACCCGCAGATACCCGACGGCGTCACCATCATCGGACTGCTGCCGGATTGGGAGCGCGGCCTGATGGCAGAGCCGGGATAGACCACACCACCGCACTCAACTGATGCAATATGCTGGCGGCCAACCAGCCCAGACTGCGATCAGGAAATCGGTTTTTTAGGCTTCGTTCCCGTCGGTGGTGTGATCGCTGGAGCGGCTTGACCATTCGGTGTCAGCGGAACGGTTATGGCGCCATCATACTTGTTCATGGCGCCTGTACCGGCATCGATTGCAATCCCGACAATCCCGCCGAAGATCAGGTTGCCGGCGGACATCACTTCCAGTTCGGAGTTCATGACTGCCGTGGTCGGCTGATAACCGGCCTTCTCGCAGGTCACCTGGATGTTCTTGCTACTCTTTGAGATGTTCACGTTGCCAGGCGTGAGCGCCACATTGCCGATCGTACCATCGCCCTCACGATTGAGCACGCAGCTCGCACCTTGGGGAATCGAGTTAACTGCAACTGCCTGCGTTGTGCCCTTCGTGATCGACGCGCAACCACCCAACGACAACGCTGCAACGCCCCCAATCGCTGCGAGTACCCGCATCAAAACCATGACTTCACCCCAAACTCGTCAGCACTGAACGCAACCTTAAGTTGTCGCGTGGAACCTTACTACTGCTGAATTGAGTTTTGCGGTTGATTGTGGGAATGCCGCAACGCCACGCGCAGCATGGATCATTCATATGTGCCGGAAACGAAAAAGGGAGGCAGCCGGTGACGGCGCCTCCCTCACTACGGCTTGTGCACTTCCCCCCGAAAGCGCGGTAGCCGCGGTAACCTTCGCTGAAGACCTTAGAACTTTCGGTACGCTTTGTTCAATTGCACCATTGGGTGATCCGGCGACATCTGGAACTTTATCAGCAACTCACGTGCAATCATGTCACGGTCTTGCTGGTTGTCGGGCAGATCGTAATCGTCCGGGATCGCGACCCAGCCGTTGATATTGCGATCGAACACCGCCGGCTTCCCGTCGTCATAGCCCATATGGACATCTTCGAGCCAGTTAAGATCATCGAACCCCATGAACTCGATGTAGCCCTTGAGGAACGGGGTTAACCGCTCATAGTCCGGCAGCAGATTGACATCGTAGCGATAGCCGATGTGCTGACCTATGACCTGCTCGCGCTCACTGTCGAGCCCATCACCTTTGATGAACTGATCGACATCGGTGATGTCCGATCCCTTGTAGCTGGTTCCAGCCATTTTCTTTCCTCTTCATCTTCTGCCTGCGCCCCCTCTCTTCGCACGCGGTGAGAGGGTTGGGGGTGAGGGGCAGCGAAAAAGCACGCGTCGTGCTTGTTGACACCAGATGTCTGCCGCGTCCTGTTTCGTTTCAGACCCGAACAGTTTTTTTAACCGCTGTCCCTCATCCGCCCTTCGGGCAACTTCTCCCCGCAGCCGGGGAGAAGAAACTAAATGTGATGGTAGTCCGGCACGCCAACGGTATGTTCCGTTCCGGCCAGTGGAACCTGCGCCATCGCAGAGGCTTCCATCGTCAGCGCAGCCAGATCTTCCGGCTCAAGCGAATGAATATTCGTCTTGCCGCAGGCCCGCGCCATCATCTGCGCTTCCATCGTTAACGTGTGGAGGAAATTGTAGACACGTTCCGCTGCCGCATCGGGATCGAGACGCTTGCGCAGAACCGGGTCCTGCGTGGCGACACCGACAGGGCAACGCCCCGTGTGACAATGATAACACTCCCCTGCTTCAACACCCATTTCCTCAGGAAAATTAGCTTCCGGAATGTCCTTGTTGCAGTTGAGCGCCATCATGGCAGAGAAGCCAATCGCGATCGCATCGGCACCAAGCGCCAGCGCCTTGGCAATGTCGCCACCATTGCGAATGCCACCAGCATAGATGAGCGTGATCTCGCCACGCTTGCCAATATCATCAATCGCACGACGCGCCTGACGGATCGCAGCGATGCCCGGCACACCAGTATCTTCTGTTGCGATGTGTGGGCCGGCACCGGTACCGCCTTCCATGCCGTCAATGTAGATCGAGTCCGGATCACATTTTGCAGCCATCCGCACGTCGTCATAAACGCGCGCAGCCCCGAGCTTGAGCTGGATTGGAATCTGCCAGTCGGTCGCCTCGCGAATTTCCTGAATTTTCAGCGCGAGATCATCCGGGCCAAGCCAATCCGGATGACGAGCTGGCGAGCGCTGATCGATACCAGCCGGCAGTGAGCGCATCTCGGCGACCTGGTCCGTGACCTTTTGGCCCATCAGGTGGCCGCCAAGCCCGACTTTACATCCCTGACCGATGAAGAACTCGCACCCATCGGCAAGCTGAAGATGGTGCGGGTTAAAACCGTAGCGCGACTGAATGCACTGATAGAACCACTTCGATGAAAAGCGGCGCTCGTCAGGGATCATCCCGCCCTCGCCGGAACACGTCGCCGTGCCGGCCATCGTCGCGCCGCGCGCGAGTGCCGTCTTGGCTTCGAACGATAGCGCGCCAAAGCTCATGCCGGTGATGTAAACCGGGATGTCGAGTTCGAGCGGCTTCTTGGCCCGCGGTCCAATCACCGTTTTCGTGAGGCACTTCTCGCGATATCCCTCGATCACAAAGCGCGTCAGCGTGCCCGGCAAAAACGTCAGATCATCCCAGTGAGGGATCTTCTTGAACAGCGAAAAGCCGCGCATGCGATAGCGGCCGAGTTCGGACTTGATATGGATGTCGTTCATCACGCCGGGCGTGAAGATCTGACTTTGACCGAGGTTGTACTTCTTCTCGACTTCGAGCTTCGAGTGGCCGCTTTCGCCACCCTCCGGTTTGTCCAGCATTGCTGTGCCTCCCGATGAGGTTTGCCGTACGCGGGATAGCGCGTGGCTGATTTACGGTTGCGTCAGAGGACGAGCTTTTTCTCTGACGGCTCAAGATTGTCGTAGCTCCACAACTGCTTGCCCGCGACGATCTTCGTGAAGTGATCGACGCCCTTGTCGGGAAGCATCTCGTATTGCTTCAGCTTGCGGTGAAGCCACTGCTTATCGAGGTCTGTCAGCTCGCCAGGAACAGCATCAACACCAAGCTCCTGGATCTCGCCGCCGACAAAAATCGTCCCGTCGTACATGCTGTCGCCGAGGTTTTTCCCCGCATTGCCGCACACCACCATACGGCCTCGCTGCATCATAAAACCGGAGAACGCACCGGTATCGCCGCCAACCAGAATGGTGCCACCCTTCTGGTCAATGCCCGTGCGCGACCCGACGGAGCCCTTGCAAACAAGATCGCCACCACGCAGCGCAGCGCCAAATGTGGAACCTGCGTTTTTCTCCACAACACAGACGCCTGCCATCATGTTCTCGGCAAACGACCAGCCAACCCGGCCGGAAACGCGGACAGACGGACCGTCCAGAAGTCCGCACCCAAAGTATCCAAGGCTGCCCTCGACGATGAAATTCATCCGGTTGAGAATGCCAACGATCAGCGAGTGTTTGGCGCCCGGATTCTTAATGACGATCGTGCCGTAGCCTTCGTCCATCAGCGCGCGGATCTTCGTATTACACTCCGTCGCCGTCAGGTTCTCGACATCGAGTTCCGTGCGCTTGTTGAAGTCCACATCCTTGGCGAAGGCGTAGGCATAGTCGCCTTCGTTCTCGAGTGAGAACATCGTCTTGATGTCCCGACCACGCAGAGACTGCGTGTGCATGCCCATCTCATGCGAGCGGGCTTCGGTATCGCTCATGCCTTCCATACGCGGACCTCCTCATCATATGGATCCCACGTATCGATTTCGTGCGGGACGATTGCGCGGATCGAAACTTCCTCTGACGCGAGCGCGACCAGGTCGTCAGTCTCGTAGAGCACCATTGGCTTGGCAGCCATCGTGTCTTTGGCCATGCCAAGCTCGTCTTTCGTCGTCACCAGATAGGTGAACACGCCGTCGATT
>JBCBXF010000046.1:0-16915 GCA_039816705.1 Pseudomonadota bacterium | reverse complement strand
CGAACGATGGCTCGAACATTGTCCGCGAACGACTTGCCTTGCTCCTGAAGAACGGGTGGCAAGGTCTGCTCCTCGTCGCGCTGACGACGTGGGCGTTCTTCGGCTTTCGCTATGCGTTCTGGATTGCGATGGGTTTGCCGGTCGCTTTCATGGGCGGCATCGCCGTGATGGCCACGTTTGGCTACTCGATCAATATGCTCACAATGGTGGCGCTGCTGATCGTGGTCGGCATTCTCATGGATGACGCAATCGTCATCTCGGAAAACATCGCCACGAAATACGAATCCGGTCTCGCGCCGATGGATGCGGCAGCCAAGGGTGTATCCGAGGTGATGCCCGGGGTGCTTTCGTCGTTCCTGACCACGCTGTGTATCTTCGGCTCGCTCGCATTTCTCCAGGGTGACATAGGCCAGATCCTGCGTGTGGTTCCGGTTGTCATGATCGCGGTGCTTGCGGCATCACTCGTCGAAGCGTTCCTCATTCTCCCGAGCCACCTTGGCCACGCGCTGCACGGTCGATCGACAGAACCGGGTTACGTTCAGCAGAAATCCAACGATGGTATCGACTGGGCCAGGGAGCGCCTGATTGGTCGTGCCGCCCGCGCCTGCGTCACTGCGCGGTATCTGACACTCGGTGTCGCGTTCGCCGCACTCATCCTCGCGGTCTCTGCCATGGCTGGTGGACTCCTGAAATTCAGTGCGTTTCCCGATCTCGACGGCGACACGCTTGAGGCCAGAATTTTACTCCCACAGGGAACGCCATTGGAAAGAACAGAACGCGTCGTCGATACGGTCAATGCTGCATTGGACCGGGTCGCTGCGACGCTGGACGAAGCGCGCGGCGACGACAGCAAACTCGTCAGAAATCGAACTGTCGAATTCAACAAGAACAAGGACGCATTCGAGACCGGGCCGCATGTCGCGACCATCAGTGTCGACGTCCTCAACTCGGAATTGCGCTCCGTTACGAATGACGCGCTGTTTGCGCAATGGCGGAAAGAGGTTGGTCAACTTCCAGACGTCATCGCACTCAGGTTCGACGAACCGGCAACGGGACCGGCTGGGATCGCCATTGATGTCAGGCTCAAAGGTCGCGATCTCAGCGCGTTGAAGGCGGCAAGCGTGGACATGCAAACGTGGTTCAACCGGTATGACGGCGTGGTTGACCTGCTTGATGACCTGCGTCTTGGAAAGCCGGAACTGCGCTTTCGTATCAAGGACGAAGGATCGGCGCTCGGACTGCGCGCCGACGATATTGCCAATCAGGTTCGCGCCGCATTTCTTGGCAGTACGGTTGATGAAATTCAGACGGATCGCGACTTCTTCGAGGTGGATACACGGCTGATCCAGGCGCAGCGCGACAAGCGTCAAACGCTTGATGAGTTCGTCGTCATGACGAGCGATGGCGCCGCGGTCCCACTTTCAGCCGTCGCGACGATTGAGGAAGGGCGCGGCTTCGCCCGGATCAACCGGATTGACGGTGTTCGCACAGTGAGCGTGCGCGGTAACGTCAATCCCGCAATTGCGAACGCCAACGAAATCATTGGCGATATGCGCGCGCGTTTCCTGCCCGGTTTCACGGAACGGCACCCCGATGTGACCGTGAGTATCGCAGGTCAGGACGCAGAAGCCGGCAAGACGCAATCTTCCATGATCTCCGGGTTTATGCTTGGACTTATCGGCGTCTATCTCGTTCTCAGTTTCCAGTTCCGGAGCTACTGGGAGCCAGTGGTGGTGATGATACTCATTCCATTTGCGTTCATCGGCGCGATCGTCGGCCACATCTTGATGGGGATCGATTTCACGATGCCGAGCATGCTTGGGTTTGCAGCCCTGTCTGGCATTGTGGTGAATGACTCAATCCTACTCGTGAACCAGATCAAGGATCATCACGAACCTGGCGCGACAGTTGCCGACGTGGCGCCATCTGCATCGCAATCGCGGTTCCGTGCGATTTTTTTGACGTCGTTGACGACGGTCCTAGGTCTGACACCTCTGCTGCTTGAGACCAGCCTTCAAGCGCAGATTCTCATTCCGCTCGTCACAAGTCTCGCCTTCGGGCTTATGGCATCGACCATTCTCGTCTTGTTCGTTGTGCCCTCTTTCTACGCAGTGCTGGATGACTTCGGACTGACGACGCTCGCGAAAGAGCGCAAGGCGCGTGATCGTGAGAGTGATCTGGCGGGCGCAGCGCCAGCTGAGTGATCAAGCGTCTTGTCCGCCCGCGCGAAGACCGTTCAAGACCAGATCGAGATGTCCGTCGAGAAACTCACGCGGAGAAATATTTTTGTAAGGGTGGAACGTCATCCGCCAGATCAGTGTCATGAGACCCGGTGACATCACGAGCATCGGTGTCCGGTTCACGGGCGTGTCGCGAAATTCTCCTGTTGCGATCCCACGTGACAGAACTTGTTCAAGAATCGCATCGAACTTGGATACAAAATTCTCATAGTGGAACTTCGTGAGCTCCGGAAACCGTTCGCCTTCCGCGATCATGATACGAAACACGTGCTTCAGCTCACCGCTGTTGATCGCGGCGTGCATCGTCTGGATCATCAGCCGCAACAGCGCTTCCATGGAGCTGTCCCACCCGTTCACCAGTCCTTCAACCTCACCGAGCAGTGGCCCGGAACGTGACTGAACCGCAGCCTCGAACAAAGCCTGCTTGCTGTCGAAGTAAAGGTAGATCGTGCCCTTGGTGATCCCGGCACGTTTTGCAACGTCGTCCAGCGTTGTCCCGTGGAACCCACTTTCAGCGAACGCCTGAAATCCAGCTTCAACGATTTCGTCAGGGCGTTCGTCCTTGCGGCGGCGTCTGATCGGAGGGCCACTACTCATCACGAGCCTTCAAGGAGCATTTGCAGGTCAAGATCGGCGAAAGGACCGATGCAAGCAACATCGACAACCTGCCAGGCCGTCAAGCTTACCACGTTACGAGAGGCTGCACGCGCTTAACCCGACGAGAGAGAGAGCTGACCAAGACGATCGACCACTGCGCACGACCCGCGCCTGTCTTCGCACAGCAAGGCCAGTGCACAGGCCGCAAACTGCCGCTTTTCGCCCGCAGCCGCAAAGCGCATGGGCTGTCCCGCATGTCCGCTCCAAGCCTCTTTCCTTGGCACTCCGCCTTTCAGACATGTCGGTTCTGGTGACGGATCGGGCGGCCGGAGAGAGAGGATTGCGGCGCGTAGTCGGCGAACTCGTCGAGGTGGCGCAGGACGCCATCGATCTCGCGCCAAAAGCCGGCGAACATGATGCCATTGCGTCTTAGCGCTTCGGCAAGCCACGGCGAGAGACGCGCGGTAACCGCCTCAACCTCCTCGGGCGCCTCTGTCGTGACTGGAATGGCGAGCGCGCTGAGGTGTTTCTCAACCGGCTGTCTGAGCGAGGGCCCGCCGGGCACAGTGGCTGCGCCTAGCCGGACCTCTGCCCGTCGATCTGCAGCGGCGGCGAAAAACGGATCGTGTTCGACAGCCTCTGCATGTTCCTGCGCGGTCATGTGCACCGGAAACACTGTTGCAATGGACGGGGGCTCCGAGCCCGGTGTGGCGAGGTAGGCCTCCAAGTCGTCGGCCAGACGGGGCGTGCAGGAGAATAATGTTTGCCCGTCTTCCAACGCCGGTCGTCGATCGGAGTTTATGTCAGCAGAACGCACGACGGCCTCCATCGCACCATCGCGCATGACATAGCAGGCGAGGTCATCGCGCGACTGAAGCCGCCATGCGACGTCCTCCCACAGTGCCTCACCGTGATGTTTCCAGAGCGTTGCGCGCGCGGCATCGGGGTCTTTCGCCCGGCGCAAAAATTCAAAGGCGCGCTCCTCCATTTCCTGCGGCGTGACGGCGAGCCCATCAACCTCGTGCCAGAGTGCGTCGGGATGATCGCCAAGCATACGCCAAAGGTCAGCAGAGCATCGGCGATGCGCAATTGGCGCCTGCATACTCTGGCGCAGTTCCCCTGCTTGGCGCACAGCATCGTGGTAGTTGTTGCTGCGTGCGAGGATACGCCCGTCGTGCGTGAGGACATACGGCCCCTCGCCAACGGAAAGTTCGGCACGGGCGGCATCGCTTGCGGCGGCGATCCCCGCGCTACCACTTGCGAGACCGATTGCGCCGGTGGCACCGGTCAATTTCAAGATCGTGCGGCGAGAGAGTTTCATACGCGAGACCTATACGATCTCCTCGGCAACTTTGAGATGCGCTCAGGTCGCCGCTGCTTTGCGATCGGAGACGCGCTTTGCGACCGCGTCAGCAACCATCGCGCGGGCGGAAACGAGATCGTCTGAGGTGTCGAACGCCTCGCCGACCGGAACGCGCTGCGCTTTCACCATCGCCTTCAGGTTGTCGAGGGATTCGACATCGCCGAGCGCTGCAATCAGACCTTCCCGCCCGTCGGACTTGTACACATTGATCGTGTGGATCGCGTAAGGGTTGAAACAGGGCTTAGGTGTCGTGGGTTGCGGCTCTTCCGGCGGTACGTCCTGAAGCCTTGGTTCGGCAGCCGCCGGCGTCGACCCCGCCTTTTTTCTTCCGCGGGGATCGGCTGATTTCACGACGCCGAGGCGGCGCACCTCTTTTTTGATTGTCGCCAGTGCCGCATCGGCGTCGCTACCCGCCGCTTCGAACACGCTTTCGAAGTACGCATTCTTGGCACGCCCACTGATCTCAACCGTCGTCTTGGCCATGGTCTGTATCTCTCTTCGTCGCCGGGTGTCGCGTCAGGTTCCCAGTCAGGCCGCTTCCTGCAGGGCGGCCCGTTCGCGCCACAACTCATCGTGAATGGCGAGGAAGGGCGCGAGCCCGGTGCCGAATTTGTCTCTCAACGAAAGGGACTGCCCCATCCAGTCAACGGCGTCACGAATATCGTTGTCGAGCGGCACGAGCGTTTCGAATGTCGGGTGGTCACCGGCAATCGTGTCAACGATGAAGCGGTCACGATCGCGGCGTGGATCGTCGGCCTCGCTCACGACCCCGTTGGCCAGGCACGTGTAGCGCCGTGCATGCATCGGGATCTCCTGCAACGCGTCGGGGTGGCGTACGCCCTGGATGAGCATCGCGATCCGCTCGACCCCGAACTCGGAGATAAAGTCGGGTTTGAACGGGACGACAACATGGTCGGCCAGTTCGAGCACGGCAAGTGACGCAAGAGAGAGCCCCGGCGGACAGTCGTAGAACACAGCGTCGAATTTTCGGTCGAGGCGCTTGAGTGACTGGCGGATCGGTCCCTGGACCTGCGCTGCGGCCTCGCCAGGTGTCGTCGCCGACTTGAACTGTTTCAGCGTGTATTCCTGCTGGACATCTTCAAACTGCAGCGAGCCCGGAAGCAGC
This sequence comes from Pseudomonadota bacterium, assembly GCA_039816705.1. Classification (GTDB taxonomy): domain Bacteria; phylum Pseudomonadota; class Alphaproteobacteria; order Rhizobiales; family CALHAX01; genus CALHAX01. Next base: position 11,589 of record JBCBXF010000046.1, on the reverse strand, counting down.
GCAACCATCCCGTCGCCACACTGCACTTCGCCCACATTTTCGGCCACGAACTGCGCGCGATCTTTCAGGCGGTCGCTATCGTTGTCGAGAATGGAGAAGAAATAGTCGGAGATCAGACGCTCTTCGCGGCGAAGCTGTGCCCAGCGCTCGCCGCCGATGAGCGCCTGGCTCACGTTGCACTGGGTGTCGAGATCGACGACGAGGACACGCTTGCCTTCGCGCTCGGCCAGCACCGTTGCCAGCGCCATCGTGAGCGTCGATTTTCCGACACCACCCTTGCGGTTTGCCACCGCTATACGCCTTGTCATGATGCAACTCCGCGCAATGAAACCGCTGCCGAATGGTTATGTGATTCAGGGAGTTGCGCGCAGGGCGGCAGCGCGGACAGGCTGTGGATAAGTTTTGAGGGTGGGGTGCGTGCGCGTGACGTCCGCTCGCGTTGCGATCTACGAGCTCAGTCCAAAACTGGGGCCATTCCCGTAAGTCGCAGCATATCGCGCAGATTGAGCGAGCGGAGAACATCTTATGGGGCAATATCTTTTTTGCCCCTGTGATGCCCCTCTCGCGATTGCTCGTGCGGCGTCGGAGTCTACACCTCTGACGCCGGCGCATCCCCCTCATCACCCTCATCTTCCCCGTCGTCAGGAATATGCTCCACGCTTACCACCTGCTCAGCGTCGGCGGTGTGGAACACGCGGACGCCTTGGGTGTTGCGGCCGGCGATGCGGACGTCGTGGATCGGGGTGCGGATCAGTTTTCCAGCGTTGGTCACGAGCATGATCTGGTCGGCGTCTTCGACCGGGAAGCTGGCGACGAGCGGGCCGTTGCGGTCGTTGACGACCATGCCGACGATGCCTTTGCCGCCACGTTTGGTGACACGGTATTCGTAAGAGGATGAGCGCTTGCCGTAGCCGTTCTCGCTGACGGTGAGAACGAACTGTTCGTTTGCGGAGAGTTCCGCATAGCGCTCGGGCGTCAGGTCGCCAGCGACAGCGTCCTCTTCGCCGTCAAGCTCGACCTCAGCATCCTCGTCACCAGATGCACGACGCATGGCGCCGGCCTGTTTCAGATACGCGGCGCGTTCGCTTGGATCGGCCTCGACGTGGCGCAGGATCGCCATCGAGATCGGCGTGTCACCCTTGGCGAGGTTGATGCCGCGCACCCCGGTTGAATTGCGGCTGGCGAAAAGACGCACATCAGATGCCATGAAGCGGATTGCCTGACCGTGGGCCGTGGTGATGAGCACGTCGTCGCTCTCGGTGCAGATATCGACGCCGAGGATCTCGTCCTCATCGTCGAGTTTCATCGCGATCTTGCCGTTGCGATTTATCTGCGTGAAATCGGAGAGATCGTTGCGGCGTACGCTGCCCGAGACGGTCGCGAACATGACGTTCAAATCGCCCCAGGTCTCCTCGTCTTCGGGCAACGGCATGATCGTCGTGATCCGCTCGTCGTCGCGTAGTGGGAGAATGTTCACAAGAGCCTTGCCACGTGACTGCGGTGTGCCGACAGGCAGGCGCCAGACCTTCAGTTTGTAGCAAATGCCGCGCGAGGAGAAAAACAGGATCGGCGTGTGCGTATTGGAGATGAAGAGCTTCGTGACGAAATCCTCGTCTTTCGTCTGCATCCCTCCGCGACCTTTTCCTCCACGACGCTGGGCACGGTAGGTCGAAAGCGGCACGCGCTTGATATAACCAGCGTGGCTGACGGTCACGACCATGTCTTCGCGCTGGATGAGATCTTCGTCATCCATCTCGCCGTCAAACTCGACGATCTCGGTCTTGCGTGGCGTGCCGAACTGTTCGCGAATCTCGGCCAGCTCGTCCTTGATGATCGTGACGATCCGCGCGCGGGAGGCGAGAATTTCGAGGTAATCGCGAATTTCCTCCGCGAGTTTGTTCAGCTCGTCGCCGATCTCATCGCGACCGAGTGCCGTGAGACGCTGGAGGCGAAGTTCGAGGATCGCACGTGCCTGCTCTTCCGAAAGCCGATAGGTGCCGTCCTCGGCCACCGCGTGTCGTGGATCGGCGATCAGTGCGACGAGCGGTGCGATATCGCGTGCTGGCCAATGGCGCTCCATGAGCTGCTCACGCGCGGTTTGCGGGTTCGGCGCGGCGCGGATGAGCGCGATGACCTCATCGATGTTGGCAACCGCGATCGCAAGACCGACAAGCACATGCGCCCGTTCACGGGCCTTGCGCAAAAGGAATTTCGTGCGCCGGGAGACGACTTCTTCGCGGAACGCGGTGAAGGCGGTGATGAAGTCTTTCAGATTGAGCGTTTCCGGCCGCCCGCCATTCAGCGCCACCATGTTGCAGCCGAACGAGGTTTGCAGCGGAGAAAAACGATAGAGCTGGTTGAGTACGACGTCCGGCACAGCGTCACGCTTCAGCTGGATGACGACGCGCATGCCCTCGCGGCTGGTCTCGTCCCAGATGTTGGTGATGCCTTCGATCCGCTTTTCGCGGACCTGCTCGGCGATCTTGTCGATCATCGTCTTCTTGTTCACCTGGTACGGGATCTCGGTGACAATGAGCGCTTCGCGATCTTTCTTGATCTGCTCGGTGTGCACCTTGGCGCGCATCACGACGGAGCCGCGGCCTTTATGGTATGCGCCGCGAATGCCGGTGCGGCCGAGGATCATCCCACCGGTCGGGAAATCCGGCCCCTTGATGATCTCGTTGAGCGCCTCGATGCCGATCTCCGGATCATCAAGCTGCGCGACGCAGGCGTCGATAACTTCTTCGAGGTTGTGCGGGGGAATATTCGTTGCCATGCCGACGGCAATGCCGCCGGCGCCGTTGACCAGCAGATTCGGAAATCGCGCCGGGAGCACCGACGGTTCCATCTCGTTGCCATCATAGTTCTCGCGGAAGTCGACTGTATCGCGGTCAATATCCTCGAGGATCGAATGCGCGGCCTTTGCGAGACGACACTCCGTGTAGCGCATCGCGGCGGGCGGATCGCCATCGACGGAGCCGAAATTGCCCTGCCCGTCCACGAGCGGGAGCCGGAGCGAAAACTCCTGTGCCATGCGCACGAGCGAATCGTAAATCGCGTTGTCCCCATGCGGATGATATTTACCCATCACGTCACCAACGACGCGCGCGGACTTCTTGTAGGGCCGGTTCCAGAACAAGCCCATCTCGTTCATCGTATAGAGGATGCGGCGGTGGACAGGCTTTAGACCGTCACGCACGTCGGGAAGCGCGCGGCTCACGATCACGCTCATTGCGTAGTCGAGATACGAGCTCTTCATCTCATCCGAGATGAGGATCGGGCGAATGTCAGACGGTTCGTCGTCGCCGGTATCAGGCGGCGTATCGTTGTCAGCCACGGTCTATGCTTTCGGTCGGGCGGGTGGGCTTTCAGGCGGCGCGCGCGCCGGGTGCCACACGGCGGGTTGTATCACCCCTAAGACTAGACGATTCAGCGCAAGTGCGCCAGTTGCGTGGGCCAGACATTCGACCCTCGGGATTATCAGCCCATGCCTGAAATCGACCTGCTCATTGCCGCTTTCACTACGCTCCTCGTCGTTGTGGACCCACTGGGTCTGGCGCCGATTTTCCTCAGCCTGACTGGTGGCGCGGACGCTGCCAGCCGGCGCCAGATCGCATGGTTGTCCGCGGTCATCGCGTTTGGCATTCTCGCGGCGTCCGTGCTGGCGGGCGGTGCGCTGCTCGGCGCACTCGGGATCTCGCTGCCGGCGTTTCGCGTCGCAGGCGGCCTGCTGCTCTTCTACACAGCATTCGAGATGGTTTTCGAGCGTCGCGCGCCACGCAAGACAGCTGCGGCGGCGCAGGCCATGAGCAAGGATGACATCCAGAACATCGCGGCATTTCCGCTGGCTGTGCCACTGATGGCGGGACCCGGTGCGATTGCCGCCTGCATTCTCATTGCGGCCAAGATGGACAACTCGCTTGCGGGCTCCGCGGCGCTGATCGCGATCGCCGGGCTTGTCTGCCTGCTCTGTGTGATCGTCTTCGTGCTGGCGTCACCAATTGACCGGTTGCTTGGCACCGTTGGGCGCACGCTTCTCAGTCGCCTGCTTGGAGTTATTCTCGCGGCGCTTGCGGTGCAGTTCATTGCGGACGGCGTGCGGAGCCTCGCCGGCTGAGCGTGGAAGGCCCGGTTCGACGGATTTCAGTATGAGCCGCGACGCACTTTTTTGCGCACTTTGCGTGTCGTCTTGCGCGCCTTGCGTTTGACGACCGCCTTGCGACGCACCTTGCGTTTTACGACCACCTTGCGATTGCGCACGCGCTTTTTGCTGACAACCTTCTTGCGGACTTTGGTAACCTTCTTCTCCTTCGCGGTCGGCGCGGTGACTTCGGCAGCGGCAGTTTGGCCGGTCTTCTCGACGCTTTCTTGATCGGCACGGCGTCCAGGAAGCGTGACATCATAGGTGACCTTGGATCGTCCATGGACGCTGTCGTAAGCGCGAACGGTCACCGTCGTCACGTCTGCTGGGATTGTCACACCCGAGAGCGAGCGTGTGAACGGCTGTTCCTCAACGTGGGGATGATAAAGTGTGCGTTTGCCGAGCACGGTCCCTTTGGCATCGACCACATCCCAGGCATTGGCGTAGTGATCCCAGCCTTCATCGCCGTGCTTGAGTGTCACCGAGACCGTGAAACGTCCATTTGCCTCGGGCTTTGCCTCTGCAGTAACGATCTCAACTTCGCCGGCGCTCGCGGGCGCAAGCGGCACTGCCACCATCGTCACGGCTGCGGCGAGGGCGACGAGTGTTGCGTGGCTTCGGGCGGTGAGCGTCCACATGGTCTAAGCAATCTCCTGCTGGCTGTTGTCGTTTGTGCGCAACGGGTGTTTTGGCCTCGCCGTGCGTATCCCTCATGCTATCGAGCCGGACAGATGACTGACGCATGAATGCGCGGTACACGGCACAACACAATCCAACACGGCCACGTGATCTCGTTGCGTCGCCCGAAGAAACGCGGAGAGACGACCAATGGCCGCTGGCTCAAAAAAGGTGATCTATGCCGCGTTGATCGGCAACGGGCTGATCGCGATCTCAAAGTTTGCGGCGTCGGCCTACACCGGGTCATCGGCGATGCTTTCCGAGGCGATCCACTCCTGCGTAGATACCGGCAATCAGGTGCTTCTGCTGTTCGGCCTCAAGCGCGCTGCGCGCCAACCGGATGAAGACCATCCGTTCGGCTATGGGATGGAGCTTTATTTTTGGGCTTTTGTTGTCGCTATCCTGATCTTCGCGATCGGATCTGGGATTTCGATCTACGAGGGCGTTCAGAAGCTTCTGCACCCCCATCCGATGACGGCGCCCTGGGTTAACTATGTCGTCCTGATCCTTGCGATGATCTTCGAGGGCGTTGCCTGGACGATTGCTTATAAAGAGTTCAACAAGACGCGCGGTGACATGGCGCTGATGGAGGCGGTGCGGAAGTCGAAGGACCCGACGCTATTTACGGTCCTTTTCGAGGACTCGGCTGCGATGGCAGGCCTCATCATTGCATTTGTTGGTGTGTTCGGGGCGCATATGCTCGGACTTGAGTGGGCAGACGGTATTGCGTCGGTGACCATCGGCATCATTCTCGCGATCACAGCAATGGTGCTGGCGCGGGAGACAAAAGGCCTGCTGATCGGTGAAGCGGCAAACCCGCTGACAAGCCGACGCGTTCGCCAGATCATCGGAAGCTATCCCGAAGTGCGCCATCTGAACGAGCTGAAATCTATGCATCTGGGACCGGCGGACATCCTCATGGTTGTCTCTGTCGACTTTCATGATGACATCGGTTCAACACGCGTCGAAGAGATCGTGAGCAGCATTGAGCGCGACGCAAAGGCCGACCATCCTGAGATCACGCGGCTTTTCATTGAGGTGCAGTCGCAGGAAGACCATGCTGCAGCTGTGGCGGCTGCGCGAGATGCACTGGGCATACGGGAAGAGGACGGTATTGTCGCCAGAACCTAGCCTGACCACGGGCAATTGACAGGTAGCGAACGCATGGACCAACCCGGTTTCCCCTCACGCCTCATGGCGCGTGCTTGGCGAGGGCTTCTGTCGCCCGGATTGATGCTACGCGGAAGCCTCGGTGGCGATCGTCTGCCAGAACGCGTTCAGCAGGACCTGATCGATCAAGAAACAGAAAGCGAGCGGCTGATCGGCTGGGCGCAACTTCTGTTCGTTAGCGTCTTTGCAGCGCTTTATCTTGTCGCACCGCGCCCGATTGATGCCCCGATGATGATCGCGCAACCGGTCCCGATCGCGCTCGTGGCTTATGGCGCGTTCACGGTCATGCGGCTGATGCTGGCCTACCGGGGATACATTCCCGCTTGGATGCTGGTGCTTTCAATCTGCGTGGATATCGGGCTCGTCCTCGGCCTCGTCTGGTACTTTCATATCCAGTATCTGCAGCCGGCGGCGTTCTCGTTGAAGGTCCCGACCTTCGTTTACCTTTTCGCGTTCATTTCCCTACGCGCGCTGCGGTTCGATCCGCGTTACGTCATGCTCTCGGGCCTGATCGCAGCGTTCGGCTGGCTGCTTCTGGTCGGCTGGGCCATCGCCGTCAGTGCGCCTGATACCGTGACGCGGAGTTTTACCGAATACGTGAACGGCAACCGCATTCTGCGTGGCGCAGAATTCGGCAAGGTCTTTGTCATCCTGACGGTGACGGCGGTGCTGACACTTGCGATCTGGCGCGCTCGGCAGATGCTGGTGCGGGCGCTGACCGAGGTCTCCAATGCCCGTGAGATGAAAAAATTTCTCTCCCGCGGCGTCGCTGAGACGATCGTGAGTCAGGACGGGACGCTTTCGGCGGGCCAGGCGATCGAACGGGATGCGGTGATTGTCATGATCGACATCCGCGGCTTCTCGAACTTCTCCGGCTCCGTTACGCCACGAGAAATCGTGGAGATGCTGACGAGCTACCATGACCGGATCGTGCCCGTGATCAATCGCCATCGCGGTGTCGTCGACAAGTTCATGGGGGATGGCGTGATGGCAACCTTCGGGGCGGTTTCTGAGTCAAAAACCGCTGCAGAAGACGCTATGCGTGCGATTGAGGAGATTATCCGCACTTCGGAACGCTGGCGGCAAGGCAATGCGGCTGACGAACGTGCCAAGGCGCTTTCGATCAATCTCGCGGCCGCATCAGGAACAGTGGTGTTCGCAACCCTCGGCTCTGACGATCGTCTCGAATATACGGTGATTGGAACAGCTGCGAACCTTGCTGCCAAGCTTGAAAAACACAACAAGGCCGAGGGGACGATGGCGCTGGTCACACGGGACCTTTGGGACGCTGCAAAAAGCGCGGGCTATCGCCCTCGTGTGCGAAGTGAGCCTCGCCCAGGCCGCGCCGTCGCAGGCATCTCCGCACCGTTAGATCTGGTTGCGGTTCGCGCCTGAGGCCACCCTACCAGGTCGCATGTCTCGGCCACTCGTATTCAAATTCGTCCGCCCAACCCGGGAGAGAAAACACGTTGCGACAAGCTGTGTGTTCTTTTCTCGCAACGCTTCTTCAAGACCTTGGCAATACTCTGCGAAGCCATGAATGGGTCGCTGCACGGTTGCTGTGACCGCGTCTTCGCAGAGGTGTTGCCATGCAGCCCGATGACCGCAGTCTGTCTCGTCAGGCGATATTCCCTCCCGTCGTGATCGCACTTGCCGCTGCTGCATTGCTGCTTGCGCCAAGCCCGGCATCGTCTCAGGCGCTGCTGGGGTTGCACGAGAAGATGCGGGTACATGGCAAGCTGTGCCTGGCAACCCATCGCCACACAGGGCATGCGCGTGCGCGCGCCTCAAAGCGCCAGGTCGCGAACATGGCGATGCAGGACTGGAATAGCTTTACCCGCTTGGAATACGGAGATCGCTGGGCGCGTTTTCGCCATGCACACAAGCGTCACGTCAGTTGCGCACCTGCCGGCGGTGGATGGTCTTGCATGGCATCGGCACTTCCCTGCCGTCGCTGACCTCCAGGCCACTAACGCCAACGCCTTCTGGTGCGCCCCCTGATTTCCCGCTAGCGTCCGCCTCGCAGAGATCGAGCGAACAGAAAACGCGTTGTGCGTCAGGGGAGATCAAATGATGGAGATGGCGCACGGCCACAAGATCGACTGGCGGCTGCCGCTTTTCCTCACCGTCATCACCGCGTGCATCCTGTTGGCGATGGGCCGCGAGCCGATCTGCACCTGCGGTTACGTAAAGTTGTGGCACGGTGTGGTGCAAAGCTCTGAAAACTCCCAGCACATCACCGACTGGTATACGTTCTCGCACATCATCCACGGCTTCATCTTTTACGGGCTGCTGCATGCGCTTTGGCCACGCGGCCCCCTCACATGGAAGCTGGTGATCGCAACACTGCTCGAAGCGGCATGGGAAATCCTCGAGAACACAAACGCGGTCATCGAACGCTATCGAGAGACAACGATCTCTCTCGATTACTATGGCGATAGCGTGCTGAATTCCGTCAGCGATATCGGTGCGATGTTTTTCGGCTTCTGGCTCGCGATGCGTTTGCCGGTGTGGGTCACCATCGCGCTGGCCATTGCGGCGGAAATAATTGTTGGCGCGCTGATCCGCGACAACCTCACGCTGAACGTGATCATGCTGATCTGGCCGATCGACGCCATCAAAGTCTGGCAGACGGGAGGCTAACGTCGTCTTCCACACTGGCGCTTTGCGCTTCGTCCCTCAAAAAAATGGGCCGGCGATGTCCGCCGACCCGTCTTCAACCATTCCCTAACCACGCGCCTCAGTAATAGTGACGACGTAGCCGGGCGCGATACCGCACGCGTTTGCAGTGGCGAGAATAATATCCCCTCAAATGGGGGCGGAAACACCGTGCGCGATGATAGTGCCTGCGATAGCGGTAGCGCGGTGCGATGTGGAGTCGGATGCGCGGACCGCGGTGGAACCGATGCCGACGGAAACCGCGGTGGCGGAACCGGTGATGACGAATGCGACGGTGCCGACGAAAGCCACGATGGTGGAACCGGCGATGGCGAATGCGGTGGTGCCGACGAAAGCGATGGCGGAACGCCACCGGTGTCGTTTGCGCCTTCTGCGCGTCGCTCTGGAGGGAGGCGGCGAGCGTTGGCGCGAGCGGCGCGGCTTGTGCCGGGGCTGCGGCAGTCAGACCGACCGCAGCCAGCACCCCAGCGGCGATGCGAGACGTGAGCGTTCTCATGGGAACATCTCCTTGTTGCTCAAAATGGAGACCAGCTTCCCGACGTGATCCATCACTGTCATAGCGCGTTCGGCCCCGATGACGCGGCAGGACCTTGCCACGTTTGTTCACGCTTGCGTGAAGAATGTTACCGTGCTTGCCGACAGCCGGCTTACAAATCCGCCTGCCAGATCGGATTGGTCCACGCCCGGCGGCCTGCCGCGTCGATTGCGACGCAGCGAAACCATGCGCTTTCGCGTTCCAGCAGCCAGCCCTCTCCAAGCTGTCCGAGATCAAGTTCGGCTGATGTCATGTGGCGGCCCTGTGCGACTGCCGTGCGAGAGTTGCCGCCGATGACGCTGACCGTGTCCACCGGAGAAGACGCGATGCTCAGCCGGTTGCCGTCGATCGCGATGTCATGGATTTGCGGGCCCTCGCTTGAATACATGTGACCCGCCTTGAGAGCGTCGAGCAGAGCATCCGGCGTATTTTCCTCCGCCTTGACATGCACCCAGCCGCCAAACGCGTCCCGATCGAAGCTGCGGAAGTGAGCATCATCCGTCGCGACTGCCGTGAGGCGGCGGCCCGTGTTCAACAGCTGGTCGAGAAGGTAGAGCCCATCGCCACGATCATTCTCGACCGCGCAACCGTGATTGTAGATCTCGACCGCATGGGCGGTATCGATCGAGAGACCATCCTCTAGATCGAGTTGCGACCACGCGGGATGGGCAATGGCGACGAACGCACCGGCGTCTCGTGCTCGGCGGGCCAGCGCCGGTCCGTCTTCAGTTGCGCGGCAGGGAGGAAAATCTAGCGGGAGACCGACGGTGACCAGATGCCAAAGTTCGCCGACGTTGGTTTTTGGCGCATGGATCTCTGCGCCGATCAACGTCGTGAACCCGTCGTTTCGCAGCGCCCGTGTGTCTGCAATCGGCCAGTCATAGCGCTCAAGAAAGTGATCGGTAAGCGCCATGAAATCATAACCGGCATCACGGTATGCCGAGACAACATCCGCCGGTGGGAGACCACCATCCGAGAGATGCGAGTGTGTATGCAGATTGCCACGCCAGAACGTACCGGGCGTGGAGAATAGCGGGATGCTGGGCATGGCTTATGTCCGTTCGTCATGGTGTCAGGCTCGCAGCGTCTCGCAGACGCACTGAACGGTAGTGTGACACGCTTCGTCGGATGGCAATCGGTGACTTCCAACCAGGTTCTTGCTTGACTGTGCGGAAGCCGCATTGGTTTCTTTGCCCTCAAACACCTCCAGATGCAGAAGGGCGCTCGCCGATGGCACTCAAACACTACCAATATGCTGAACTGATCGGGATCGTGCTGATCGTTGTGTCCACTGCCGTGCAAGTTTTCTTTGTTGAGCCAGCCAAACGGAAGCTCGAACTGGTCGTGGTCGGCAGCTATGTGTCGTCGATCGAAAGCAATCTGTCGAAGGAACTCGCGCGGAACTTCAGGGCACTGGCGGTCAGGGATGGAATGTCTTCAGATGCAGCGGACGGATTGGTGCGGGGCCTGACCGCCAATGCCCGTGAGGCCAACCGTGTCATGCGTTATCGCAGCGATCTGGGCCGCAAAACCGACGTCTTCGAGGGCATCTTCACATACGTCTCGCTCGCGGTTTTTGTCCTTGGCACACTGCTGACCGCGTGGGGCCGCTATGCGGACATGCGATCTCGACACGCGGTTGCACTGCGCTGACGGGTGGAATGCCAAGCTTCAAGACGCGCACTCGAGTTTGCGCGGCGCCCCACTGATCGATCGACGTGCGAGGAGCTTTTCGTAACTGTCGTCGATTGAAAAGTGCGCGACCTTGAGATCGCCGAGGTAACTGACATAAGTCAATCGAATGTATAAAACGCCATCCTCTTCGATATCGACGATCAGCAAATGCTCCTCCACATAGCCAGGCAGCCCGGCCAATAGAAAGACATCGGCTTTCGAGAACTTTCGGTCGCCGAGCAATTCAAATGCAGCAACCATCTGGCCGGCCACAGTATCGTCAAGCCAGTCCACGATTTTCGCGAAACGCTTCTTTGCCGGTCCAAGCCCGTCTTTCGAGAGGAGCAACGCGACGGCACACGAACGAGACGCTGGGCTTTCAGCAGATGCGCTGGGTGTAACGGTTGCGAGACCGAGTGCCATTGCCGAAAGAAAAAGTACTCGCCAAATATTTTTCATCGCTACCTCGCACGACACGACCGATTTCTCACCACTTTACATGCCGTCACCTACAGGCGGGTTCACCCGAATTCTGCTTCGTGCGGAAACGCAAAACTTCATCACCAAATTAAAGACTGCCCGTTTTGCGACTGGCGTATCATCGAGGTCCGTCACCGGATCGCCAAACGCCATCATCGCAACTTGCGCCGTTGCATGCCTGGAAGCATGGCGCCCCGTTTTGCACTGAGGGTGCCGGAGTTAAGGCCCATCC
>JBCBXF010000045.1:0-17276 GCA_039816705.1 Pseudomonadota bacterium | reverse complement strand
GGAGACGATCCGACCGCCACAGCGATTGTCCGCGACTTCCGCCAATTGCGAGGTTGCCCACGCGAAATCGTCTTCAACGAGGTTAATACTGGCCAGCGGATCGTTGCGGTGCGCATCAAAGCCCGCTGAAATCAGGATAAGATCGGGCTCGAAGTTGTTGAGCGCGGGAAGAACGGCATCCCGAAACGCCTCCTTGAAGATCCGACCGTCGCTGCCGGGGTTGAGTGGGGCATTGCAGATGTTGCCGCTTTCGCCATCCTCGGATCTGGCGCCGGTGCCAGGGAAGAGCGGCATCTGGTGGGTCGAGGCAAGAAACATGTTCTTATCCGACCAGAAGACATCCTGTGTTCCGTTGCCGTGGTGGACGTCGAAATCAACAACGGCGACGCGTTCCACGTCATAGGTTGCGCGAGCATAGAGTGCGGCGATCGCGACATTGGCGAACAGGCAAAACCCCATCGCGCGTGACCGCTCGGCATGATGCCCGCAGGGACGGACGGCGCAAAATGCGTTGCCCGCCTCATCGCTCATGACCTTGTCAACTGCGGTCAAACCCGCACCAACGGCGCGGCGCGCGGCCTCCCACGTGCCCGGCACCATCGCTGTATCCGGATCAAGCTGGCGAATGCCTTCGCTGGGTCGGGCACTTTTTAGTGCGTCGATGTAGGTGCGTGGGTGGGCCAGTTCGATGATCGCTTCATCGGCGAGCCTCGGCTCAATGTGCTGGAGGGCGGCAAAGTCCTCATGCTCGACCACCTTGATGATCGTCTCGAGCCGCTCCGGGCGTTCTGGATGCCCCGGGCCATTATTGTGCGCGAGATAGGATGGATGGGTGAGAAAGAGCGTCGACATGGCGTGGTCTCGCGGGTTGGCAATCTGGATACGGCGGGGTGTTGCCCTGCGCGCGTCTTAAGCGGATCGCAAGCGCTGCCACAGGGATTTGAACGGCCACGTCACAAGTTCGAGCGGGCGCATCAGCACTTGGTAAGGCCCGGCGAGGATCCCGGCAAGCGGCAGGAAAAACGGCCAAAACGCGAGTGCACGCCCGATGCGGTTGGAGATCAATCCAAGGGTTGATGCGAAGGCTGATGGGGGATTCAGCGGGCGCATACGGCGGAACCAGCGCAATACGGTTGGCAGGCCAAGCATCCCACCAAGTGCTGCCAGCAGATAGATGATTTGCACGGATGAGGGGATGCCGGGGACGATCCGTCGGTTGAGCTCGCGATCCTGCGCCTCGCTGCGCAAGGTTGCCTCGATGCCGCGTGTCACGATCTCGCCGGTCGCAGTCGACACCAGCTCCGTGACGAGGCGTTCGGTGATCGTGAGCAGCGACCCGTCGCCGTCAGGTGTCTGCGGAAGCAAATCTGTCGATGGGCGCGCGACGAGGCCGACATGCGTCTTGCCGTGTGATGTCACGTCGATTTCCAGCGGGCCGCGGTTGGTGGCCAGCGCCGCCCAGAAATCACCAAGCGTCGCTGAGGCGAGTGCCGTCTTCAGACCATCAACCTCCGCCTGTTGCCATAGCAGATTGCGCACGCCGGGCTGACGCGGTGTATCAGAGGAGAGCACGACCAGATTTACATCGTCGCGTCTCGCGGCCGCCTTGAGGTCGGCGAGGGACACGGCGTCGGTCGTGCCGCTATCGCCCTGGAAGGTGAGCAGACCGCCGTCGATCTCACCGGTCACGATAGCGGTTTGCCCTCGCAGCGCCGTCATGTTTTCCACGAGGCCAAACGGATTGATTTTTTCTGGCGCGATTGTCGCGACCTGATCAGAGGTTCTCAAAACGGGGAGGATTTTGGCGGCTTTCGCGTCGAGCGAGAGCACGCGCAGGTCGGCTGGTTTCATCGCACGGCCCAGCTGCCACAGGGTTTCGGACACGGTTGCGGGTGTTCGCGCGATGGCGATCAGTTCGGCACGCAGACGGACACGTAACGGGCCTTTTGCAAATGGCGGCCGTCCAACCACGGCAAATGCCTGCCCCTTTTCCACGACCCGAATGCGCGCATCCCGTGGGAGCAGATTGACCGCTGCCCGATGTGTAACGGCGCTCTCAACAGGCAGGAGGACGAGCACGTTCTCACGTGCGGTCACGCCGGCTTTTGGCAACAACCATGTGAGTGCGGAGGTTAATTCTGCTGAAGAACCGGCGGTGACGGCTTCTCCCTCAGCGTTGATCAGTCGGATGTGTCCCTCCGGTGTAGTGGTGGCCATCAACGCGCGATCACGATCGGTCTCTGGGAGTCGCAGAAACGTTGAGCTCAATCCGTCCGGCAATTCGAGACTGCCGAATTTTCCAGTCTTGCCGAGATCGCCGCCCTTCTCCGCGGCCTCACGGAGAATTTTGTCGAAGATACCGGCTGATGCCGATTGCGGCGCGACGAGGAGGCAGAACGCAAGCGTCAGGGCGATCGGTCGGGCGAAGGCGTTGAACCACCGTCTGTGTGGGAGTTTCCGCATCCGCTTGTGTCGCAACTCAATTCTTGTTCGGCGTTATCTGGGTTTCTGGAAGCTGGCGGGACGCTTCTCAATAAAGGCGGTAAAGGCTTCTCGTGCTTCGTGCGATGCGAGGCGATCTGCAAACATGACCGCCTCTTCGTCGATGCGGGTGCAGGTCTCGTGGGCATCTCCCCGAACCAACGCGCGCGCCATAGCGAGCGCTTCCGGCGGTTTCGTGGCGAGTTGCAACGCCGCCTGGCGTGCATAGGGCTCAAGATCTTCTGACGCGACGATTTCGTTTACGAAACCGGCCGTGCATGCCCGCTCAGCCGAGAAGCGCTTTCCAAGGCAAAGCATCTCGAAAGCGCGATGATAGCCCATCACGCGCGGAAACAGGAGGCTGGAGGCCGCTTCAGGAACAAGCCCGAGATCGAGGAACGGCGTGTGGAAGATTGAACTCTCTGTGGCGTACACAAGATCGCAGTGGAACAGCATCGTCGCCCCAACTCCGATGGCGAGACCATCGACCGCGCTGACGAGCGGCTTTTTGGCGTTGGCCAGCGCGTGGAGGAAACGGAGCACGGGTTTGCCGAGCGCGCCTTCGCTGGCGAAGGTAAGAAACTCGCCGATGTCGTTGCCGGCTGTGAAACTGCCGTCGCGGCCGACGAAGAGTTGGACGCATATATCATCCGATGCGTCACCTTTTTCGATCGCGTCGGCCAGAGCGTCGTACATCGCGCTGGTGATTGCGTTCTTCTTTTCCGGGCGGTTGAAGCGGATTGTCTGAACGCCGGCTTCGCTCACGACTTCAATCGTCATCGTCCGATGGTCCTTTTTTGCAGTGCCGTGCGCGTCCCGTTCAGGCGACGAGGAGCTTATCTGCAGCGGCTTCAAGAGCTGGGGCGCCGGTTGTGACCACACGCGCCAACGACGCGGTCTCGCCGATCAGGTTTTCCGCGAAGAAACGGCAGAGCACTGTTGCGGCATCCATATCGTGCGCGTCACTGCTGCGCGCGTTGAGAGCGCCGCGGGCGAGATACGTGCCGCCTGCTGCAAGGCCGAACAGGCGGAGATATGGGGTTGCACCAGCGAGTGCTGCGGCAGGATGAGACGGCAATGTTTCCAGGAGGTAGGTTGTGGCTGTGTCGAGCGCGTCGATGGCATCGCGGAGGTTCTCCGCCGTTGCCCCGAACTCGGGTGCATTGCTGGCGGCGACTGCATCGACGGTCTCGCGCAGATCGGCGATATAGCGCGCGACGTGTTGGCCTTTATCTCCGGGCAGCTTGCGTGTGACGAGGTCGATCGCCTGAATGCCGTTGGTGCCTTCATAGATCGGCGGGATGCGGGCATCCCGGAAGATCTGAGCGGCGCCCGCGTCCTCAACGTAGCCCATGCCGCCATGCACCTGGATGCCGAGCGAGGACACTTCGACGCCGATATCGGTTCCGAATGCCTTGGCGACGGGTGTCAGCAATGCGCTCAACCGTGCGCCCTCTTCGCGATCTGCGGCTTCGCTCGCCCTGCGAGAGACGTCCATAGCGCCGGCCGTCGCGTAGCTGATTGCGCGGGCGGCCTCGGTGAGCGCTTTCATGCGGAGCAGCATGCGCTGTACATCGGGGTGGTGGACAATTGTTACCGCCCCGCCGTCAGGATCGCGAACATCCGAGCCCTGAACGCGGTCATTGGCGTAAGCACGTGCGAGCTGATAGGCGCGCTCGGCAGATGCCACACCTTCGCCAGCCACACCGAGGCGCGCCGCATTCATCATGATGAACATGATCTGCAGGCCTTTATTCTCCTCGCCGATCAGGTGTCCGGTGGCGCCGCCGTTGTCACCGAATGTCATTGTGCAGGTTGGTGATGCGTGGATGCCGAGTTTTTCCTCCACGCCGGTGCAGTAGACGTCGTTGCGATCGCCAAGGCTGCCGTCGGCGTTGACGTGAAATTTCGGCACCAGGAAAATCGAAATACCGCGCGTGCCCTCAGGGGCATCGGGCAGGCGGGCAAGCACAAGATGGACGATGTTTTCCGTCAGATTGTGATCGCCATAGCTGATGTAGATTTTTGTTCCGGTGATCTTGTAGGTGCCGTCGCCCTGTGGCTCCGCCTTTGTGCGCAGCAGGTTGAGGTCGGAGCCTGCGGCAGGCTCTGTCAGGTTCATCGTGCCCATCCACTCGCCGGAGACGAGTTTGGGTAGGATCACCGATTTCATGAAATCGTCGCCCTTTGCGTGGAGCGCGTCGACGGCGCCCTGGGTCAGCAGCGGACCAAGAGCGAAAGCCATGTTGGCCGAATGCCAAATTTCATTGCAGACGGTCGCGATCAGAGACGGCAGGTTCTGGCCGCCGAACTCTTCGGGGCAGGGCAGTGCCGCCCATCCCGCTTCGGCCCAGCGCGTGTAGGCATCTCGTGCGCCTTCGGGCATCACGACGCCGTCATCGCCCAGCGTTGCCCCCTGTCGGTCGCCGGTCACATTGATTGGATCGAGTTCCTCAGAGGCAAACTTCCCGGCTTCCTCGATAATGGCGCGGGCCAGATCGAGATCGATCTCGCCGAGCATCCCAGCCTCCGCACGGCCTGAAAACTGGCCAGCTGCGTCGAGCGCGCGCATGATGTCATCGATTGGGGCGATAAAAGTCATCGAGCATACACACCGCGCCGCGCGTTTGAGTTGCGCACGCATGACGTAAAGTTCAAACACAAATGTACGGTGATTGGGGCGTTAGCGAAAGTGGCTGCATCCGTCGCAGGGGCACGTCGGCATGACTGCGGACATCGAGACAGTGGCCAGGCAGAGCTCCGTCACCACCGCTGCGGATGCCCTGGGGCGGGGGGAACTCGTGGCGTTTGCCACTGAGACAGTCTACGGGCTTGGCGCTGACGCGCGGGACGGAACCGCGGTTGCGGGTATTTTCGCAGCCAAAGGACGACCGCATTTCAATCCACTGATCGTTCACGTGCTGGATGACGACGCGGCTGCTGCGCTGGTCGATCTGGGCGACGTGGGAGCTGTATTGGCGCGCGCGTTCTGGCCAGGGCCGCTGACATTGGTGGCGCGCGCGCATCACCAAAACGGGATCGCTTCGCTCGTGACGGCCGGATTGGATACGCTCGCCGTGCGCGTGCCGCGTCATCCGGTTGCGCGTGCGCTTTTGGAAGTAGCGAACATGCCGGTCGCTGCGCCGAGTGCCAATCGGTCCGGGAAGGTCAGTCCGACGCGGGCGTCGCACGTGCAGACGGAATTTGGTGCTGCGCAGGTGCACATTCTGGATGGTGGGCCTTGTGAAGCGGGGATCGAGTCGACGATCGTCGACGTGTCGGACGGCATGCCTCGCCTTCTCCGCCACGGGTCCATCACGACTGAGATGATTTCCGAGGTTCTCGGTGATGTGGGGTTGCCTCTGGCTGCGTTGCCTGGGGAGATGGATCGTCTGCACCCCACGGCGCCCGGGCAACTGGCCAGTCACTACGCTCCCGATGCGCGCATTCGGATGAATGCGGAGATACCGCGCCCCGGTGAAGGGTTTCTTGGGTTTGGTTCACAAATGCCGAAACATGCGGTCGGCTGCGGCGCTGCTGTGGCCCCCTCGACGATCAACCTGAGTGTGAGCGGCGATCTGCAGGAGGCGGCCGCCAATCTCTTCGATGCGCTCAGAACTCTGGATGCGGCATCGGTTGAAACAATTGCAGTCATGCCGATCCCCGATGTCGGGCTTGGGCGGGCAATCAACGATCGGCTGAGCCGTGCGGCGGCTCCGCGAGACTGAGAACGGACCCAGGTCATGACAACACATCTTCCGCTCATGGAACACCTCTCGATCCGGGATGTCTCTGACATCCGTGCGCGCTGTGCGGCGATCGTCGGCGCGCGGCATGTGTTGAGCGCACCGGATGACGTGGCTGGTCATCTGGTAGAGCGCCGAGGGCTCTACGAGGGGCGTACGCTGTGCGTTGTCCGACCGGGCTCAACACAGGAGGTTGCCGACATCCTCGCAATGGCGAACGAGACCGGCGTGCCCGTTGTGCCGCAGGGAGGAAATACCGGTCTCGTTGGCGGGCAGATTCCGTTTGAGGAGGGGGCGGAGATCGTGCTGTCGCTCTCGCGTCTCGACACGATCCGCGCCGTCGACCCGGTTGGTGAAACACTGATCGTCGAAGCCGGTGTCACGCTGCAAAACGTGCAGGAAGCCGCCGATGCGGTGGACCGGCTCTTTCCTCTCTCGCTCGCGTCGCAGGGGAGTTGTCAGATTGGTGGCAACCTCGCGACGAATGCTGGGGGCATGCAGGTGCTTGCCTATGGCAATGCGCGCGATCTGACGCTGGGCTTGGAAGTCGTGCTTGCGGACGGTCAGATCTGGGATGGCTTGCGGACCCTGCGCAAAGACAACACGGGATATGATTTGCGCCATCTGTTCGTCGGATCGGAAGGGACGCTCGGCATCATCACAGCGGCCGCGCTGAAACTGGCACCCAAGCCCGCAGAGCTGTCGAGCGGCTTTATTGGCGTTGCGTCGCTGGAAGATGTGGCCGCGCTTTATGGCATTGCGCGCGGCGTTGCGGGCAGTGCGATCACGCGATTTGAGCTGCTTCCGCGCATCGGGCTAGATCTTGTCCTTAAACACGCCGAAGGCATGCGGGATCCGCTGGATGCGCCGCATCTCTGGTATGTGCTGATCGAGATCTCCGGAGCGCGTGCGGATGGTGCGGCTGAGGGGCAGCTGTTGGCGCTGCTTGAGGATGGGGCGACCGCCGGGTTCGTTGCGGATGCTGCGGTGGCCTCGTCCGGCGCGCAGGCCGACATGTTCTGGACGATCCGTGAGCGGATATCCGATGTGCAGGGCCGGGAAGGTGGCAGCATCAAAAATGATGTCGCAGTGCCGGTGGCGGATGTTCCTGCGTTTATCGCCGCGGCGGACAAAGCGGTTGAAGCGGTCATGCCGGGGGCACGCCCGGTGCCATTCGGACACTTTGGAGATGGCAACATCCATTACAACATCCTGCAGCCGATCGGGATGGAGAAGACAGCGTTTTTAGCGCAGTGGGACTTCATGTGCGGCGTCGTGAACGAGGTCGTGCTTGGCTTTGCCGGTACAATCAGTGCGGAACACGGTATTGGGCGTATGAAACAGCATTTGATGGCAGAGATAAAATCTCCGGTCGAACTCGCTTTGATGCGGCGTATCAAGACCGCGTTGGATCCAAACGGTATTCTCAATCCGGGCAAGGTATTGTGATGTCCGCTCGGGCGCGTGCCGCCGGACCTTGCGACCGCGATGCCGTGATCAGTCTTTGGACCGCATGCGGGCTGACGCGCGCTTGGAACGATCCAATTCGTGACTTCGATGTGGCGCAAGCAGGCGATGCGTCTGACGTGCTTGTTCTTGAACACGACGGCACCCTCGTCGCGAGCGTGATGGTCGGGCACGATGGCCACCGCGGTGCAGTTTATTATCTGGCGGTCGCGCCAGCGTATCAGCGTAAAGGTCTCGGACGCGCGCTGATGCAGCACGCTGAGGACTGGTGTGTCGCGCGGGGGATGTGGAAGCTGAACCTGATGGTGCGTGACGATAATCAGGATGCGCTCGGGTTCTATGCGTCCATCGGCTATGAACACGGTCACACGACGCAGCTCGCGCGTTGGATTGACCCTGGTCAGCCGGAGCCAAAGCGCTCCTGATCGGTATCCCCTCCGTGTGCCTCAGAACAGCGAACCCTGGCGGTTGGTCGGGTCTGGTCCGCTTTCAGCGGTTCCCGCCTTTGCGTGGGAGAGCGACCAGGTCACGGGACTCACTTCGAGAAGCGTGTCGGGCGCGGGACGGAGCAGTTTTGCGATGGGCTCAAGCTCGGTCGAGGCCGCGGTCAGCCAGGTTTCGAAATCTTGTTCCGCAAGGATGACGGGCATGCGCGTGTGGATGGGCTCCATCGTCGCGTTCGGTCCTGTGGTCAGAATGGCCATCGAGTCCATCTCGCTGCCATCTGCGCCAAGCCAGCTTTCCCACAGACCGGCATACGCCATCAGCTGGCCGTCGCGGCGGTGGATGAAGTGCGGCGTTTTGCTGCCGCGCTCGCCGGTCCACTCATAAAATCCGTCGCTTGGAACCAGGCAGCGTCGATACTTGATTGCGCCGCGGAATGACGGTTTTTCAAACACGGTTTCACTGCGGGCATTGATCAGAGTCGTGAAGTCCCGTGGGTCCTTCACCCATGACGGAATGAGCCCCCAGCGAACGAGTTGGAAGGTGCGCGCGCCGCGATGATCGAGCCGGATGATCGGTACAGGTTGGGTTGGCGCGATGTTGTTGCGCGGAGGAAAATTTGGCTGTTCGGGATAGCGAAACAGGTCGCGCGTTGCCTCTGGTGGCGAAGTATGGCTGTAGCGGGAGCACATGACAGGATAAATACGGGGCGCTGCCGTGGTGGGCAATCATGAGAGCATCGGTGATGGGAACGCTCCACGATGAGCACGCGTAATGAGCCTTTGAAGCTGGTGCCACGCCCCGGCGTGAGCGTTATGGTGTTCAAAGATCGTCAGGTGTTGCTTGGTCAAAGGGGGAAGCCACCGCGTGCCGGGCTCTGGAGCTTGCCAGGCGGTCGCATCGAGGTCGGGGAAACTGTGCGGGAAGGCGGTGCGCGTGAACTTTTTGAGGAAACAGGCGTTCAGGCGCGCATTCATGGCGTTGTCGCGGTCCGGGATATCATCGAGCGGGACGCAGCGGGCGCCGTAGCTTGGCACTATGTGCTGAATATCCTGGGTGCGGATTGGGACGCCGGGGTCGCTGTGGCTGCCAGTGACTGTGTGGCCGTGCGCTGGGCTTGCGTCGCGGAGCTGGATAATTTTGCAATGACCGAAGGGACAGCGGCTCTGATCCGTGAGGTGGCCGAATTGCGTCGCGATCCGGGCTTAGTTGCGTGGTACAGGCCCCTCTTATGAGTAGCGCTGAGACAGGTCATCGGTCACCCCGGGGCAACGCCGTGTTTCGGCGGGTGTGGCTGTGCGTGCTGTTGGCTGGCGCGATGGCCGTCGGGGCCGCGCTGTTGCCCGCGGTGGCGCAGGAGAAGGCGCGTCCCTACGATCGTGATCTCTTTCGCCTATCGGAGCTGCTCGGCGCTATCCACTATCTGCGGGAACTTTGCTCGTCCGGTGATGGGACTCGATGGCGGGATCAGATGGAGGCGCTGATCGAAGCGGAAGGCACAAGCGCTCTGCGCAAGGTGCGGCTCACGAAGCGCTTCAACAAAGGATATCGCAGCTTTCAGCGGACCTATCGCAGCTGCACGCAAACGGCTGAGACGGCGATTGCTCGGTTTGTTGGAGAGGGGGCGGAAATCGCGTCGCGGTTGATCAAGGACGAAAACGATAACGCCGCACCGGATGCTGCTGCGGGCGACGATGGATAGGCCTTGTCGATCGCCGTTGGCGATGGCGGGCATTCCTCGGGGCACTGAGGCAGGGTTGCTCGGTCCGGATCGCCGTTTACCTTTTCAACAGCCATGCGCCGATCGCCCGGCGCCACATGCTAGTGCAACCGACCCGTGTCGTTGTTGGAAGCTCGTCTTGTTCAAGGCGATTTCCAAGGCGCACCGATCCTCTCGTCTTCGGGGATGCTGTATGCAAACCGTCGCCTCGCTCTGTGAGCGGAAGAATGAAAGCCGTGCGCTGCGCTATATCCTCGACGCGTGGGAGGAAGCGCTTGATGACGGAATTCCATCAGATCAACTCGCCAACGCTGCCCTGTTTGCAGCGCTGACAGATCTCGTGTCGTCCTACGGCGAAGAGTCAGTGCGCACGTTGATTGACGGGTTGGCAGATCGGCTCGACGCAGGCGAATTCTCGCTCGACAGAACGCTGCAATAGTCGGCCCAACGCGCGGCAGACGTTACAGCGTCGCGACAACGGCGTGCAGACGCTCCGGATCGATGTTCCAGGTGCCACGCGCAAGCAACAGCCCGCCGAAAACCATGAGCGCGTGACCGGCAAAGCGGTTGACCAGAGCCATCCGGTCGCCGGGCACGCGGTGGCGCAGGCGCGAGACGGTGTAAGAGAGCCCAAACCACCACACGAGATTTCCGGCCATTACTGCGAGCACGATTTTAGCGACGTCGATGCTGGTCGGAAATGCGCCGAACACTGAAGCAAGCCCGCCGAGCAAGGCGAATGCGCCGAGCATGGCTGCCGGATTTGTCACCGTCATCAGGAATGACTTCGGGATGACCGAGAGCTGCGAGGCGAGTGTCGCTGCGTGCGCGGACGGCTTTGCTCGTTTGGCTTCACGGGCTTTTTCGGCTGGTGCCTCGTTGTGCCGGTGGCGGCTAAGACCCAGGCCAAAGAGCAGCAGGATGCAGCCGCCAATGATCTGGATTTCGGCGGCGAACACATCGTGCACCGCATGGACGAACGACAGGCCGGACACGGCAACGAGCGCAAGCATCCCGTCGCCGAGGACCGCGCCGAGGCCAACAGCGATGCCGCCATGGAAGCCGCGCTCCAGGCCGCGCTGAACGCACATGATGTTGACCGGTCCGCCAGGTGCTGCGAGCGTTACACCGATGCCGAACGCGGCGATTAACAGGACGATCTCGTGAAACACCTGCAACGATCCTTGTGCTGCGCGTTGCGTGTCAATCTCGGGCTCGTCCTGCTGGCGATGCCATCTGAAGGCGGTGCGCAAACGCCGTCCAGCGCGGTGCAACCTGACAGCGAAGTGTTACGGCTTCCTCTTCGCGCGACGATTGACTTGCTGCGTGATGCCGTAGCGATTGGAACCCGTGAGTCGTTGCTCGAAGCGCTTGAGTTCAACGAACTCTCCCCGGTGATCGAGGCGCCTGGCTGCGGCTCGGATGCTGCGGATGATCTTGAGGCAGGCGTCACGTGCCTCGTTGCGCAAGCCGGTGACGTGGCCGCGCTGATGCTCGCGATCAATGACGCGCTCGATCGCCAGGTCGTCAGACGCGCGGCGGATCGCGTGTGGGCAGGCAAGAACCTGACGATCGTCATTGGAAGCGATGGTACAATTCACGCGCTGACATGGCGGGTAGCGGCCTCGCAGAGTAACTAGGTGATCAACCGCGTCAGACCCCGGCCTCATGAAATTTCACGGCCTCACCATTGGCGGTGCCGATCAATTCATCATCCCACATGACACGCCGGCCACGGACGATTGTGCCTCTTGGCCAGCCGGTCACCTGGACACCGTCATACGGCGTCCATCCGCAGCGGCTCTCAATCCAGTCGTTGGTGATCGTGCGGGAGGCTTTGAGGTCGACGATCGTGAGATCGGCGTCGTAGCCGGCCATCATGCGCCCCTTGCCTGCAATGCCGAACAAGCGCTGCGGCCCGTGGCTTGTGAGGTCGACGAAGCGCTGCAGGGTGAGGCGTCCGGCGTTTACATGATCGAGCATCATCGGAACGAGGGTCTGAACGCCCGTCATGCCCGATGGAGATGCCGGGTATTCCGCGGCTTTTTCCTCCAGTGTGTGCGGCGCGTGATCAGAGCCGAGGACATCGACCACGCCTTCGCGCAGCGCTTGCCAGATGACATACTGGTGGGCGGTGTTGCGGACAGGCGGGTTCATTTGCACACGTGTTCCAAGGCGAGCATATGCCTCGGCGCCGTCGAGCGTCAGGTGGTGCGGCGTAACTTCGACACTCGCCCACTGACGATGATGCGCGAGGTAAGCCATTTCCTGCGCGGTCGAGATGTGAAGCACATGCACACGTTTGCGATGCTTCATGGCGAGGCCGACGAGGTTGCGCGTTGCAATGAGTGCCGCCTCGGGATCGCGCCATTCCGGGTGGCTTGACGGATCGCCGGTGCGGCGCAGATGTTTGCGGTCATTGAGGCGTGCCTCGTCTTCGCAGTGGAAGGCGGCGCGCCGGGAGAGTTTTGCGATGACAGCTTCAAGGCCCGGCAAGTCGTCGATCAGCAAATCGCCCGTGGATGATCCGATGAACACCTTGATGCCTGCGCTCGCGGGCAAGCGCTCGAGCTCTGGGATATCCGCGACATTGTGGTGCGTGCCGCCGACATAAAACGCGAAATCGCAGAACATGCGGTGATGCGCGCGGGAGACCTTGTCGGCGAGACCTTCGGCGGAGGTTGTGAGCGGATTGGTGTTCGGCATCTCGAAGACGCTCGTCACCCCACCCATGGCCGCGGCGCGGCTGCCTGTCTCGAGATCCTCTTTGTGCTCCATGCCGGGTTCGCGAAAATGCACCTGGCTGTCGATGATGCCCGGCAGGATGTGGAGCCCGGTTGCATCGATTGTTTCGCCTGCGCTTGATGTGGCGAGGTCGCCGATTGCCGCGATGCGCCCGTTCCGCACGCCGATGTCGCCGGTGCCGATGCCGTCGTGGTTGACCAGTGTTCCGCTTGTGATCAGCAGATCGAACGGGCCGCTATCCCGGAACGAGGAGGGGGTGGGCATCGGGTTGCTCCAGTGGCAGGCAGGGACAGCATAGAGGCGCTTGCGGAGGCCTGACCGGTTACGTAAGTCTCGGCTGCTATGCAAGGCGCAGCCCCTGCTGGCGCAAAGTGCGTTGAGCGGGAAATGAGCGGAGACGAGCGATGCACGCCACCTTGAGCGACCGCGCTGTTCTGGCGATCCGTGGCGCCGACGCCGTCACTTTCCTCTCTGGCCTCGTGACGGCCGATGTCTCGGGCCTGGCTGACGGTGTGAGCAGCCACGCTGGGCTCTTGACGCCGCAAGGTAAGGTTCTTTTCGAATTCATTGTGCAGCGGAATGGCGAGGCACTGCTCATCGACGTGGCGGAGGCACAGGCGGCTTCGCTCGCGAAACGCCTCGGCTTTTACAAGCTCCGCGCGGCGGTGGAGATTGAACATCTCGCCGATCGCGCCGTCGTTGCTGAATGGGGCGAAGGTGTTGGCAACGGCCCGCGCGATCCTCGACTAGATGCGCTTGGCATTCGCAGGATTGTCGCGGCTGGCGGGCTGGACGCGGAACCGTCTGCGCTCAGGGCCTATCATGCCCACCGCATTGCGCATGCGGTGCCTGAAGGCGGCGCAGACTATGCGTTTGGAGATACGTTCCCGCACGATGCGTGTTTCGATCTGCTCGGCGGCGTGAGCTTTTCCAAGGGCTGCTATGTTGGACAGGAGGTCGTTTCGCGCATGCGACACCGCGGGACGGCGCGTCGCCGTGTGCTTGGCCTGCTCGCGCAAAATGATGCGCTTCCCGATCCGGGCACGGAGATTATTGCAGCGGAACGACCGGTGGCTATGCTCGGCTCGAGCGTCGACGGACGTGGCATTGCGATCGCCCGGATCGACAGGGTTCGTGATGCCTTGGCGGACGGTGTGCCAATGACCTGCAACGGAGAACAAATCCGCTTTGAGGTTCCCGCCTGGGCTGATTATTTGCTCGATGGCGATGGCGATGGCGATGGCGATGGCGATGGCGATGGTGATGGGCAGAGCGCGTGCTCATGAGCGCGATGTCTCACTGCCCTTGGGCGGGCGATGATGCGCAGTACATCGCGTATCACAACACGGAATGGGGTGTGCCGAACGGGGACGATCAGGCGCTCTTCGAGAAGGTCGTGCTCGAGGGGTTTCAGGCCGGGCTTTCGTGGATCACGATCCTGCGCAAGCGCGAACACTTCCGGAAGGTGTTTGACAGGTTCGATGCCGCCAGGATCGCACGGTATCGCCCGGCGAAGATCGAAAAGCTGATGGCGGACACCGGGATTGTCCGCAACCGCGCGAAGATCGAAGCTACGATTTCCAACGCGCAGGCATATCTCGAGATCCAGCAGAATGGTTCATTCGCCGGGTTGTTGTGGGATATCGTGGACGGGCGGATCACGCAAAACCACTTCGCGACCATGGCGGATGTGCCGGCGGAGACGGCGGCAAGCAAGGCGATGTCGAAGCGGCTGAAGGGGCTTGGGTTCCGGTTCGTCGGGCCGACGACGATGTATGCGTTCATGCAGTCGATGGGGATGGTGAACGATCATCTTGTCGGATGTCCACGGCGCGCGGCCTGCGCAAAGCTTGCCGAGACGTTCAAGGCACCGACCTACGAAAAGGGTTCCATGATCTCGTGATGTCACAGGCGGCAAACGACGTGGTTGATCGCGACGGGCAAAGGCCGCGTGCCTGGCAGCGCATGCTCTCTGGAAGGCGGCTTGATCTGCTCAACCCGTCACCAGCCGACATCGATATCGAGGATATTGCGCACGGGCTGGCACGCGTTGCCCGTTGGAACGGACAGACCGTTGGCACGCATGCGTTCTCGGTCGCGCAGCACAGTGTGCTCGTCGCGGATATCTGTGATGCACTGGCATCGGATCTCACGCCGCAGTGGCGTCTTGCGGCGTTGCTGCATGATGCGGCGGAGTACGTGGTTGGTGATCTGATATCACCGTTCAAGACAGCAATTGGCCGCGACTACAAATCGTTCGAGCTGCGATTAAGCGCGTCCATCCATGCAGCTTTTGGTGTTCCTGATCCCATGCCGGACGCGATCGCCGCGACGATCAAACATGCTGACGGGATTGCAGCCTACTATGAGGCAACGCGTCTTGCTGGGTTCACTGAACCAGAGGCCGCGCTCTACTTCCCGCTGGCTGGTGACACGTTGCCGAGCGCGCTTCGCCTTGAGATGGACGTTCTGACGGCACACGAGACGCAGGCGGCGCAGGCAGCCTTTCTTGAGCGGTTTGCCCTCCTGAAGACGTCAGTTTCCTGACATCCGGCCAGGGACGGCCTCAAGACCACCCAGCAAAAGCCGCAAACTCGCCCGAATTCGAGCGTCAAAGGCTGAGGCGGGGTACAAGGGTTCGGCTTTCCACATTCGTGGACGATGAACCGGGGGAATTGGCTGTGACCTGGACGAGCCGGAGCGCTCAGAAATGGGGCACGACATGAGCAGACATGACGACGTGTGCGCAGCACAGAACACCGATAAAACGCATCGTGAGGGCATAATTGGCTCTGATGCCGGGCACGACAGGAGTGGTCCCGCGGCGATTGAGATCGGGCTGAACGCCGCGATCATTACGTGCGCCAAGGACAATCCGCAGATTCTCACGGTGCGTCAGCCGGTTGATGATCGGCCCCTTGAAGCGCTGCCGTTCGGTCCGTTCACGCCGATCCGCCATCGCACGCTGGAGACGGGTTTGCGCAACTGGGTGGCGGAGCAGACCGGTCTGCATCTCGGTTACGCCGAACAACTCTATACCTTTGGTGATCGTGGACGCCACGCGCGGGCCGACGACAACGAGCCTCACGCCGTCTCGATCGGGTATCTGGCGCTCAATCGGTTTGATGAATCCACTGCGTTGACCGGCGGTCATTGGCAGGGGATCTACGCCTTCTTTCCTTGGGAGGATTGGCGCAGCGGAAAACCTGAGATCATCGATGAGGAGATCGTGCCGCGCCTTACGCGCTGGCTCGCAGATCAACCTGCAGATCGCCCGGAAGTCGCGGCCTCGCCGTTCTCGCGTGCGGATCGGCTGCGGATGTGTTTCGGCACCGATGGCACGCAGTGGGACGAGGAGAAGGTCCTGGAGCGTTACGAGCTGTTGTTTGAAGCCGGGCTCGTTGAGGAAGCAGCGCGCGAAGGACGGGAGGCTGCATCGCAGTGGGAGAGCCTTCCGCTGTTTGGTCGTGCAATGCACCTGGATCATCGGCGTATTCTCGCAACGGCGCTTGGTCGCCTACGGGCCAAGATCAAGTATCGGCCCGTGGTGTTCGAGTTGATGGATGCAGATTTCACGCTGTTCGAATTGCAAAAAACCGTTGAGGCCATTCTCGGCAGTCACCTGCACAAACAAAATTTCCGGCGACTTGTTGAAAGTGGTGGCTTGGTCGAGCCGACGGGCGATGTGCGGACGCATACCGGTGGGCGACCGGCCAAGCTGTTCCGGTTTCGCTCGGAGGTTTTGCTGGAACGCCCAGCGCCAGGTGTCCGTGTTCACGCAACACTGAATTGAGGTGATCCTGGTGCGCTGAGACGCTGGCCTATTGTTGGCTTTCGGTGCGCGAGGCGAGGTTGATCGTCGGGAAAAGCACTGGAAATTCGGGCATTTGAGCCCTATGTAGAGGAGTGAAGGCCGGTACGCTGACATCCCTTGTTGGTGTCCGGCCTGTTTTCAGGCTCCTCATATACTCAATCTGAGCAAATGATGCTTTTTCGAGTTTATGCGAGTGAAATCAAGGAGATACGGCAATGACGGCGCTCCAAAGTAATACAGCGATTTCCGAAGCAGCAGATCGCCTTGGCATCCTCGATATGCCGGATCTTTCCTACACCGACGAGGTGAAGGCCGAGACGGATGCGCTCTATGAAAAGGTCAAGGATGTCGTGCCAGCGATCGAGTGGCCGCGGTTTGCGCCTTACATCTTTCACATCAATCGGCTCAAGACAGAGCGCAACGCCGTCATCCTCGCGCACAACTACATGACGCCGGAAATCTTCCACTGTATCGGCGATTTCATGGGTGACAGCCTGCAGCTCGCCAAGGAAGCGGGCAAGGTGGATGCGGACATCATCGTCCAGTGCGGCGTGCACTTCATGGCCGAGACGTCAAAACTGATGAACATCGACCGGACGGTTCTGATCCCGGACTCTGAGGCCGGGTGTTCGCTGGCGGAGTCGATTACGGCGGCTGATGTACGCCTTCTGCGGGAAGCCAATCCGGGCGTGCCGATCGTAACCTACGTGAATACGTCGGCGGACGTGAAGGCCGAGTGTGACATCTGCTGTACGTCTTCCAATGCGGTGCAGGTCGTGGAAAGCCTTGGCGCGCCGAAGGTGCTGCTGATCCCTGATCAGTTCCTTGCGAACTATGTGGCGACCAAAACCGATGTCGA